>CP144169.1:3353597-3671462 GCA_039636785.1 Micrococcaceae bacterium Sec5.7 | reverse complement strand
CTGAGACACGGCCCAGACTCCTACGGGAGGCAGCAGTGGGGAATATTGCACAATGGGCGCAAGCCTGATGCAGCGACGCCGCGTGAGGGATGACGGCCTTCGGGTTGTAAACCTCTTTCAGTAGGGAAGAAGCGAAAGTGACGGTACCTGCAGAAGAAGCGCCGGCTAACTACGTGCCAGCAGCCGCGGTAATACGTAGGGCGCAAGCGTTATCCGGAATTATTGGGCGTAAAGAGCTCGTAGGCGGTTTGTCGCGTCTGCCGTGAAAGTCCGGGGCTCAACTCCGGATCTGCGGTGGGTACGGGCAGACTAGAGTGATGTAGGGGAGACTGGAATTCCTGGTGTAGCGGTGAAATGCGCAGATATCAGGAGGAACACCGATGGCGAAGGCAGGTCTCTGGGCATTAACTGACGCTGAGGAGCGAAAGCATGGGGAGCGAACAGGATTAGATACCCTGGTAGTCCATGCCGTAAACGTTGGGCACTAGGTGTGGGGGACATTCCACGTTTTCCGCGCCGTAGCTAACGCATTAAGTGCCCCGCCTGGGGAGTACGGCCGCAAGGCTAAAACTCAAAGGAATTGACGGGGGCCCGCACAAGCGGCGGAGCATGCGGATTAATTCGATGCAACGCGAAGAACCTTACCAAGGCTTGACATGGACTGGAAAAGCGCAGAGATGTGCTCCCCTCTTTGAGGCCGGTTCACAGGTGGTGCATGGTTGTCGTCAGCTCGTGTCGTGAGATGTTGGGTTAAGTCCCGCAACGAGCGCAACCCTCGTTCTATGTTGCCAGCGCGTTATGGCGGGGACTCATAGGAGACTGCCGGGGTCAACTCGGAGGAAGGTGGGGACGACGTCAAATCATCATGCCCCTTATGTCTTGGGCTTCACGCATGCTACAATGGCCGGTACAAAGGGTTGCGATACTGTGAGGTGGAGCTAATCCCAAAAAGCCGGTCTCAGTTCGGATTGGGGTCTGCAACTCGACCCCATGAAGTCGGAGTCGCTAGTAATCGCAGATCAGCAACGCTGCGGTGAATACGTTCCCGGGCCTTGTACACACCGCCCGTCAAGTCACGAAAGTTGGTAACACCCGAAGCCGGTGGCCTAACCCCTTGTGGGAGGGAGCTGTCGAAGGTGGGACTGGCGATTGGGACTAAGTCGTAACAAGGTAGCCGTACCGGAAGGTGCGGCTGGATCACCTCCTTTCTAAGGAGCACCTACAATGTCCTGTTTTCCGTGTATGCGGGGGGCGGGGGTTGTCAGGAGTACAGCCCGTTTCGCGGACGATTGTTCCGCGGCGGGTGCTCATGGGTGGAATATCAGCGAATAGCGGCTGCCGGTTTTCTCCGGTGCTTAGTACGGTGTTTTCCTTCGGGAGGGTGCCTGGAACGGTGCGGGGGTGAGTGGGTGGTTTAGTGTTTGGCACACTGTTGGGTCCTGAGGCAACAGGGCCGCGGGTTCATGGCTTTTGCCGTGTCCGCGGGTTTTGTTTGTTTCTGGTTTCCTGGCTGCATCGATCACGCACGTGGTTCTCCTTCGGGGGTTGTGTGTGGGGTGTGTGGTTTGGGGTTGTTGTTTGAGAACTACATAGTGGACGCGAGCATCTTTTATAAGAAGCAATTTCCAAGAATATGAACCTGGATCTGTCCGTGCGTGTGCTGTCTTTCGGG
Organism: Micrococcaceae bacterium Sec5.7; assembly: GCA_039636785.1. NCBI lineage: Bacteria > Bacillati > Actinomycetota > Actinomycetes > Micrococcales > Micrococcaceae > Micrococcaceae bacterium Sec5.7. Next base: position 3,669,790 of record CP144169.1, on the reverse strand, counting down.
ATGGTGTGTGTGTGGGTGGTTTCTGTGGTTCTCTCGTGAATTAGTTTTTTTGATCTTTTGTGGTCAAGTTTTTAAGAGCACACGGTGGATGCCTTGGCATTAGGAGCCGAAGAAGGACGTAGGAATCTGCGATAAGCCTGGGGGAGTCGATAACCGGACTGTGATCCCAGGGTGTCCGAATGGGGAAACCCCGCCAGGCGCGCGAGTGATCTGGTGACCCGCATCTGAACACATAGGGTGCGTGGGGGGAACGCGGGGAAGTGAAACATCTCAGTACCCGCAGGAAGAGAAAACAACAGTGATTCCGTCAGTAGTGGCGAGCGAACGCGGATCAGGCTAAACCGTTCCATGTGTGATAGCCGGCGGGCGTTGCATGGTCGGGGTTGTGGGACTTTCCGTTCTGTCTCTGCCGGGACAGTGAGGTGAGTAGTACAGGCATAGGTGAACGGTCTTGAAAGGCCGGCCAGAGAGGGTGTGAGCCCCGTAACCGAAATGTTGTGTACCGCCTGGGAAGTATCCCAAGTAGCACGGGGCCCGAGAAATCCCGTGCGAATCTGTCAGGACCACCTGATAAGCCTAAATACTCCCTAATGACCGATAGCGGACCAGTACCGTGAGGGAAAGGTGAAAAGTACCCCGGGAGGGGAGTGAAACAGTACCTGAAACCGTGTGCTTACAATCCGTCGGAGCCAGTCTGATTCTGGTGACGGCGTGCCTTTTGAAGAATGAGCCTGCGAGTTAGTGTTACGTCGCGAGGTTAACCCGTGTGGGGAAGCCGTAGCGAAAGCGAGTCTGAACAGGGCGTTGCAGTGGCGTGATCTAGACCCGAAGCGAAGTGATCTACCCATGGCCAGGTTGAAGCGACGGTAAGACGTCGTGGAGGACCGAACCCACTTCAGTTGAAAATGGAGGGGATGAGCTGTGGGTAGGGGTGAAAGGCCAATCAAACTTCGTGATAGCTGGTTCTCCCCGAAATGCATTTAGGTGCAGCGTTGCGTGTTTCTTACCGGAGGTAGAGCTACTGGATGGCTAATGGGCCCTACAAGGTTACTGACGTCAGCCAAACTCCGAATGCCGGTAAGTGAGAGCGCAGCAGTGAGACTGTGGGGGATAAGCTTCATAGTCGAGAGGGAAACAGCCCAGACCACCAACTAAGGCCCCTAAGCGTGTGCTAAGTGGGAAAGGATGTGGAGTTGCGAAGACAACCAGGAGGTTGGCTTAGAAGCAGCCATCCTTAAAAGAGTGCGTAATAGCTCACTGGTCAAGTGATTCCGCGCCGACAATGTAGCGGGGCTCAAGTACACCGCCGAAGTTGTGGATTTCAGATATTAGCTAAGCCGGAGACTTGTTCTTCTGGTTCAGGCGTCTGGAGTGGTAGGGGAGCGTCGTGTGGGCAGTGAAGTCGCGGTGTAAACCAGCGGTGGAGCCTACACGAGTGAGAATGCAGGCATGAGTAGCGAAAGACGGGTGAGAAACCCGTCCGCCGAATGATCAAGGGTTCCAGGGTCAAGCTAATCTGCCCTGGGTAAGTCGGGACCTAAGGCGAGGCCGACAGGCGTAGTCGATGGACAACGGGTTGATATTCCCGTACCGGCGAAAAACCGTCCATGCTGAACAGGGGATACTAACTGCCCGAGACCTGCCCAATCGCCCTTCGGGGTGTGCGGGTTTTGGTGGAGCGCGGGACCTGATCCTGGGAGGTAAGCGTATTAACAGGTGTGACGCAGGAAGGTAGCTGAGCCGGGCGATGGTAGTCCCGGTCCAAGGATGTAGGGCGAACGGTAGGCAAATCCGCTGTTCATGATGCCTGAGACCCGATGGGACTCCCGTGAGGGGGGATTCAGTGATCCTATGCTGCCTAGAAAAGCATCGACGCGAGGTTTTAGCCGCCCGTACCCCAAACCGACACAGGTGATCAGGTAGAGAATACTAAGGCGATCGAGAGAATTATGGTTAAGGAACTCGGCAAAATGCCCCCGTAACTTCGGGAGAAGGGGGGCCCCCATCGTGAACCACACTTGCTGTGGGGAGCGTGCAGGGGCCGCAGAGACCAGGGGGAAGCGACTGTTTACTAAAAACACAGGTCCGTGCGAAGTCGCAAGACGATGTATACGGACTGACTCCTGCCCGGTGCTGGAAGGTTAAGAGGACCGGTTAGCCGCAAGGCGAAGCTGAGAATTCAAGCCCCAGTAAACGGCGGTGGTAACTATAACCATCCTAAGGTAGCGAAATTCCTTGTCGGGTAAGTTCCGACCTGCACGAATGGAGTAACGACTTCCCCGCTGTCTCAACCATAAACTCGGCGAAATTGCAGTACGAGTAAAGATGCTCGTTACGCGCAGCAGGACGGAAAGACCCCGAGACCTTTACTATAGTTTGGTATTGGTGTTCGGAGTGGCTTGTGTAGGATAGGTGGGAGACGTTGAAACCCGGACGCCAGTTCGGGTGGAGTCATCGTTGAAATACCACTCTGGTCACTTTGGACATCTAACTTCGGCCCGTAATCCGGGTCAGGGACAGTGCCTGATGGGTAGTTTAACTGGGGCGGTTGCCTCCTAAAAAGTAACGGAGGCGCCCAAAGGTTCCCTCAGCCTGGTTGGCAATCAGGTGTCGAGTGTAAGTGCACAAGGGAGCTTGACTGTGAGAGAGACATCTCAAGCAGGGACGAAAGTCGGGACTAGTGATCCGGCGGTACATTGTGGAATGGCCGTCGCTCAACGGATAAAAGGTACCTCGGGGATAACAGGCTGATCTTGCCCAAGAGTCCATATCGACGGCATGGTTTGGCACCTCGATGTCGGCTCGTCGCATCCTGGGGCTGGAGTAGGTCCCAAGGGTTGGGCTGTTCGCCCATTAAAGCGGTACGCGAGCTGGGTTTAGAACGTCGTGAGACAGTTCGGTCCCTATCCGCTGCGCGCGCAGGAAATTTGAGAAGGGCTGTCCTTAGTACGAGAGGACCGGGACGGACGAACCTCTGGTGTGTCAGTTGTACTGCCAAGTGCACCGCTGATTAGCTACGTTCGGATGGGATAACCGCTGAAAGCATCTAAGCGGGAAGCTCGCTTCGAGATGAGATTTCCATACACCCTCGGGTGTGAGAGGCCCCCAGCCAGACCACTGGGTTGATAGGCCGGATGTGGAAGCGAGGACTAACGACTCGTGAAGCTGACCGGTACTAATAGGCCGATAACTTACACCACACACCACCCGTGAACGGATCCTTCAAAAGACGTTCACACCAAGGGTGGTACAAAGAAACAAGACTGCTTGCGTCCACTATGTGGTTCCCAAACAACAAACCCTTACCGGCTTGTTGCAGGGAACACCACAACTGAATAACAACACCACAGTTGTAACACCAGATTTCCCACCCCACACCCCGGTGTGCGGGACGGGAGCAAGGGTTACGGCGGTCATAGCGTGGGGGAAACGCCCGGTCCCATTCCGAACCCGGAAGCTAAGACCCACAGCGCCGATGGTACTGCACCCGGGAGGGTGTGGGAGAGTAGGTCACCGCCGGACAACCATTAAAAAAAGGTCGAGAGCCCCCAACCACCAGGTCGGGGGCTCTCCCACATTAACCACCCAACACAAAACACAACCCCTTCACACTCCACGGCCCCGTCACTGCGACGGGGCCACGCCCGTTTAACAACCCAATCCGCAGCACCACGAGCCACCAACTCAAGCCGGTTCGCCAAAGCCTTGGTGTCGCCACCCAGGCCAGCCGGCCGCCGTCGTGCGTCCTTGGATCTGCATTTAGAAATGCAAGAGGGGGATGGATGCGTTGCCCGGCCCGCCAGCTGCCGCGCAGAGCCCGAATCCCGGCGCCGGAAACCGTCCGGGGCGTCCGCTTTGGGCGAAATTCGGGCCAAAACGCCCGGAAATCCGGTGATTTTGGTCAAAAAGTCGCGGAAACACGCGGAATTTGCCGTACGCGTCGGTGCAAGCTGGTAAGTTTTCGAACAGTGGCTTGTACGCATGCCGCGTTCAGGCTCCAGAAATCATGACCGTCCAGGAGGACATAAATGGCTAAGAACCGTAGTGAACTTGTTGCAGAGGTAGCAGGCAAGGCCGGCACCAGCCAGGCAGCCGTCAACTCCGTGCTCGATGCACTGTTCGAGGTTTTCGAGACCTCTGTCGCCGCCGGCGAGAAGATCACCATCCCGGGCTGGCTCGCAGTTGAACGCACCGACCGTGCAGCCCGTACCGGCCGCAACCCTCAGACCGGCGAGACCATCCAGATCGCAGCAGGCCACAGCGTTAAGCTGACCGCCGGCTCCAAGCTGAAGGCTGCTGTAGCCAAGAAGAAGTAGTTTTCTTCTTCACAGCTTGATTGGAGCGGCAACCTTCGGGTTGCCGCTCCTTTTGCGTTTCACCCCCGATTCGCTGCGCAGGCACCGGTAGCGGACAATGGACAGGTGCCCCAAGCTGCAAAATCCCGTGCCACAGCCCCCGAGCCTGCCCCCGATACGGGAGTGCAGAGCTACGCTGCCGATGCCGCCGGGATCCCCCGGCCGTGGCAGCTCGCCGGCCTTGTGGCCCTGCTGCTTGGGCTGACAGCAGCCCTGCTGTTCTCCGGGGCTGCCGCCTCGCGTGCCGTGTCCGATCCGGGCTGGCTGGTCCGCTGGGGCCTTCCCGTCAGCAAGGCCATCCACAACGTCTCCCTGGCCACTGTGATCGGCGGCCTGATCTTCGCCGTCGGCATTCTGCCGAGGAGCCTGCGCGGTTCGCGTTCCAAGGACAATGGATCCCCCGAGCACCCGGCGTTCACCCGGGCCCTCGGCGTAGCTGCAGCTGCCGGTGCCGTCTGGACCCTCTCTGCCATTGCGGTGCTGGTGCTGACATACTCGGACGTGGCGGGGCAGGGGATTTCTGGGGACGCAGAGTTCACCCGCGCCCTGGTGTACTTCATGACGGACATCGAGACCGGCCAGGCCTGGCTGACGGTGACCATCATCGCGGCCATTGTCACCACAGCGCTCTTCGGCGTGCGTTCCCTGAGCGGGCTGGCCCTCACCCTTGTATTGGCCCTGATCGGGCTGGTGCCAACGGCATTGATCGGCCACTCCTCAAGTTCGGATGACCACGAAGGCGCCATCAACTCCCTGGGCCTGCACCTGGTGGGAGTCTGCACCTGGGTGGGCGGCATCATCATGCTGGCCGTGCTTTCCGGGATACTTTCCGGCGGAAAAGCCGGGGCGAAGGCCGGCGGCAAGGCCGGCGGACCGGCCGATATCACCGAGCCCACCCTCCGCAGATTCTCCGCGCTGGCCGGCTTCGCCTTCGTCCTGGTATTTGCCTCCGGTGTGATCAACGCCAGCATCCGCATCACAAACTGGGCGGATCTGTTCGGCTCAGCGTACGGCCAGTTGGTTCTGGCCAAGACCGCGGCCGCGTTGGTGCTGGGAGGCATCGGTTTAATGCACAGGCAGTGGGTCATCCCGCAGCTCAGCCGCACGGGGTCAGTCATGTCATCGCGCCGTGTGCTGTGGCAGCTGATTCTGGTGGAGCTCCTGGTCATGGGCGCCACGTCCGGCATCGCCGTGGCCCTGAGCCGATCAGCTCCTCCGCAGCCCACCACCTTTGCCCCGGATGCGTCTCCGGCGTTCATCCTGACAGGCTACGAGCTGCCGCCTGAGCTGACACCCGAACGCTGGCTCACGGAATGGCGCCTGGACTGGCTCTGGATCGCGGTGGCGCTCTTCGGACTTGCGGCGTACTTCCTTGGTGTGGCCAAGGTGCGGCGGCGCGGCGACAAATGGAAATGGTTCCGGTCCGTCAACTGGGTGATCGGCCTGCTGGTGCTGACGTTCATCACGTCCGGGCCGCCGTCGGTCTATGGGCGCGTGCTGTTCTCCGCGCACATGGTGGACCATATGGCACTGACCATGGTGGCGCCCATCTTCCTGGTCCTCGGCGCTCCCGTGACGCTGGCGCTGCGCGCGCTGCCCGCGCGCGGGGACGGCTCGAGGGGCCTGCGGGAATGGCTGTTGCTGTTTGTGCACTCGAAGTTTTCCCAACTGGTGACACACCCTTTGTTTGCCGCGGCGAACTTCGCCGGCTCGATCGTGCTTTTCTACTACTCGGACGCCTTCGGCTTCGCCATGCGTGACCACGTGGGCCACGAGCTGATGAACCTGCACTTCGCGCTGACCGGCTACATCTTTGTGCTCAGCATGCTGGGGACGGACCCGCTGCCCCGCCGGGCGCCGTACCCCATGCGGCTCCTTCTGCTGCTGGCCACCATGGGCTTCCACGCCTTCTTCGGTGTGGCCATCATGGGCGGAACCGGGCTGCTGGCCGCGGACTACTTCGGCAACCTCGGCCGCACGTGGGGACCGTCCGCGCTGCTGGACCAGCAGATGGGCGGCGCGGTGGCTTGGGGCATCGGCGAAGTGCCGACGCTTCTGGTGGCGATCGGCGTCGCCGTCATGTGGTCCCGTTCCGACGACCGGGAATCCAAGCGCACCGACCGTGCGGCGGACAGGAATAACGACGCCGATCTGACCGCTTACAACGATATGTTTGCCAAACTGGCCGAACGCGACGCCAAGCTGGCTGAACGCAACCCAAAGCTGGAAGGACGCTGATGAGCGAAACCGTACGCACCCACCTCCGGGTCCGCGCCTCCGAACTGGTGGGGCGCAACTGGCTGAACACCGGCGGCAAGTCCCTGGACCTCGAAGCCTTGCGCGGCAAGATCGTGCTGCTGGATTTCTGGACTTTCTGCTGCATCAACTGCCTGCACGTCCTTGATGAGCTGCGCCCGCTTGAGGCACAGTACTCGGACGTCCTGGTGACCGTGGGGGTGCACTCGCCCAAGTTCGAGCACGAGGCCGATCCCGTGGCGCTTGCCGCGGCCGTGGAACGCTACGAGATCCGCCACCCCGTGCTGGATGATCCAGAGCTGGACACGTGGAAGGCCTACACGGCCCGGGCCTGGCCCACCCTGGTGGTCATCGACCCCGAGGGCTACATCGTGGCGCACCTCTCCGGCGAAGGCCACGCCGACGGCCTCGCCGTGCTCATTCCCGAACTGATCGCCGAGCACGAGGCCAAGGGGACACTTCACCGCGGCGACGGCCCCTATGTGGCGCCGGAGCCGACGTCGGGAACCCTGCGCTTCCCTGGCAAGGCCCTCTACCTTCCGGCGGGTCGGGGATCGGGCAATTCAGCTACCGTTGCCGGCGGCCCTTCGGGTAACGCGTCCGACGCCGGATCCTGGCTTGTGACGGACACCGGTCACCACCGGCTCGTGGAACTGGCCGGCGACTTCCAGACTGAGGTGGCGACGTTCGGCTCCGGCGTCAAGGGATACGCCGACGGCGCCGGCATCGGAGATGCAGCCGCGGCGCAGTTCAACGAACCGCAGGGTCTTGTCCTGCTGCCGGAAGATGTGGCAGCAAAGACGGGCTACGACGTCGTGATTGCCGATTCCGTGAACCACCGGCTCCGGGGGCTGTCCCTGGCAGACGGGACTGCCACTACGCTGGCCGGCAACGGTGTGCAGCGACTGCTGGAAACCGGGCCTGCCCGGGTTGACGAGGACGGCGCCGGCTTCGGCGGCTCGCTCGGCAACAGTCCGCTTGACGTTGCGCTGAGCTCGCCGTGGGATGTTGTGTGGTCCGCGAAGCTCGGCGCTGTTGTGATTGCCATGGCCGGTGTCCACCAGATTTTCAGCTTCGATCCGCTGTCCGGCGCCGTGGCGATTGTGGCCGGCAACGGGCTGGAAGGGCTCCTCGACGGGCCCGCCCACGAAGCCTGGTTCGCCCAGCCGTCCGGCCTGGCGGAGGACGCCGAGGGAAACATCTGGGTGGCTGACTCCGAAACTTCGGCACTGCGCAAGCTGGTGGTTGCCGACGACGGTTCCGTCACCGTGGAGTCTGCGGTGGGCAAGGGCCTCTTCGACTTCGGCTTCCGTGACGGCGAAGGCTCCGAAGCGCGCCTCCAGCACCCGCTCGGTGTAACGGTGCTGCCGGACGGCTCAGTGGCAATCGCAGATACCTACAACGGTGCCGTGCGGCGCTACGACCCTGCGTCCCGGACCGTTTCCACACTGGCCCGTGGCCTGTCCGAGCCCTCCGATGTCATTGTTGACCACACGCAGGTTGCCGGCGCCGAGCCGCTGCTTGTGGTGGTGGAGGCCAACAAGCACCAGCTGGTGTACGTTCCCATTCCCAAGGACGCCCAGCAAGTGGACGAAGGCGCAGCTCAGACGCACCGGCCGAAGAGCCCTGTGGCTCCCGGCCTGCTGGAACTCACGGTCCGCTTCACCGCGCCCACCGGGCAGAAGCTCGATGACCGCTGGGGCGACCCCACCCAGCTGAAGATCTCCTCCACTCCGCCCGAACTGCTGGTGGCCGGTGGCGGAACGTCAGTGGGCCTGCTGCGGACGCTGGAGCTTGCCTCCGACGTCCCGGAGGGCGTGCTGCACCTTACGGCGCGCGCCGCGGCCTGCGACGGCCCGGAAACAGAGGATGGCGAGATCCCGGACCACGCCGCCTGCCACCTGTACCAGCAGGACTGGGGCATCCCCGTGCTGCTGCAGGCCGACGGCGACACCGAGCTCGTCCTGGACCTCCGCGGCATGGACTAGTTTTCCCGGACTGATTATTCCTCGGCTCAGGCTGACCAATCGAATTTTGCGACCGAGGCTGCCTGCCGTGACTTTCATGTCACAGCAGGCAGCCTCTTGCCGTTGATGGGCATCCGGGGCCCGGAATTCCGGGGTCGGCCCACGCCGCTGACGCCAATAATCTGTCCCGAGTGACACGAGTTTGCCCGATGCGTTGTCCACATACGGCAGTCCGCGGGTATGTGCCGGTGTGCATCCGGAGTCAGCATGGCCAGATGGACGTGGTTAAAGCTCTGACACTCTGCGGAGGTGCCGCACGGAGGCCTACTCTCGCACGGCTGGGCGTCGATGACGCCGCTCTCCGCCGGGCGGTACGCCGCGGCGTTCTGCAGGGAGGCGTTCTGCAACCGGAACGGGGACTGTACACACTGGCGACGGCGGCACCTGGGGACATTGCCCTGCTGAGCCGGCGCCAGTTGTTGACATGCGTCAGTGCGGCTCCCTTCTACGGCCTGTGGGTGGTGGATCCTTCCGGCCCCCGGCATGTCCACCACCGTCGTGAGGATCAGGGCTACGGCGACGTCCACCACGGAGGGTTGCTTCTTCCTCCGCACGCCAACCGGCCCGTTGCATCCCTCGGCGACGTACTGGTCCATGCCTTGCGATGCCGTCCCTTTCACGAATCGCTGGTGATGGTGGAGTGCGCTGTGGCCAGAGGCGACATGACGGTGGATTTCCTGCGGGAACGGCTTCCCGGAAAACGAAACGGCAGGGCACTCGAGGTACTCGACTGGGTGGACCGAGGCGCCGATTCCCTACTGGAAACCTTGGCCCGCACTTATTTTCGAAAGGCTGGCCTCCACGTGGATACCCAGGTGTACCTCGACGGGGTGGGGTATGTGGATCTGCTGGTCGAAGGCTGGCTGATAGTTGAACTGGACGGGCGACAACACGGGAACTGGACACAGGTAAAGAAGGACCACCGGCGCAACAACGAGTCGGCGGTGCAGGGTTTCACGTCGCTCCGCTACTACTACCAGGACGTCATCGACACACCGGAGGAGATGGTGGCACAGGTCCTGGCCGTGATTGGCAGGCGGCAGTAGCCAGTTTCGGCGGCCAAGCGTCACTGGATGCAGGCTTTTGGGCGGAATCCGCATGGCCCCCCGCCCGTTCCGGGATTTTTGCCGCCAGAGGTTCCGAAAACCCGCGCACAGTGACGCGCCGGGCCTGCGGCTGGCGGGGTGGGCACGGCGCAGGCCCGGCGCGGCAACGAAGCGCCTAGTAGCTCAGGAGGGGCGTGACCTTGACAGTGTCGGCGGTGATGTCCAGGCGCGTGGTGAAGCTGAAGTCGTGCTCCACGTTCAGCTTCGAGACGGCGCCGGTGAAGAGATCCACCTGCTCGGCGGTGATCCTGGCCTTGCCGTCGAGCGGAGCCACAACCCAGCGCCCGCCGAAGGGTTCGATGCTGATCTTGGGGTACTCCGTGACGCTCCACTTGATGGTGCCGTCAACCACCCTGTTGTTGGTGGCGTGGTAGAACGGGCAGTCCGGCTGGAGCTGCTGTTGTTTCACGGCCTCCGCGGCGCAGGCATCCAGGAAGTCCTTGACCTTGTTGCCCACGGCCGTGTTGAGGTCCTTGGTGGCTTCGGTCAGGAGGCTCAGCGGGGCCGTGGGGACATCCCTGCCGGAAACCGTGGCGCGGCTGGCGGGAGCTGCGAAGAATTCGCCGTTGAGGGCGGCCTCGTATTCTCCGGGGTAAAAGACTGCAAAGGTATTGCGGCCATTTGGCATGTTCACCGGGATGCCGTTGATTGTGGCTTCGCTGGAATTAACCACTGTGACGTCCACGGTGGGAAGGGCGGCGGGCACAAACACCCATTTGTTGAAGAACAGCCATTCCGTGCCGGACTTTTCCAGCAGGAACTCGGTGCGCAGACGGCTGCCGTCGATGGTGTACTCCATGGGCACCATGACCTGGTTGCCGGAACGTCCCTCGGCGTCCCCGAGCTTTACATTCGCGATCCGGGAGGCAGCCGTTTGCAGGGCCGTTCCGTCCAGCATCGCGGCGTCGGCTTGCGGCACGGTGGCGCGCAGAAGACCCAGCGCCTGCTCGCCCTCGCCCTTCTGCAGCGCGTCCAGATACTCGCGGACCGGCTGCTGCGGACTGGCAACCGAGCCGTTGACCAGATTGATGGCAACGATGGCCGCGGCGACAGCAATCATCAGACCCAGCAGCCATCCGGCCGCGGTCTTCACCAACGCTTGACTCATCTGCACGCACCTTACGTTACCTGCAGGCGCCCGAATACGGGTGTAGCCGCTGTCCCGCGTGACGCGGAGCGGCGGTTAAACGGAGGTCCGACGGCGGCGGGCCGGGCCGGTTGTTACGGTCAGCAGGGGTCAGCGGCGGCGCCGGGACGAGGTGCCGAATACTCCGCGCAAGAGCTCGCGGCCGAGCTGGGTTCCAAGCGAACGGACCATGCTTTTCAGGCCTCCACCGAGCGCCCCGCCAAGCGCGCCGGTGATGTCCCCCATCATTCCGCCGCCCGTCTGTTGCGGGGCCGACCGCGGCACATGCTGCTCAGGGGCCGGCGCTCGGCCCGGTACCGGGGCCGGCCTGCTGCTGGGGCGTCCCAGGATTTCCTCCTCGACCCGGCGGCCATCGGCGTCGACGGCGTTCGGATCGGAAGCGTTGGGATACCAGCCACCCATTACCGGCGGCTGGCCTGGAGCCGCGGCGCCCGTGGGGGCAGCGCCCTTGCCAGTCAGCTTCTCGTAGGCCGATACGCTGTCCACGGCGATGCCGTACTTGGCGAGGAGCGCGGAGCCTGCCACGGTGCTTCTTACCAGGTCATCCGCGCTGGGACCCATGGCGGACTCCGGCGCGCGCAGGCGGGTCAGTGCCACCGGCGTCGGGGCGCCCTTCTCGTTCATGACCGTAATGACGGCTTCGCCGATGCCCGCGGACGTCAGCGTTTCCTCGAGGTCGTAGTCGCTGATGGGGAACGTGGACACCGTGGCCTTGAGCGCCTTGGCATCCTCCGGGGTGAACGCCCGCAGAGCATGCTGTACCCGGTTGGCCAGCTGCCCCAGGACGTCCGCCGGGACATCCTTGGGCGTCTGCGTCACAAAGAAAATGCCCACACCCTTGGAACGGATGAGCCTCACGGTGGTGGTGATGGCGGCCAGGAAGGCCTTCGACGCGCCGTTGAAAAGCAGGTGGGCCTCATCGAGGAAGAAGACCAGCTTGGGCTTGTCCAGGTCGCCGGCCTCTGGCAGATCCTCAAAGAGGTCTGCGAGCAGCCACATCAGGAACGTTGAGAACAGCATGGGTTTGGTCTGCAGCGTGGGCAGTTCAAGGCAGCTGATGACGCCGCGGCCATCCGGTGCGTTACGGAGCAGCTCTGCGGTGTCGAACTCGGGTTCGCCGAAGAACTTCCCCAGCCCCTGGGCTTCAAGATTCACCAGCTCGCGGAGGATCACGCCGGCCGTTGCCTTGGACAGCCCGCCCAGTGCCTCGAGTTCGTCCTTGCCTTCGGCCGAGGTGAGGAACTGGATGACGGCCCGGAGGTCCTTCAGATCGATCAGTTCCAGGTTGTTTTTGTCGGCGAAGTGGAAGACCAGCTGCAGGCTGGACTCCTGGGTGTCATTGAGCTCCATCACGCGGGAAAGCAGGATGGGGCCGAAGGATGTGATGGTGGCCCGGACCGGAATGCCGTTGCCGCCGAGCGCCAGGAACTCCACCGGGAAGGTCTTGCCGGCCCAATGCTGGCCGATGCTGTCCGTGCGGGTGGTCAGTTTTTCACTTCCGACGGCGGCCGTTGCCAGGCCGGACAGGTCACCCTTGATGTCCGCCAGGAAAACCGGAACGCCAGCGGCGGACAGCTGTTCCGCCATCATGTGCAGGGTGACGGTCTTGCCGGTGCCGGTGGCGCCGGCCACCAGACCATGCCGGTTCATCATGGCCAGGGGCAGACGGACCGGGGCATCTTTGTGGAGTTCGCCGTCGATAATCGCGGCACCAAGCTCGATGGTGGCCCCTTCCAAGGCGTAACCCTGCTGGATGGTGGCGAGTTTTTCTGCAGTGGATTTGTTGGCCATGCCGACAGCTTAGCCGGGGAGCCAGCAGAATCTTGATGAATGCCAATGACTTGATGATTCCTGGATCCGCCTGCGGATCGAACTGCGGGCATAGCCGCTGTTCAGGTACAGGTGCTTTGGGCGTCGATGGCTACGGAACCCGCAGCAACCAAGTGTGTTGCGGGGTTAATTGGCCGAGTGTACATTGACCACATGCTGAGCATCGGGTCCATTGTCATCCGTGTTAACGACATCGCAGGCCAGTTGGCGTTCTGGCAATCGGCTCTCGACTACGTTCCGCGAAGTTCTCCAAGCGAGGATTTTGTGATCCTGCAGCCAAGGGAAGGCCCCGGTACATGCATTTCGTTGGACCGGGTCCGTGCTGCTGTCCAGATCCCTCCCCGCATTCACCTTGACCTCTACTCGGAAAACCAAACGGAGGAAGTGCAGCGCCTCGTTGACCTGGGAGCGACTCGCGTTGAGTGGAGCAAAAGGCCCGAGGACGCTGATTACGTGATCCTTGCCGATCCGGAGGGCAACCGTTTCTGCGTAGTGGATACGGCTCCCGAACCCGAGAATGCAGGGTGAATGCGGCCGGCGCCGTCTGGCCGGCGCAGGCGCCCGGGTCCGAGCATGCCGGCAGGCCCAATGGAGTAGTTGCCGCCAGTGCGATGCTGACAGCTGGTTTGCCTCTGAAACCGGCCACGATTTCCTGTTGAGCCTCTTGCATACGGGTTGCTCAGGCTGTGAGCTATTCCATCCGTGCCGTAACGATCAGCAGAAATAACCCGGGCACCGCCGTCGTTGTCCACAGTGTGCCCGTGCCGCAATGTGGCCGGCACCCGAAAACGCTACCGAAAACGCACTGCATTGAAAGGCCGGCCCTCACGTGACGCTTCCCCTCTCCATTCTTGATCTGGCAGCCATCGGCAAGGGCCAGACGGCGGCGGAGAGTTTTGCCGGCAGCGTGGCCATGGCGCAGAGTGCGGAGGAGCTGGGCTACCGGCGGATCTGGTACGCGGAACACCACAACATGTCATCCATTGCGTCCTCGGCTACAAGCGTGTTGATCGCGCATATTGCCGCCCAGACGGAAACTATCAGGCTGGGCGCCGGCGGAGTGATGCTGCCCAACCATTCGCCGCTGACCATCGCCGAGCAGTTCGGAACCCTTGAGACCCTGCACCCGGGCCGGATCGACCTCGGTCTGGGCCGCGCACCCGGCAGCGACCAGAACACCATGCGTGCACTCCGCCGCGACCCGACGTCCGCCGACAATTTCCCGCAGGACGTCCTGGAACTGCAGGGCTACCTGACGGGCCCCACGCGCATCCAGGGAGTCGAGTCGACGCCGGGCAAGGGCACCAACGTGCCGCTGTATATTCTGGGCTCGTCCCTGTTCGGCGCAAGGCTCGCTGCGCAGCTCGGCCTGCCGTACGCCTTCGCCTCGCACTTCGCGCCGAATGCGCTGCAGGACGCCGTGGCCATCTACCGCCGCGAATTCAAGCCGTCCGCACAGCTCGACGCCCCGCACGTGATTGCCGGCGTCAACGTGATCGCGGCGGATTCCGCATCGGAGGCCCAGGAGATGTTCCAGGCCACCAAGCGGGCGCGCGTTTCCCTATTCTTCGGCGGCGGCCGGGTGTTCACCGACGACGAGGCGGACATGATCCTGGATTCGCCGCAGGGACAGCACGTATCGCAGATGGTCAAGTACTCGGCCATTGGAACGCCGGACGTGGTGATGGACTACCTCGACGAGTTCACCGCCCACGCAGATGCCGATGAACTGATTGTGGCCCACCAGAGCACCGGAACCGACGCCCGGCTGCGCTCCGTCAGGCTTCTGGCGCAAGCCGCCGGGCTGGTCCGCGTCTAACGATTCCGGGGACTTGCCGTCACGCAACGCAGGTTTTTGGAAATCCCGACGCCGGTCTGCCGCGGCATTCCGGGCCCGGAAGCACCGCGCTGGCCCAACAACATGCACCGCGTGACGCCGCCCGAAACAAGGAGTAGGCCAGATGGCGGCCTCCGCCTTCGAACAGCACCAGAACGTCAACTACACGGCCGCCGCCATGCTCCTGGACGCCGACGATCCGTCCACGGTGTTCGCGCGCAGCGACAAGCGGCTGCTGGCGCCCGAGACGGATGACGAGATCTCCGGGATTGTGCCGAACGCGGTGTTCCCGAGGCGATCGAAAAGATCGGTGACCAGCTGTTTGTGTTCTACGGCATGGCCGATGCCAAGATCGGCGTGGCCAAGCTGGACCGCGTCACCGTCGCGGTCTAGACCCAATACCGCTTACTTAGGCGTACACCGCCGACAAACGGGCCGGCGTGCTCACGGTGGTTCCTGGGAGGGTTTACCGCCGTGACGCAGACGCGCGGCAGACGCGCGGCTGACCTCGGCAGGCGCTGCTGCTGGCTACTGTCTCAGGCCAGCAGCAGCGCCACGCCGATCATCGCCGGGACTGCCACCACGGTGGTAATGAGTACCGTGTCCTTGGCCACGGTGAGGCCGGTGTTGTAGCGGCTGGCGGCCACGTAGACGTTCTGCGCGGTGGGCAGGGAGGACGTCACCACCACGGCAAACAGCGCCTGGCCCTCCAGCCCCAGAGCGAAGTGGGCAAGGACGTAGGCAATCGCCGGGTGCACCACGAGTTTGAAACCGCTGGCCAACAGCGCGTCGAGGCGCCGGCCCGTTGCTGCCTGCAGCGGCCTGGATCCGTTCAGGCTCATGCCGAAAGCGATCAGCATGGCCGGAATGGCGGCTCCGCCGATCAGGTGAATGGGCTCCATGATCAGCGCGGGCACCTGCCACCCGGTTCCTGCAACCACCAGCCCCAGGCCTGAGCCAACGATCATCGGGTTCCTCAGGATCATCAGTACAAAGCCCAGCGGAGTGGTGCGGTGCGCGCTGGTTGTTGCATCCAGCGCCATCAGAAACAGGGGCGTGAAGAATGCGAGCTGGAAGATCAGCAGGGGAGCCACGTAGCTGGCATCACCCAGAACATAGACGGCAATGGGAATGCCGAGGTTGGCGGAGTTCGCCAGCGACGCGCTCATGGAGGACATCAGCGACTCTGGCAAAGTGCGTTTGAGCCAGAACTTCACTATGACAAAAAAGAGTGTTGCCGTGGCGATGGCTCCCACCGCCGTGACCAGCAGGGGCGCGGCAAAGACATCGTGCAGCTTGGCCTTGCCGAGCGTCTCGAAGAGGAGGGCCGGGCTGGCGACGAAGAACGTGAGGGAACTGAGCACCTGGCGCGCGTTCTCACCCAGGAGCCGGCGCTTCCCCACAAACCAGCCCACCAGAATGATGCACCAGACCACAAAGAACCCGGCCAGCACCCCTAGCACAGGAGGGCTTCTGGCTGGCTACGCGGGAAAAGGCCGGGGGTCACAGTCCCAGCTAATCAGATTTATTCGGCCTTGAAGCCGGTGAGACGTGTTGTTCCGGCATTCGGACGCCGGAACTGCCCGTACCTGGCTCAGCGAGCCTAACGCAGCGAAGCGTTGTTCAGCGCGTACGGCGGGCGCATCAGCCCCGGCGTCAGGCCCTCGGCGGGATCGTTGCCCAGCTGGATGATCTTGTTGGCCTTGTCCACGTGGACCACTTTGGGAAGGTAGGCCTTGGCCTCTTCGGCGGTCATTTGGGCGTAGGTGATAATGATAACGACGTCGTTCTCGTGCACCAGATGGGCCGCAGGGCCGTTGATGCCGATCACGCCTGAGCCGCGCTCGCCGGCGATGGTGTATGTCTCAAGACGCGCGCCGTTGGTGACGTCAACGATTGCCACGAGCTCGCCGGGAAGGATGTCGGCAGCGTCAAGCAGGTCCAGGTCAACGGTGACCGAACCTACATAGTGCAGATCCGCATGCGTGACAGTGGCCCTGTGGATTTTGGACTTAAACATTGTGCGATTCATAACGTGAACAGTCTAACGCCGGGGTCAACTTTGGCGCTGTGAGCCAGGGAACACCTCTCCGGCCGGCGTAATGGACTCGGCAGTGCGCGCCAGGATCTCGCGCGCAGCCAAAATGGCGGGACGTTGAGCACTCGAACGGCGTACGGATGTGAAAACCGTCCGGTGCGGGTTGCCTGGCAGCACCAGCAGCTGAGCGGTGGTCCCGCGACCGGTCCAGACGAGATCGGGCATCAGGGCGACGGCGTTTCCGGACTCGATGAGGCGGATCTGTGCCTGGAGGTCCGCGGTCTCGAAGCGTACATCCGGTTCGAAACCCGCGCTCCGGCAGGCCTGTTCAGCCCAATGCCTGGATGCGGCTCCTCTCGGCTCCATGACCCAGGCCATCTCCGCGGTGTCTGCCAGCGAGGTGATGCCGGGCCTGTCCGTAGCTGCCGGCGGAACGGCGAGACGGATGGCGTCGGTGGTGAGCTTGACCCTGTCCAGTTCCGGATACCGTGGCGCTGCATGTCCTGGATACTGTTCAGCGATGACAAGGTCGAAGTCCCGTGCCCAGGTTTCGTGGAGGGCCGTTTCGGGTTCGCGCTGGATCATTTCGATCCGGACTTCGGGGTAGTTGGCAGCCATCCGGGTCAAAGCATCGGGCATAAGGGCCAGGGCCGCGGACTGGAACACGGCTATCCGGACACTTCCGGTCACCGTTGTCAGCGATGCGGCAAGGTCCGCCTCGGCCTGCTCCAGCGTTTCCAGCAGTTGGGCCGTGTGGGCCACCAGGACCTCCGCCTGGGGCGTGAGTTGCACGCGGCGTCCGGTTTTGCGCAGCAGCTGCACGCCCACCTCTTTTTCCAGGAGGGCCAGCTGCTGGGAGACCGATGACGGGCTGTACTGGAGCGCTTCTGCCACCTCGGCCAGCGTGCCCCGGATCTTCAGTTCCCGAAGCAGCCTCAACCGACGGACATCGAGCATGGGATCGATCCTTTGCATAACCTAATGAATATTGGTTAGAAGTAATCACTTTATCTAATGCTAGCGGCCTTGCATACTGTTCTGACTGAGTTGCCCCGAGTTACCCCCATCACAGGGCGGATTGATGGGCCCACACCTATGCAGGAGACCCTGATGATTACAAAAGACATGTCGCGATCCATCATGCGGCGTAAGCCGATTGATGACATTGAGGAAGAGAACAAGCACAGCGGGCTGTTTAAGTCGCTGGGGTTGTGGCAGCTGACGGCGATCGGTGTCGGCGGGATCATCGGTGTGGGGATTTTCTCGCTCGCGGGGCTGGTGGCGGCCGGGAGCGAGGATACGCCCGGGGTGGGTCCGGCGGTGTTGTTCTCGTTCCTGATCGCGGGCCTGGCTTCGGCGGCCGCGGCGTTGTCCTATGCGGAGTTCGCCGGCATGATCCCGCGGGCGGGCTCGGCGTACACCTACGGGTATGTGGCGCTGGGCGAGGTGATCGGCTGGTTCATCGGCTGGGACCTGCTGCTGGAATACATCGCGATCGTGGCCGTCGTGGCGATCGGGATCTCCGGCTACTTCGACGCGTTCCTGACCGGGATCGGGATCAACATGCCGGACTGGATGACCTCCACCGCCGATGAGGGCAAGGGCGGGATCGTGAACCTGCCCGCGATCCTGGTGTGCCTGCTGGTGACCTGGATCCTCTCCCGCGGCACCAAGGCCTTCGGCCGGTTCGAGCTCGTGGCCGTGGCCATCAAGGTCATCCTGATCCTGTTCATCATCGGCCTGGGCATCTTCTACATCGACACCAACAACTACAACCCGTTCATGCCCAGCGGCTTCGGCCCGGTCCTGGCCGGCTCCGCCACGGTCTTCTTCGCCGTGTTCGGCTACGACGCGATGTCCACCGCGGCCGAGGAAGCCGTGGACGGCAAGAAGCACATGCCCAAGGCCATCATCCTCTCCCTCATCATCGCCATGCTCCTCTACGTCGCGGCCACCCTGGTGCTGACCGGAATGCAGAACTACAAGGACATCGACCCGAAAGCCGGCTTCGCCTCCGCGTTCCAGGGCGCGGGACTGCCCGTGATCGCCACCATCATCTCCGTCTTCGCCGTGCTCTCCATCCTCACCGTGATGCTGACCTTCCTCCTGGGCGTCACCCGCGTCTGGTTCTCCATGAGCCGCGACGGCCTCCTCCCGGGCTGGTTCGCCGGCACCGACAAACACGGCACCCCCCAACGCGTCACCTGGATCGCCGGCACCGCCTCGGCCCTGCTCGCCGGCGTGTTCCCCATCAAAGCCGTCGCGGACCTGACCAACATCGGCATCCTCGCCGCGTTCGTCGTCGTCTGCCTCGCCGTCATCGTCTTCCGCTACAAAAAACCAGACGCACCCCGGACCTTCCGCCTCCCGTTCATGCCCGCGGTCCCCGCCTTCGGCATCCTCGCCTCCGCACTGCTCATCTGGCAACTGCCCGCAGACACCAAATGGCGCTTCGTGATCTGGCTCATCATCGGCCTCGCCATCTACTTCCTCTACGGCCGCAAACACTCCCTCATGAACCCCGACAGCCCCCGCCACCAGGAAGCCGTGGAAATGCACCGGCCCTCTAAGGACCGCCCCGGATCCCCATAAACCAGACCAACCGCCGCGGCAGGCCCAACCAACAGGTTGAGCCTGCCGCGGCCGTTTAAGGGTTTAGCGGGGAGCTCAAAATCCCCGTTCAGACTCTTCCAAATTCATCGAGTTTCCTAACCTGTATTCCTCAGAAAACATCGCTTTATCTTATGTGAGAACAGGATCATACTGATGACTAAGACGGTTCCCCACCCACGGAAAGTACGAGTACCAGTCATGACCAGAAGTTCAACGGAGTCCGGCGTGATGGCCGGAAGTGCGCCTTTCAGCGGCGGTTCGGATGTGGCCCAGGCACAGGCTCTGGCCGAGGAGGCTATCGCGCTGGTGCGCCATTGGCTGACCGAGGCCGCAAAGGTTCCCGTGGACGCTTCGGCTGAACAGCTCGCAGGCGTCCTGAAGGACCCGAACGGCCTGGACTTCACCGTGGGTTTTGTCGACGGCGTAGTCCGCCCCGAGGACCTCCACGTCGCCGCCCGCAACCTCGCGGCATTGGCGCCCAAGGTCCCGGCGTTCCTGCCCTGGTACATGCGCAGCGCCGTACGCCTCGGCGGCGCCATGGCCCCGGTCCTGCCCCGGCTGGTCATCCCGATCGCCCGCCGCGTGCTCCGTGAAATGGTCGGCCACCTGATTGTCGACGCCACAGACGCCAAGCTGGGCCCGGCCATCGCGAAGATCCGCAAGGACGGCATCAACCTCAACGTCAACCTCCTCGGCGAAGCCGTGCTGGGCGAGCACGAGGCCTCCCGCCGGCTCGAAGGCACCCACACGCTGCTCTCCCGCCCGGATGTGGACTACGTCTCCATCAAGGTGTCCTCCACGGTGGCCCCGCACTCCGCCTGGGCCTTCGATGAGGCCGTGGAGCACGTCGTCGAGAAGCTCACGCCTCTGTTTGCCCGCGCCGCGTCCTTCCCGATGGCCAAGTTCATCAACCTGGATATGGAGGAATACAAGGACCTGGACATGACCATTGCGGTCTTCACCAAGATCCTGGACAAGCCGGAATTCAAGAACCTGGAAGCCGGGATTGTGCTTCAGGCCTACCTCCCGGACGCGCTCTCCGCGATGATCCGGCTGCAGGACTGGGCCGCTGCCCGCCGCGCCGAAGGCGGAGCCGCCATAAAGGTCCGTGTGGTCAAGGGCGCCAACCTGCCCATGGAACAGGTGGAGTCCTCGCTGCACGACTGGCCGCTCGCAACGTGGGGCACTAAGCAGGACTCGGACACCAACTACAAGCGCGTCATCAACTACTCGCTGCACGCGGACCGGATCGGCAACGTCCGGATCGGTGTGGCCGGACACAATCTCTTCGACATCGCCTTCGCCTGGCTGCTGGCCAAGCAGCGCGGTGTGCAGTCCGGCATCGAATTCGAGATGCTGCTCGGTATGGCGCAGGGCCAGGCCGAGGCCGTGAAGAAGGACGTCGGCTCGCTGCTCCTCTACACGCCCGTGGTGCACCCGGCGGAGTTCGACGTCGCCATCGCCTACCTGATCCGCCGCCTCGAAGAGGGCGCCAGCCAGGAAAACTTCATGTCCGCCGTCTTCGAACTGGGGGGCAACGCCCCGGCAAGCACCGCACTTTTCGAGCGCGAAAAACAGCGCTTCCGCTCCTCCCTCAAGGAGCTCGACGGCGACGTCCCGCCGGCGAACCGCCAGCAGAACCGCAGCCTTCCGGCCGCGGCAACGCCCCGTGACAGCTTCGAAAACACTCCGGACACGGATCCGTCCCTGCCCGCCAACCAGGCTTGGGGCCGGGCCATCCTCACGCGGGTCCCGTCCTCCACACTGGGCAACGATTCCGTCGAAGCGGCCACCATCACCGATGCGGACACACTCAATTCGGTGATCGAAAACGCCCTGGAAAAGGGCAAGGCCTGGGGCGCCCTGTCCGGCGCCCAACGCGCAGAAATCCTGCACCGCGCCGGCGACATCCTTGAAGCCCGCCGTGCCGATCTGCTCGAGGTCATGGCCAGCGAAACCGGCAAGACCCTCGACCAGGGCGATCCGGAGGTCAGCGAAGCCATCGACTTCGCGCACTTCTACGCCGAGTCCGCCCGCAAGCTGGACAGCGTCGACGGCGCCACGTTCGTTCCCGCCAAGCTCACCGTTGTGACTCCGCCGTGGAACTTCCCGGTTGCCATCCCCGCAGGGTCCACCCTCGCGGCCCTCGCCGCCGGCTCCGCCGTCGTGATCAAGCCCGCCAAACAGGCCCGCCGCAGCGGTGCGGTAATGATCGAGGCACTGTGGGAAGCCGGTGTTCCGCGCGATGTGCTCACCATGGTCCAGCTGGGCGAGCGGGAACTCGGCCAGCAGCTGATCGCCCACCCGGCTGTGGACCGCGTGATCCTGACCGGCGGCTACGAGACCGCCGAGCTGTTCCGGTCCTTCCGGAAGGATCTGCCGCTCCTGGCAGAAACCAGCGGCAAGAACGCCATCATCGTCACCCCCAGCGCCGATCTGGACCTTGCAGCCAAGGACGTGGCGTACTCGGCCTTCGGCCACGCCGGGCAGAAGTGCTCCGCCGCCTCACTGGTGATCCTGGTGGGATCCGTGGCCAGGTCCAAACGCTTCCACAACCAGCTCGTCGACGCCGTCACCTCGCTCAAGGTCGGCTACCCCGAGGATCCGGCGAGCCAGATGGGTCCGATCATCGAGCCCGCCAACGGCAAGCTCCTCAATGCCCTCACCACGCTGGGTGCCGGGGAGAGCTGGGCGGTGGAGCCCCGGAAGCTGGACGAGACCGGCAGGCTCTGGAGCCCGGGCGTCCGCTATGGCGTACGGCGCGGGTCCTACTTCCACCTCACCGAATTCTTCGGGCCGGTACTTGGCGTGATGACGGCGGACACCCTGGAGGAGGCCATCTCCATCCAGAACCAGATCGAGTACGGACTCACGGCCGGCCTGCACTCCCTGAATACCGATGAGCTGGGAGTCTGGCTGGACACCGTCCAGGCCGGCAACCTCTACGTAAACCGCGGCATCACCGGCGCGATCGTGAAGCGCCAGCCGTTCGGTGGCTGGAAGAAGTCCGCCGTCGGCGCCGGCACCAAGGCAGGGGGCCCGAACTATCTCGCCGGACTTGGCGAATGGGTCAGCAAGGCAAGCACGGCGGGCGGCTCTTCCGCAGCAATCACGCACTCCGGCGTCCGCCGTCTTGCCGATGCGGCCCAGGATGCCCTGGACACCGCCGGGCTGGAGACGTTCCAGCGTGCACTGGCTTCGGACGCCCTCGCCTGGAGCAGCGAGTTCGGCACGGCCAAGGACGTGTCCGGCCTCGGCGCAGAACGCAACATCTTCCGCTACCGCCCGTTGCCGGTGACTGTCCGTCTCTCCGAAGGCGAGCCGCTCGGCGCGCTCGTAAGGACGGTAGCCGCCGGGGTGCTGGCCGGTTCGGCTCTGACGGTGTCCACCGCCGTCGCACTTCCCGCCCGGCTTCTTACGGTGCTGTCCGGTCTGGACATCACGGTCACGGTGGAGAACGACGCCGACTGGCTGGCTTCGGCCGGCCGGCTCGCCGATGCCGGGAAGCTGTCCGGTGCACGGATCCGCCTCATCGGCGGGTCTGCCACCGCGCTGGCAGAGGCAACGGGCGGACGGCCGGACCTGGCGGTTTACACGCACCCGGTTACGGAAGCCGGCCGGATTGAGCTGCTGCCGTTCCTGCACGAGCAGGCCGTCAGCATCACAGCACACCGCTTCGGGACGCCGAACCGCCTCTCGGATCACCTCATTTAGCGGTATTGCATCACTCGCCGGACGGGCACCTCCCGTGCCTGTCCGGCCAGGGCCGTCCCTGCCCAGCTCATCCCCAGCGCGAAAGGCACGACTCAATGACGATTCGACCTGCCACCACGGCATCCCCGGCCGATCCTTACGAACTGCCGGTCCGCCGGAAGCTGAACACTTCGGTGGCCGGACGATGAAACCCTGGCGCGTGCGCGAATTCCACCCGGATGATCTCGACCAGCTGGTCAGCGTGTGGCAGGAATCCAGGAATGACTCAGTCCATGCCGTCTACGGTCTTTCGGACATCCTCACGGCCTGTTCCGATGAACATGCCATGGTGGCGGTGGTCGGCGACCGGATCATCGGCGCCGCTGCCGCACGAGTCGAGGCAGACCGCGCCTGGGTGCTGATGCTGGCCCAGGCCGCTGACTGGCGGGAGCAGGGAGTGGGCAGCGCACTGCTGGATGGATTGGAAAAGCGCCTGACGTCGCGTGGGGTATTCCGAATTTCGGCGCTGCTGCCCGCCTCGGAGACGCGAATCAAGGCCTTCTGCAACAGCAAATACAGTGTTGAGGAAGAGCTGCACTACTTCGAACGCAATATTCCGGTGCAGCGGCAGGAAATCGGGCCGCTCAGCGAACTCGGCGGCCGGCTCCTGCCGCGGGGCCTGTGGGATGCCATGGCGGGCATGCACCGGGAGAAGGAACTCATTGACCGCCGGCTGATCCTTCCGCTGGCCCGCACCGATCTGTCCGAAACCCTGGGGGTGGTGCCGCCCCGGGCCGTCGTTCTCTTCGGCCCGCCCGGCACGGGAAAGACCACCTTCGCCAAGGCAGTGGCCTCCCGACTTGACTGGCCTTTCGTCGAGGTTTTCCCCTCGAGGCTGGCATCTGATCCGCGAGGCCTCGCTGCCGCGCTGCGCCGGACGTTTCAGGATATCTCCCACCTCGATCATGCCGTCGTCTTTATCGATGAGGTGGAGGAAATCGCCTCCCACCGGAGGGGGGAACCGCCGTCGGCGCTGCAGGGCGTCACCAACGAGCTCCTCAAGATCATTCCCACCTTCCGGGAACAGCAAGGCCGGATCCTGATCTGTGCCACGAATTTCATCCGCTCCCTGGACAAGGCTTTTCTGCGGCACGGCCGGTTCGACTACGTGATACCCATTGGGCTCCCGGACGCGGCCGCACGCAGTGCCATCTGGGCCCGATACGTCCCCGGCAGCGTCGCGGGGCATGTGGATGTGGATATCCTGGCGCTGCAGAGCGAGCGTTTCTCCCCGGCGGACATCGAGTTTGCCGCCAGAAAAGCGTCGCAACAGGCCCTGGAGCATGCCGTCCATGAGTCTTCCGGTACAGGTACAGAGGGCGGCCGCACCGCAAACGACGCTGTGGAGAACGTCAGGGAGCCCCCGCTGACGACGGCAAGCTACCTGAATGCCATCGCCCAGACCCGTGCCACCGTCACAGAAGGCATGGTGGAGGACTTCCTTGAAGACATTGAACGCATTGCCAGAACCTGAGGCTCCGACCCATCTGTTCTGCTGATACTGAAGAAACGGGAACCCCTGGGCTGGCTCGGCGCGGCTAGGCCGATTTCTTCAGCGTACGGCCCACGATCGCCTGGGTCAGGGCGTCGATGACCTCGGCATTGGCCAGCGGGTTGCGGATCAGGGTGAAATCGACGTCGCCCACTGGCGGCAGGTCGAAGCGCCGCGTGATGATTCTCAGGTCCTCGGGAACCAGGGATGAAGGCATCACGGCCACGCCGATCCCCGCACGCACGGCGGCGAGTACACCGCTGATCTGCTTGGTGGTGCACGTGATGCGCCAGGTGCGGCCCACGGATTCGAGGGCATCGATGGCGAGCTTCCGGCTCAGGCTCGGCGACGGGTAGGCGATCAGCGGCACCGGGTCGCCGGGCTCCAGGGAGGTCTGCTCCAGCCCCACCCAGGAAAACGAATCGTGCTGCACCACTGTGCCGTCCTTGGCGCCGGCCACCCATTTCACAAACACCAGATCCAGCTGGCCGGCGTTCAGTCGCTTGTACAGCTGGTCGCTCTGGCCAACCGTCAGCTCGAGGTTGATCTGCGGGTAGATCTGCCGGAACTCCCGCAGGATGCGCGGCAGGCCGGTGATGGCGAGGTCGTCTGCCGTGCCGAAACGCAGCCGCCCGCGCATGGCAGAGCCGGAGAAATAGCGCGAGGCGGCATCGTGCGCAGCCAGGATGTTCCGCGCAAAACCGGCCATGGCGTCGCCGTTGTCTGTCAGCCGCACATCCCTGGTGTCCCGGGTGACCAGGACCCGCTTGGCCGCGGTTTCCAGTTTGCGGACGTGCTGGCTCACGGTGGGCTGGGCGAGGCCAAGCCGCTCTGCCGCCTTGGTGAAGCTCAGGGTTTCAGCCACTGCAAGGAACGAACGGAGCTGGGCGGGTTCAAACATGCGGTCTCCTTGACGGGTGCGCTTCTGCATTGGGGGAGGCGGAGCGCAGTTGTTTCGAAAGGGTATTGCGTTTCGCAATGCTAGTTATAGACACAATACGCTTCCATAATCATGACGTGCCAGCCTAGCGTGAAGGCATCCCCGCCCGCCCGCTCCCTTGAGGATTCCCCCGTGGCACCCCCTCCGCCGTCAACGGCAACCGTCAGCCAGCCCGCCATCGATTCCGCAACCTCGGCGGCCCACGTCGCCGAAGCCCACCCTCCGGCATCCCCGGTGTCCGCGCCGGGCAGCGTCACCCAGCCAATCGCCGTCGTGAGTGAACGGCTTCCCTGGAAGCACACCTTCATTTCCCTTAGGGTCCCCAACTTCCGGATCTTCGCGATCGGCCATTTCGTGGCCGTGATCGCCCTGTGGATGCAGCGGATCGCCCAGGACTGGCTGGTGCTGGAGCTGTCCGGTTCCGTCACTGCCGTCGGTATCACCGTCGCGCTGCAGTTCACGCCGTCGCTGCTGCTGGGGCCGTGGGGCGGAATGATGGCGGACCGGTTCGCCAAGCGCAAGATCCTGATGCTCTGCCAGTCAGTGGCCGCCGTCCTGGCCGCCACGCTGGCGGTGCTCGCGCTCAGCCAGCAGATCCAGGTCTGGCACGTGTACGCCATTGCGCTGGTGCTGGGTCTGGTCACGGTACTGGACCAGCCGGCGCGGCAGGTGTTCGTCAACGAGCTCGTGGGGCCCGAATACCTGCGCAATGCCATCAGCGTGAACTCCACAACGTTCCAGCTGGGCGGGCTTATTGGCCCGGCGCTCGCAGGCTTGCTGCTCACCGCAGTGGGATCCGGCTGGGCGTTCGCGGCCAACGCCATGGCCTGCTGCTCCACGGTGGGCATGCTGCTGCTTCTGCGCAAGGACCAGCTGTTCATCAGCGCCCCCGTCGCCAAACGCAAGGGCATGCTGAAAGAAGGGCTGCGGTACGCGCTGAGCAAGTCCACCATCAAGTGGCCGTGGCTGATGGCCGGGTTCATCGCCGTGTTCGGGATGAGCCTGCCGGTGCTGCTGGCCGCTTTCGCGGACCACGTTTACGACGTGGGTGCCGGAGGGTACGGCCTGCTGAACGCGTTGGTTGCTCTTGGTGCGCTGGCCGGGGCCATTGCCTCCACGAGGCGCCGCGAACTTCGGCTGCGCTCAGTGGTCCTGGGCGCCGGAATGTACGGGCTGATGCTGTGCCTGTCAGCGTTCGCGCCGTCCATGCTGTGGTTCGGGGCGGCCATGGTCCTGTCCGGATTCTGGTGCCTGATGTTCCTCACCGCGTCCAACCAGCTGGTCCAGGTCAGTTCCAACATGAGCATCCGCGGGCGGGTCATGAGCCTGTACATCATGGTGCTGATCGGCGGGCAGGCCATCGGCGGGCCCATGATCGGCTGGATTGCCGAACACGTGGACCCGCACGCTGCCCTCCTCGTCGCCGGCGGTGTACCGGCGCTGGCAGCCGCGACAGTCGCCGTCGTGCTTGCCCGCCGTGGGGAGCTGATGCTCAAGGTGGACCTCAAGAACAGGCGCCATCTGCTGCGGATCGTCATGCGTGCGCCTGCCTGACAGGCAACCAGCCAGCCAGCCGGGCAGCCAGACCGTCAGGCAGCCAGCCAGCCGGGCAGCCAGACCGTCAGGCAGCCTCGGACGGAGCGGGGCGAAGTGCTTCACGGACCGGTGTAAACGGGACGCCGGGCAGGCTCTCCCGGCCCGGAACGGCGTCGAACGACATGTCCGCAACGCCCATCTGGACTGCAGCCTGCAGGACCCGGCCCCAGGGTGAGCCAAAAAGCCGCGCGCCGACGGCGGCCGTGCGCAGAACGGGCAGCGGGACGTGAACCGTGCGGCCCGCGCCGTTCAGCTCCACAAGGATTGCCGCCAGCCGCGTGAGTGTCAGGTTGTCCGGTCCGCCCACGTCCAGGGCCTGCCCTTCCAGCCCGCCGTCCAATGCAAGCACGACGGCGGCTGACAGGTCCTGCGCGGAGACGAAGTTGATGGGCTTGTCACCCCGCCCGAACACGGCCGCGGTTCCGCTCTTCTGCAGAGACGCCCCCATGATGCCGGCGTACGACTCAAGGATGGTGGTGGGCCGGATGACCGTCCACTTCAGTCCGCTGGAGTGCAGCTGCTGTTCGGCCTCAAATTTCATCCGGGCCAGTTCGAGCCGATGATCCGGGCCGGCGCCGCGCATGGAAAAGAGGATAAACCGCCGGGCGCCGTTCCGCGCCGCAGCAGCCATCAGATTGAAGTTCCCGGCGCGGTCCACAGCGGCCGGCGAACTTCCTGAATCAGGGCCGAAGCCGCTGATCGCGGAAACAACGGCTGCGCAGCCCTGGACGGCACGGTCCGCGTCGGCCGGTCTTTCGACGTCGCCGATGACGGCGTCGATGCCCGCTTTCCGCAGGGCAGCTGCCCTCTGGTTGCTGCGAGTCAGGACGCGGAACGGCCGGCCGGCCCCCTGAAGTTTCGCCGATATTGCGGTACCCAGCGTTCCGGTGCCGCCGGCGAGCAGGATCATGGTGCGGCGCGCCCGTGCGTGACGCGGTGGGTCACACGGTCGATCGAATCGTTGATGTCGCCGCTTTGCCGTTCCACCGGCTCCAGATAGAAACGTGCGCTGGCGATGACGCCGCCGTCGACCTCGAAAATAAGCACCCCGGCCATGCTGTGGCTGGTCCCGTCGCGACGGGTTCCGTCCATGCTGGCCTCAATCCAGACACGGTGGCCGGAGACACTGTGGGAAAGCATTTTGATGGACAAATCCGGCACCCCCGCGAAGAGCTGCTCCCAGTTGCTGCGGACCTGCTCCCGGCCGGTGAACCCGCGCAGCGGATGCGCCGGAGTCTCGTTGACGTAACCCGGCGCAAAACAGTCAACCAGCGCGGGCAGATCGTGCTTGTTGGTGGCGGTCAGCAGGCGATTGATGGCGGACAAGGGGCCGGCGTTGATGTCGTCGGTGAGAGTCATGGCGGACCTCCCGGATATTTGGATACAATGAACTGTATCTAATAAGGAGTTTATGCCTCGTGAATGCAGCGGTCAATAGTTCGCAGGTGCCGGCGGAGGGCGGAAATGAAGGCGCCCGGGCGCGTCAATACAACGCCTCGGGCCGGCGGGAGCGGGCCGCCCGGAACCGGGAAGCTGTCCTCGACGCCGCCCGGCAGCTACTGCTCCGCGACGGATATGCCTCCACCACCATCGCCGCGGTGGCCAAAGCGGCGGGGGTGTCGTCCGAGACGGTCTACAAGAATTTCGGCGGCAAAGCAGGCCTGGTCCGGGGCGTCTATGAACGCGGGCTGCTGGGCACCGGGCAGGTACCGGCAGAGCTGCGCTCGGATGATGCGCAGTTGCACGAAAAAGACCCCCAGCGGCTGATGGAATCCTGGGGATTTCTCGTGGCTGAAATCCTGCCCCGGAGCGCACCCGCCTGGATCCTGATGCGCGACGCAGCTGCGGCGGGGGACGCCGACCTGGTGCTCCAGCTGGATCAGATACGGGATGAGAAGTACGGGCGCATGCTCGGTAACGCCCGGCGCCTGCTTGCCTCGGGCCATGCAAAGGAAGGCCTCACGGACCAGCAGGCGGCGGACACTATGTGGTTCTACACGTCGCCGGAGCTCTACGAGGTGCTGATGCTCCAGCGGGGCTGGGACGCCGACCGGCTGGCCGGTTTTGTCGCGGCCGGGTTAGCGGCCCAGCTGCTCTAGCGGCTCAGGAAAGCGGTGCGTGCGGGAACTCGACTTCCCGCTGCTGGAACTGCAGCACGTCCTTGTTTTGGACGACGCCTTCACGGATTTCAATGGCGCGCGCGATTGTCTCGTTTTCATCCCACGCCGTTGGGCCGCCGATGACGGTTTCGAGGAACGGCAGCAATGCCTGGCTGATCTCCCAGCTGGACGAGTTCCACAGGTAGGACGGGCTGTGGTCCACAGCGTAGTAGGTGATGTGATCGCCCACTGTGAACATGGGCTCCTCGAATGTGGTGGACCGCGCCCAGCTGAAGCCCATTCCTTCGTCGCAGGAGACATCCACGATCAGGCTTCCGGGGCTGAAGGCCGCCAGGTCCTCGGTCCGCAGGTACGTCAGCGGATTGTTGGGATCCTGAAGGGTGCAGTTGACCACGATGTCGCTCTCGGCGAGGAACGGGGCCAACGGGACCCGGCCACGCTCTGTGATGACCTGGCTGAGGAACGGTGCCTCGTCGTCGTGGTCAAACTGGACGATGTTGACCGAATGGATGGGGGCCCCCACCGCCGCGACGCCGCGGTTGGTGAGCACCTGGACATCATGGATACCATGGGCGTTCAGCGCCGTGACCGCACCTCGTGCCGTTGCCCCGAAGCCGATCACAACGGCGCTCAGCCTGCGGCCGTAGTCTCCCGTGGAGCCCGTCAGCGCCAGGGCGTGGAGCACGGAGCAGTACCCGGCGAGCTCGTTGTTCTTGTGGAAAACGTGGAGCCCGAAGCCGCCGTCGCTGGCCCAGTGGTTCATGGCCTCGAAGGCGATCAGCGTGAGCTTTTTGTCGATGGCCAGCTGCGTGATGGCGCGGTCCTGGACACAGTGCGGCCAGCCCCACAGGATCTGACCGTCGCGCAGCTCGGCAAGGTCTTCCGGCTGCGGCTTGGGCAGGAGTACGACGTCGGCCTCCGCCACAAGCTCTTCACGCATGGCCATCCGGCCCACGAGTGTGGACAGGTGGGCGTCGGAAACGCCGAACCGTTCGCCGTAGCCCTGCTCCAGGATGATGCGCTGCCGCAGTTCCGGCTCGATCCGCTCGAAGTGGAGAGGGTGGATGGGAAGGCGGCGTTCGTCCGGCTTGCGGGTGGACGCCAGCACTCCCAGGGTGAGGTGGTTCTGCTGGTGACTCACTTCTTTTTGGCGGCTGCCGGCTTGTTTGCCTTGCCCGTCGAAGTGTCCAGGGAGCTGGCGGGCGCTGAGGCGGCCTTCTTGTCAGCGCGCTTTTCCTTGATGGATTTACCGGCTTTTTTGGATGCTGCTTGGCGGGGGGATTTGTCAGCCATGATCGCTCCTGTAGCGGAACCGAAGGGGTTCCTGACTTCTGACGATACACGCCGTCGCCTAACTCTCCACAGGTTTCTTCAGGCCCGGCGGGATAGCGGCCGATGCCCTTCATACGGTCCGGCGGCGGCGCTGGACCTGTTGGGTAATGGAGCGGCTGACGGGAATCGGACCCGCGTATCAAGCTTGGGAAGCTAGCGCTCTACCATTGAGCTACAGCCGCATTATGCCCCCTATTGCTACGGGGCAGATCCCAGCTTAGCGCAGTTGCGCCGCCGGTTCCGTCACTGACGTGCGGCGTGGGCCGCCCGTGCCGCGATGAGCGTTGCGCCCCCAGATTTCGGTCAATTCGCATAACTCTTCGGTAAAGGCGGCCCGGGCATCTATGCCCGGGGAACTCCGCTGACTAGTCTGAACCAGTTAGCTGCGGTATCAGGGGAACGGGCTACAGCAGATCGCCCACCATTGAAAGAGGATTCCCCATGCCATTCGCGGAGCACGAGGTTCTCATCGGCCGGGATGCCATGACGGTTTACACCTATCTGCTGGACGGGCTGAATCTGCCGCAGTGGAGGGACGGAATCCGCAGCATCACGCTGCGCTCCGGCGCTAAAGGGTCCAAGGGCGCCGTGTACCAGCAGACGCTCTCAGGCCCGGGCGGCCGTCCTATCGCGGGCGACTTTGAAATCACCGGGGCCAGGCCCGGCGCCGAGATCCAGTTTCAGGTCATCGCCGGCCCGGCGCGGCCCCGTGGCGGATATTACCTCAGCACCGAGGGTCAAAGCACCCGTGTCCGCTTTGCACTCGAGTATCAGCCGAAGGGCCTGATGTCGCTGATGAACAGCATGATCCAGCAGACCATGAAGGCAGAAGTGATGCAGCTGGAACGGCTCAAGGAAGTGTTGGAAGGGAACCCGACGGCGGATTGAGACACCCGGCATGGCGAACCACCCGGTGGTGCCTGGCGAGTCCCTGGTTCTGCGCCGCTCGGCGCTGGCCCGGCCCTGCTGGCCCGGCCCTGCCGGCCCGGCCCTGCCGGCCCTGCCGGGCGAGCGCTATTGGGCCAGCCTTTGGCCGGACCAGCTGCCGGTGATGTTTGACGGCGACGCCAGCTTTCCGGTGGTGAGGTCCCAGTACTGCACGGTGTCCGTGGCCCGGCTTAACGCCACGCCCGTGGAGTTCAGGCCGGTGGCATGCCGCAGCGGGCGGATGGCCCTGACGTCCTGCCAGCCCGTGGCCACCGTTGCCCGTGCTTCAACGCGCGGTGCCGGCACGCCAGCACCGCGGTAGAGAAGAACGTTGCCGTCGCTGCGGCGGGCCAGCAGATCCTGGAAGCCATCGGCGTCGTAATCCACCATGGCGAGCCGAGTGGCGGAGACGCCCGAAGCGATCAGCGTCCGCTGGGTCAGATCGCCCTTGCCAAGATTGGGGTAGAGCCAGAGGCTGTTGGCCGGATCGAGGGCAAGCAGCTGGGGCATCCGATTGGTGGAACACCAGCCGCCCACCGCGAGCGTCATCGATGCCCATCCGGATTGACCGAGCGTGACCGGAGCCTGGAAGCCCCCGCCGAGAATCCCGGAATGCAGCGTCAGCCGCCCGTCAGTCCACTGTGTGAGCACATCAAAGACGCCGTCGCGCTCCCAGTCAGCGACGAAGAGTTCCTTGGCGGACCCGAACCCGGAACCGATGACCCGCGACGCACCGAAGGCCCGGCTGCCCAGCGACGGACGGTTCAGGAGCTGGCCGGAAGCGTTCACGGAGAGGAGGTCGGCGGCGCTGTTGATGGCTGCCGCGCCCAGATCCAGTGTGGGCGGCATATGCTTGCTGGCCGGATCGCACACGGTGGCCGGCTGCGCCGGGAGCCCGGTGCTGCCGCCAGGCGCATTGGTGGTCCCTGCGGGCAACGTGGTGTAGCCGAAGAAGTTGACCACGCCCCACATGGTGTACCGGCCGGGCGTGGTCTGCCAGTTGCCGTCCGTGAACGTAATGCCGATGCCGATCACGTTAAGACGCGGGTCCTTGAGGATGGCGTTGTGGGCGGGCGAGCCCTTCCACCATTCCACGAGCTGCGCAGCGTCGCGGTCCCAGCGGACAGCAATCACTTCACCGGCGCCGTTGTCGGGGCTGAGAGCCCGCGGATCAGTCCAGAAATCGGCGCGGTGCTGGATCACTTCGCGGGAGGCGATGCTGTTGGACCACTCCTGCGCCATGCCCGCAACGGTGGAGTGGTACTTCACCGCTGCCAGGCCAAGCGTGGCCCGGTAGCTGTTGATGGCGTTGAATACGGCGTTGATCTGGGTGGTGTTGTTGTCCGGAACCAAGGCTTCCGGCGTCAGGGCGCCCTGCTCCAATGAACCCGGCGCTGCCTCAGCCGGCGCTGACTTCCCTCCGGGGCCCGCGAGCTCTGCGTCCGACGCCGAGAGCGGCGGGATTGAAGCGGGCTGCGGCGGAGTGGCGGCTGCGGGGGCCGGTTTCGCCGGTGCGGGAAGAGCTGCTTTCGGAGCCAGGACCGGGGCCGTCAGGGCCCTGTCGGCTGAATCTGGAGCGGCAGCGCGGATATCCGGATCCACAGCAGGCGCGAGCATCGCGCCAGGTGCCGCTGTGGCGGCAGTTCCGCCGCCGCCGTCGTCCGCTGCCGACGCCGGGCCCAGGGTGACGCCGGGAATCTTCGACGTGGTGGACAGCTGTGCTGCCGCCGAGGGGACCGCGCCGGTGGTGGAGAGCGCCGGCAACTGGCCCGCTGCGGGAGAAGCCAGGGCGAGGGCACAGAACATGGCCACAACGGCCGGAGCGGTAAATTTCTTCAAACGAACCCCAGATCCGTTGGAGCCGCCTCCGGTAACGGGAGTACCGCTCTTTCACAGCAGCAACATTAGCCCCACGCAGCCCACGCAGCAATGCATGCGGTATTTTTGATGATGTGCTGATCTCTGACCGCGATATTCGTGCCGAAATAGACTCCCAACGGATTGTTCTTGAACCGTACGACCCCGCGATGGTCCAGCCGTCCTCGGTGGACGTCCGGATCGACCGCTTTTTCAGGCTGTTCGACAACCACAAGTACGCCCACATCGACCCCGCAGAGGAACAGCCCGAGCTGACGCGCCTGGTGGAGGTGGAATCCGGCGAGCCCTTTATCCTGCACCCGGGCGAGTTCGTTCTGGGTTCCACGTACGAGACCGTCACCTTGCCGGATGACGTCGCCGCCCGGCTCGAGGGCAAGTCCTCGCTGGGCCGGCTGGGCCTGCTGACGCACTCCACGGCCGGCTTCATTGATCCCGGATTCTCGGGACACGTCACGCTGGAACTTTCCAACATGGCTACGCTGCCCATTAAGCTCTGGCCCGGCATGAAGATCGGCCAGCTGTGCTTCTTCAGGCTGACCTCGGCCGCCGAACACCCCTACGGTTCCGGCAAATACGGCAACCGCTACCAGGGCCAGCGCGGACCCACCGCCAGCCGCAGCCACCTGAATTTCCACCGCACAGAGGTTTAGCGCTTCCTGCCCGGCGCCCGCCGGGACCCCACGCCTGGCTGTGCGGGGCTCAGGCGCGGACCGGCTCGGGCTGCGCCGGCCGGCGGCGGAGCAACTTCACCAGCGGCTCCACATACCGGGCGGCCAGCGGGCCGATGATCGCCATGATCAGGACGTAGGCCGTGGCCAGCGCGGCGAGCTCGTCGGGAACCACACCGGATGCCACTGCCAGCCCCGCGATGACGATCGAGAATTCGCCGCGGGCAATCAGCGCCGCACCGGCACGGAAGCGGCCGGGCACGGCGATACCTGCCCGCTTGGCGGCCCAGATTCCCGTCACCATCTTTGTGGCGGCCGTGACTACCGCCAGGATGAGTGCCCAGCCCAGTACCGGCGGAATTGAGGCGGGGTCTGTATTGAGTCCGAATGCCACAAAGAAGAGCGCGGCGAAGAGATCCCGCAGGGGTTCGAGAATCCGGGAGGCGTTGTGGGCGGTGGCCCCTGAGATCGCGATGCCGAGCATAAATGCGCCTACCGCTGCCGATATCTGGAGTGCGGAAGCCAGACCGGCTACGAGCAGTGCGGCGCCCAGCAGGTTGAGCAGGAAGACTTCGGAATTCTCGCTGTGCACCACCTTGGACACGCGGTGGCCGTGCCGCAGGGCCACCACCAGCACAAGTGTGACCACCGCCAGCGAAATCCCCACGGTCTGCAGGCCGCCCAGAAAGCTGACACCGGCAAGCGTGGCGGTCAGGATGGGCAGGTAGACGGCCATGGCCAGGTCCTCGAACACCAGGATGGACAGCACAACGGGAGTTTCACGGTTACCGATCCGGCGCAGGTCTGTGATGACCTTGGCAGCAATTCCGGACGAGGATATATAGGTGACACCGCCCATCACCATGGCGCCCACCAGACCCCAGCCGAGCAGCGCTGCCAGGCCGGCGCCGGGCAGGAAATTCAGCACGAAGTCCAGCACGCCTGCCTGCCAGGAGCGCCGCAGCCCGGTGACAAGCTCCGCGGCCGTATATTCCAATCCGAGCATAAGTAGCAGGAGGATGACGCCGATCTCACCGGAAAGATGTGCGAAGTCCTTCATGCCATCGAGCTTGACCACGCCGCCCGCGCCAAAGGACAGTCCGCCCACCAGATACAGCGGGATGGGGGACATTCCGATCCGCCCGGCAAGCCTGGCCAGGAGGCCAAGGCAGAACACGACGGCCCCCAGTTCAATGAGGGCCAGCGCCAGCGGATCCATCGCCGTCAGCCGTTGCGTAGAATATCGGCCGCGGAATCCAGGCCTTCTTGCGTTCCGACTGCGACGAGTAAATCGCTCGTGTGAAGCACGACGTCGGGCCCAGGGGACGGGAGCACCTCGCCTTCCCGCATGATCGCCACAATGGACACGCCGCTGCGGGTGCGGATGCATGCCTTGCCCATGGGCTGGTTCTGGAACGGGGAGTCCGGGGCGATGGAAAACTGGCGGGTAACGATTCCCGGGACTTCTCTGTGGGCCTCTGTGAGCTTCATGGCAAGGTGCTGCCCGCCCAGGAGATTGCCAAGGGTGGCGGCTTCTTCCCCGGTCAACGGGATGGAGGCCTGGCAGGTATCGGGATCGTCCCAGGTGGAAACGATCAGTTCGGTCTGGCCTTCACGCAGCTCAACCACGCCGATCCGGCGCCCGGAGGCTGTCATGAAGTCCTTGCGTCTGCCGAAGCCAGGGAGGTCCGTCTCTTCCACGTTCATGGCACCAGCCTAGCCCGCCAACGGGCTCTTGGTGCCCCGATTTCGCCGATTTCGGGGCCTCAGCTGTCCGTTCGCGCTCAGGTTTGGGGGAGCGGGTTCCTAGGTCTCGGGGACCACTGCGATTTGGGTCTTGCCCGGCGGCTTGACGGGCAGGAGCACTAGCAGCCCGGCCAGCAGCACCACCATGATGCCCAGGATGCCCCAGCGCTGGGCTTCCCCGGCTGCCACCAACGGGGTGGCCACGGCAATGCACAGCGTGAACAGGGCCGGTGCCAGGAAGCTGACGGCGCGGCCCGTGGTTGCGTACAACCCGAAGAGCTCGCCGGATTCGCCGTGCGGGGCCAGCCGGGCGAGGTAGGCACGCGAGGAGGACTGGGCCGGGCCCACAAAGAGGCACAGGAAGAGTCCGAAGACCCAGAATGTGGTGCTGCCCGCCCAGTCTGTGCCGAACAAGACGTAGTCATCGTTGCCCAGGATCAGGATGGCCGTTCCGGCAATCAGCAGACCGATCAGCGAACCGATGATCACAGACTTGGGCCCGGTCCGGTCGTCCAGGAAGCCGCCGATGACGGCACCCACAGCTGCCACCACGTTGCCGAAGATGGCGAAGAAAATGACTTCCTTGAGTTCGAAGCCGAACGTGCCGGCCGCGATGATCCCGCCGAAGGTGAATACGGCAGCCAGCCCGTCGCGGAAGATCGCGCTGGCCAGGAGGAAGAAGATGGTGTGGGGGCTGGTTTCGTAGATGGCCCTGATCCGGCGCAGCAGGAGTCCGTAGGAGCCCCCCAGCCGGGCCCCCAGCGTCGGCCTGGGCAGTTCCGGGACAAAGAACAGCACCGGCAGCGCAAAGATGAGGAACCACAGGGCTGAGAACACCGCCACGAGCCGGATATTGAGGCTGTTCTCGGTGGACGCCCCGAACCAGTCGAAGCTGGGCTGGACGAAGAGCTGCAGCACGATGAGCAGCGCCACAATGCCACCCAGGTAGCCCATGCCCCAGCCGAAGCCGCTGACTTTGCCGATGTTCTTCGGCGTGGAGATCTGCGCCAGCATGGCGTTGTAGTTGACGCCGGCCAACTCAAAAAAGACGTTGCCCAGGGCGATCAGGGAGACACCAAGCAGCAGGAATTCCGGCCGCGGAAACACGAAGAAGCACAGGGCGGTCAGAACCGCGACGGCGGCCGTGTTGACTCCCAGCCGCAGTTTCCGCCGTCCGCCGGTGTCGGAGCGCTGGCCGGTGAGGGGTGCCAGCAGTGCAATGGCCACGCCGGCAATGGCCAGCGCTCCGCCCAGAACTGCGGAGGCCTGGTCCTCGCCGCCGAACGCGTTGGACGTCAGGTACACCGTGAAAACGAAGGTGGTCATGACGGCGTTGAACGCTGCGGATCCCCAGTCCCAGGCCGCCCAGGCGAGCACACGCCCCTTGCTGGTGACCTGGCTCCCAGATTCGAGTTCCGACGGGGTCTGCATGGCCTCAGGAGCCGTGGCGGGGTTCATATGCTGAATGCTATCCGCCCGTGGCGAACACTGATGGGAAACTCTCCCGGACCGCCGGGAAACTTCCCGTGACGCCCGGCAGGTGCGGGAAAACTGTCCGGGGGCCCTTGCTAAACTGTCCGCACCGAATCCAACCAGTGACCGCCAGCTCCAACTTTTTGACAATCGAAATCCTGACGTTGCGGAGACCCCAGTGATAACAGTCCTTGCCGTGCACTTTGCGGTGGCCGCTGTTGCACCGGTTCTGTTCAGGAAATTCGGCCGGAATTCGTTCTACGCACTCGCTGCGGTGCCGGCCGCGTCGTTTGTCTGGCTTCTTCTGCAGCATGGTGCGGTGTACTCGGACGCCGGATCCACGGCGGAAGTCTTCCCCTGGATCCCGGCCCTCAAACTCGAATTCGCCTTCCGCCTGGATGCCCTTGCCTGGGTGATGTCGCTCCTGGTGCTCGGCGTGGGCGCCCTGGTCCTGGTGTATTGCGCCCGCTACTTCAAGGACAAGGACGGCGATCTGGGCGGATTCGGTGCCCAGCTGCTGGCTTTCGCCGGCGCCATGTTCGGCCTTGTCACGGCCGATGACCTGCTCCTGATGTTCATCTTCTGGGAACTCACCTCGGTCCTGTCCTACCTGCTGATCGGCTATGCCCGTGCCCGGCTGTCGGCCAGACGGTCCGCTCTGC
This sequence comes from Micrococcaceae bacterium Sec5.7, assembly GCA_039636785.1. Lineage (NCBI taxonomy): Bacteria > Bacillati > Actinomycetota > Actinomycetes > Micrococcales > Micrococcaceae > Micrococcaceae bacterium Sec5.7. The sequence goes on along the minus strand of CP144169.1, from coordinate 3,631,994 downwards.
AGGCCCTGATGGTCACCACTGCAGGCGGCCTGGCCATGCTGGTTGGCCTCATCATGCTCGGCTTCAGCGCCGGCACGTACCGTATTTCCGCGATCCTCGAACAGGCGCCCGCCCTCGCCACGGGTCCCGCAGCGGGACCCGTGGCAGCCGCCGTCGTACTGATCCTGATCGGTGCCGTCACCAAATCCGCACTGGTCCCGTTCCATTTCTGGCTCCCGGGAGCCATGGCCGCGCCCACTCCCGTCAGCGCCTATCTGCACGCCGCGGCGATGGTCAAAGCCGGCATATACATCGTGGCACGGCTGGCTCCAGGCTTCACGGAAACCGCGTACTGGCTGCCCATGGTGCTGGGGCTTGGCCTAGCTACCATGCTGGTGGGCGGCTACCGGGCGCTGCGGCAGACCGACATCAAGCTCATCCTCGCCTACGGCACCGTCAGCCAGCTCGGATTCCTCACCATGGTGGTGGGGCTTGGCACACCCGACGCCGCCCTCGCCGGGCTGGCCATGCTCCTGGCGCACGGCCTGTTCAAAGCCACCCTGTTCCTGGTGGTGGGCATCATCGACCACCAGTCCGGAACGCGCGATATCCGCAAACTCTCCGGTGTCTTCAGGTCCTCGCGCGCGCTCGGCGTCGTAGCGGGAATCGGCGCCGCCTCCATGGCCGGCGTGCCGCTGCTGGCAGGATTTGTGGCCAAGGAATCGGTCCTTGAGGCGTTCGTCCACTTCGCCAGCGGCACCACCGGCGAGCAGAACCAGCCGTGGGGCCTGGTGGTATTGGCGGGAGTGGTGCTGGGGTCCGTTCTGACCTTCGCGTACAGTGCCCGCTTCATGTGGGGCGCCTTTTCCGTCAAGCCCGGCGTGGACGCCACCCCGTTCAAGCCGATCAAACCCTCCTTCCTTGCGGCCCCGGCCATCCTCAGCGCCCTCAGCATCGTCTACGGCGTGTGGCCGGCCCCCATGGACGGCTGGATCCAGCCGTACGCCGCGCTGTTTGTGCACGGGACGCCCGACGCCGGAACAGCAGCCGAGCAGACGGGTCACCTTGCGCTGTGGCACGGCCTTACGCCCGCGCTGGGGCTGACCGCGGTCACTTTCGCGCTGGGCCTGGCGATGTTCTACGGACGCAACCTGGTGGCACGCGCGCAGAACCTGGTTCCGGCATGGATCGACGGCGACCGCGCCTATCAGCGGACCATCGGCGCCTTGGACGACACCGCCGTCTGGGTCACCGGCCGCACCCAGCGCGGTTCGCTCTACTTCTACCTGGCCGTCATTCTCACTGTCGCCTTCGTCCTCCCGCTGACGGCGCTGATCCTGGCCAACAAACCACTTCCCGGCGGGCTGTACTTCATTGATCCGAATTCACCCCTGCAGCTCGTGGCTGCAGCGGGAATCGTGATCGGCGCGCTCGCCGCCGTCCGGGCCAACAAACGGTTCCTGGCAGTGCTGATGGTGTCCGTGACAGGTTATGGGATTGCCCTGATGTTCGCGCTTCAGGGCGCCCCGGACCTCGCCCTGACCCAGATGCTCGTGGAAACCATCATCCTGGTGGCCTTTGTCCTGGCGATGCGGAGCCTGCCGGCTGAACTGAGGGACCGCACCGGTGGCAAGTACCGGGTCATCCGGGTGATCATCGGAGTGGCGTTCGGCGTCACCATGATTTTTGTTGCCATCTATTCCATGGGGGCGCGGGTGGCCATGCCGGTGTCCCTCGAGTTCCCCAGGCTTGCCTACGAAGGCGGCGGCGGGCTGAACATCGTCAACGTCACGCTCGTGGACATCCGGGTGTGGGACACTTTCGGCGAGATCTCCGTGCTGGCGCTGGCGGCCACCGGCGTGGCCAGCCTGATCTTCGTCCGCAGCCGCGGCGACGGCATCCGTTCGTCCTCCACGGTGCCGGAGGGAACAGTGGGCCGGCGGACCGGTGTCGACAGTAATTCGCGCGACGCCGCCGCGCTGGCCCTGAGCCGGACATTCGCGGCATCCACACGCGATGCCTGGCTGGTTGCGGGGCGGACCATGGCACCCGAGCGGCGCTCCATCATCTTTGAAGTGGTCACGCGGCTGATCTTCCACTCCATGATCATCTTCTCCATCTACCTGCTGCTGGCCGGCCATAACCTGCCGGGCGGCGGCTTCGCCGGCGGGCTGACTGCCGGCCTTGCATTGACCATCCGTTATCTGGCTGGCGGGCGCTTCGAACTCCGGGAAGCCACGCCCATCAGTGCCGGGACGTTGCTGGGAACAGGGCTGGCAACGGCCGCGGCATCCGGCGTGGTGCCGCTGCTGCTGGGCGGGCAGGTGTTCCAAAGCGCCATCATCGAACTGTGGCTGCCGGTGTTCGGGGATATCAAGTTCGTGACCTCCACCCTCTTCGACATCGGCGTGTACATCGTGGTGATCGGCCTGGTTCTCGATGTGTTGCGCAGCCTCGGCGCCGAGATCGATGAACATTTTGAAGAGCACGCGGCGGAGCCCAGCGAGGACCGGGAAGCTGGTGGCGTTCCGGCCGAGACCACCGCAAGGGGCAAAGCATGAGCGTCAACCTGACCCTGCTGACAGTGATGGGCGCACTGTACGCCTGCGGCATCTACCTCATCCTTGAGCGCAGCCTCACCCGGGTGCTGCTGGGGCTGATGCTGCTGGCGAACGCCACCAACCTGCTGATCCTGGCCACCGGCGGCTACGCTGGGCTTGCGCCGATCTTCCATAGCGACACCGCACCCCGGGACTACAATGACCCTTTGCCGCAGGCACTGATCCTGACGTCGATTGTCATCTCCTTTGCCGTGACGGCCTTTATGCTCGGCATGATCTACCGCACGTGGGTACTGGCCCGCCAGGACGAGATCCAGGACGACATCGAGGACCGCCGTGTGGCAGAGACCCCCAGTTTCGATGCGGAGGACGACGCCGAGATCCCCACGGAGACGTCCGAGTTCCCGCTCACCATGCTCGGCGGGGACGGCAGCGGGATATCGGACTCGTCCTCCCGAACCGTGGACGCCTCGGCGACGGTCACCGCAGGCGCCGGCGAAATCAGCGCCGAGGCCGCGGCCTCGGAAGAAAAGCCGGGCTCCCAAAACGTCACACCAGGCCCGGAAGGTGGCGTGAAGTGAACATCGCAAGCCTTGCCCCGCTCGCCGTCGTACTTCCCATCCTGGGCGCTGCCCTCACTTTTGTGCTGATCCGGCATTCCCGGGCACAGCGGACAGTGAGCATCGCGCTGCTTTCGCTCACGCTGCTGCTGGAATGCCTGCTGCTCGCCTCGGTCTGGGAAGGCGGCACGGCCGCGGTGAACATCGGCGGCTGGCTGCCGCCGTGGGGGATCGTGCTGGTGGTGGACCAGTTCTCCTCGCTGATGCTGGTGGTCTCCTCGGCGATCAGTCTCGCCGTGCTCATCTACGCCACCGGCCAGGGCATGGCCGACGGCGATCGTGACGCCCCGGTCTCAATCTTCCACCCCACCTACCTGATCCTGGTGGCAGGGGTGTCAAACGCGTTCCTTTCGGGTGATCTCTTTAATCTCTATGTGGGGTTCGAGATCCTGCTGACGGCCAGCTACGTGCTGATGACCCTTGGCGGGACGGGTCCGAGGATCCGCGCCGGCGTCACCTATGCGGTGGTCTCAGTGGTGTCCTCCGTGCTGTTCCTTATTTCCATCGCCATGATCTACGGGGCAACGGGTACCGTCAACATGGCGGACCTGGCCATCAAGCTCGCCGACCTGGACCAGGGCACCAAGACGCTCCTGCACGTGATGCTGCTCGTGGCATTCGGCATCAAGGCGGCGGTGTTCCCGCTGTCCTTCTGGCTCCCTGACTCCTATCCCACCGCTCCTGCACCGGTGACGGCTGTGTTTGCCGGTCTGTTGACCAAGGTGGGCGTCTACGCGATGGTGCGGACCGAGACGCTCCTTTTCCCGGGGGATACCCTGAACACCCCGCTGATGGTGGCGGCGTTGCTCACCATGGTGGTGGGGATTCTTGGCGCCCTGGCCCAAAGCGACATCAAGCGTCTCCTGTCCTTCACACTGGTCAGCCATATCGGCTACATGGTGTTCGGGCTGGCAATGTCCTCAGTGGCGGGCCTGGGCGCGGCCGTGTTCTACGTGGCCCACCACATCACCATCCAGACGAGCCTCTTCCTGGTCACGGGCCTCATCGAGCGCCGGGGCGGGAGCTCATCCTTGGACAGGCTGGCGGGCCTGGCCAAGCTCTCCCCGCTGCTGGCGCTGCTGTTCTTCATCCCCGCCATGAACCTGGCCGGCATCCCTCCGTTGTCCGGGTTCCTTGGCAAGCTGGGCCTGATCCAGGCCGGCATCGAACTGGGCACACCACTGGCCTATGCACTGGTGGTCGGCGGGGTGCTCACCAGCCTGCTGACACTCCTGGCCGTCGCCCGTGTCTGGAACCGTGCCTTCTGGCGCAAAACCGAGGACGCCGAGCACCCGGATCCCGTTCTGCTTGCCGCACCGGAGGATTCAGACACCGGTGCACGGGCCGGCAAGAGCAACGTCACCCTGCTGCCGCGGACCATGGTGGGTTCCACCTTGGGCCTGGTGGCGGTGGGTGTGGCGCTGACAGTTTTCGCGGGACCGCTCTTCAAGGTGTCGGAGCAGGCCGCCCTGGACATGCTTGACCGGACCTCCTACATCCAGGCGGTGCTCGGCGGCGACGCGCCGGTGCCGGCGGTCATCCCCTCGGCGGTTGTCCCGTCCGGCGGTGGCAAATGAGCCGGAAGCACCCATCCCTGAAGCAGGAAGTCCCGCTCCTGATCTGGCTGATCATTGTCTGGGGTGCACTGTGGCAGGACTTCAGCCCGGGCAATCTTCTGTTCGGCAGTTTGATCGCAGTGCTGGTGGCGAGGCTGTTTTACCTGCCACCGGTGGGGCTGAGCGGCCGCTTCAATTTCCTGCACGCCGTCCCGTTCGCGCTGGTTTTCCTGGGTAAGGTGGCAGCCGCGAGCTTCCAGGTGATGTGCCTGGCGGTGGCCCACGGGCCCAGGGTGACAAACGCCGTCGTCGCCGTTCCGTTGCGGAGCCATTCAGACCTGATGGTGACGGCTACCGGGCACGTGATCTCGCTGATCCCGGGTTCGCTGGTGGTGGAAGTCGACCGGTCCACGTCCACCCTCTACCTCCACGGGTTGAATGTCGGCACCGCGGAGGACGCGGTGAAACTCCGCAGGGAGGTCCGGGACATCGAGGCCGGGCTCATCCGGATCATGGGCACCAAAGACGAACTTTCGGCACTGAAACAGGAGGCCGCGGCATGATGCAGATTGTCCTCACCGTCACCGCAGTGGTCCTGTCCCTGGCTGCCGCCGGGGCTATCATCCGGATCGCGCAGGGTCCGTCGCTGCTGGACCGCGTGCTGGCCTCGGACGTGCTGCTGGCTATCCTCGGGGCGGCGCTGTGCATCGATATGGCTGTGAACCGGCACCTGAACAATCTGATGCTGCTCGTGGCCCTGTCCATCATCGGGTTTGTCGGCTCAGTGACCGTTGCGCGGTTCGTCGCGGACCGGCGGGAGCAGCCCAATGAGTCCTGATTCTTCAGCCGTGGATACCGTGATCGATGCAGTCTCGGCCGTCTTCATGATCGTTGGCGCCGTGATGTCACTGGCCGCGGCAATCGGGCTGCTGCGCTTCCCGGACCTCATGAGCCGGATGCACGCGGCCACCAAACCCCAGGTGCTGGGGTTGTTCCTGCTGCTGTCCGCGATCGGGCTGCAGATGCGGACCTGGTGGGTGTGGCCGGTGCTGCTGGTGGCCTGGATCTTCCAGCTGCTCACCGTGCCGGTATCCGCTCACATGGTCGGCAGGGCGGGCTACCGCACCAAACACCTGCACCGGGAACTGCTCAGCACGGACGAGCTTGAGGCCGTGGTCCAGAAGGCGGCCGCCGACCGGGCGTCCAGCCAGCAGCCACCGGACAGCTGTGACCGTTAGCCAGGAACGGCGGTTAAATCGCAGCCTGGGTTGGCTGTTTCTGCGGTTCTTTCTGAGGAACCTTCCACGGAACACCGATCACCGACTGCCCTCTTCTGTTGTCTTTCTAGGCGAACTAGCATCTAAGGGTTATGGGCGGAAAACTGGGCAAGCGAAAGTGAGAGCGTCCAGATATCTTGCCTCTGGTGAACACCCCACTTAAGGCTGGCATCCACGTAGCATCAAAGTACGTGTTAGCCAGGAGCGTGGCGGAATGTTTGAGCGATTTACTGACAGTGCCCGGCGCGTTGTCGTGCTGGCCCAGGAAGAGGCCCGCACGCTCAACCACAATTACATCGGCACCGAACACATCCTCTTGGGTCTGATCCATGAGGGTGACGGCGTTGCCGCCAAGGCGCTTGAATCCCTGGGCATCTCACTGGACGGTGTCCGCGAGCAGGTGCAGGAGATCATCGGCCCGGGCCAGCAGTCCCAGCCCGGTCACATCCCCTTCACCCCGCGCGCCAAGAAGGTGCTGGAACTGGCACTGCGTGAGGCCCTTCAGCTCGGACACAACTACATCGGTACGGAGCACATCCTGCTCGGCCTGATCAGTGAAGGCGAAGGCATTGCCGCGCAGGTGCTGGTCAGGCTCGGGGCAGACCCTGACAGGGTCCGCCAGCAGGTCATCCAGCTGTTCCCCGGTAACCAGGGCAACCAGGGCAGGGAACCTGTGACCGGCGGCAGCAGCCACCCCGAGGGAATCCCGGCCGGCTCCGTGGTGCTGGATCAGTTTGGCCGCAACCTGACCCAGGCTGCGCGGGAGAACAAGCTCGATCCGGTGATCGGCCGTGAGCTTGAGATGGAACGTGTGATGCAGGTCCTCTCCCGCCGTACCAAGAACAACCCGGTGCTGATCGGTGAGCCCGGCGTCGGCAAGTCCGCCGTCGTCGAAGGTCTTGCCCAGGCCATTGTCCGCGGCGACGTCCCGGAAAACCTCAAAGACAAGCAGCTATACACCCTGGACCTTGGCTCCGTGGTTGCCGGCTCCCGCTACCGCGGCGACTTCGAAGAGCGCCTGAAGAAGGTCCTCAAGGAAATCCGCACCCGCGGCGACATCATCCTCTTCATCGACGAGATCCACACCCTTGTCGGCGCCGGCGCCGCCGAGGGGGCGATCGATGCGGCCTCGATCCTGAAGCCGATGCTGGCCCGTGGCGAGCTGCAGACCATCGGCGCGACCACGCTGGATGACTACCGCAAGCATGTTGAGAAGGACGCCGCGCTGGAACGCCGCTTCCAGCCGATCCAGGTCCAGGAACCCTCGGTGGCCCAGACCATTGAAATCCTCAAAGGTCTGCGCGGCCGCTACGAGGCGCACCACCGCGTCACCATCACCGACGGTGCGCTGGTCTCCGCGGCGCACCTCTCGGAGCGCTACGTCTCCGACCGTTTCCTGCCGGACAAGGCAATCGACCTCATCGATGAGGCCGGCGCACGGCTGCGCATCCGCCGGATGTCGGCTCCGCCCGAACTGAAGGCCCTTGATGGGCAGATTGCCAAGGCGAAGAGGGCGAAGGAGTCCGCGATCGACGCTCAGGACTATGAGGGCGCCGCTTCGCTGCGCGACAAGGAACAGAAGCTCATCACCGAGCGCAGAGAGAAGGAACGCCGTTGGAAGACCGGCCGCATGGACGGCATCTCCGAAGTTGATGAGGAGCTGATTGCCGAGGTACTGGCGAATTCCACCGGCATCCCCGTCTTCAAGCTGACCGAGGAAGAATCCGGCCGCCTCCTGAAGATGGAAGACGAACTGCACCAGCGCGTGGTGGGCCAGCACGAGGCCATCAAGTCGGTTTCGCAGGCCATCCGCCGCACCCGTGCCGGACTCAAAGACCCGAAGCGTCCCGGCGGTTCGTTCATCTTCGCCGGTCCCACCGGTGTGGGTAAGACGGAGCTGGCCAAGGCCCTTGCCGAGTTCTTGTTCGGCGAAGAAGATGCCCTGATCACGCTGGACATGTCCGAGTACTCGGAGAAGCACACCGTGTCCCGGCTGTTCGGTGCCCCTCCCGGGTACGTCGGTTACGACGAGGGTGGCCAGCTGACCGAAAAGGTCCGCCGCCGTCCGTTCTCCGTGATTCTCTTCGACGAAGTGGAGAAGGCCCACACAGACCTCTTCAACTCACTCCTGCAGATTCTGGAGGACGGGCGTCTGACGGACAGCCATGGCCGGGTGGTCGATTTCAAGAACACCGTGATCATCATGACCACCAACCTGGGAACCAGAGACATCTCGAAGAGCGTCGCGACCGGTTTCCAGTCAGGCACCGACACCCGGACCGGCTACAACCGGATGCGGGCCCGCGTGACGGAAGAGCTCAAGCAGCACTTCCGCCCCGAGTTCCTGAACCGTGTTGACGATGTCATTGTCTTTCCGCAGCTGACCCAGGACGAAATCATCGAGATCGTGGATCTGATGGTCGCCCGCCTGGAGAAGCGCCTGGCGGACAAGGACATGGGCATCGAGCTCACCCCCGCGGCCAGGGTGCTGCTCGCCACCCGCGGCTACGATCCCGCCATGGGGGCCCGGCCGCTGCGCCGCACCATCCAGCGCGAAATCGAGGACCAGCTCTCCGAGAAGATCCTCTTCGGCGAAATCAAGCCCGGGCAGATAATTGTGGTCGACGTTCATGGCGAGGGCGACAACGCGAAGTTCACCTTCTCGGGCAACGCCAAGCCGCGGATCCCGGACGCATTGCCTGCCGGAAGCCAGTAGTCCGGCAGCAGACAAGCGCCGTGCGGGCACTTGAACCGCCATCAGTCCCTCCTGGGCCGTGAACTCTGACGGCAGAGATCGTTCCCGACATGTTGTCGGCGTATCTCATGGAGGGGCGTTTCACTCTTACGATGAACTGAGGGCCGCCGCCACAGGCGGCACTGCGTCAACGTGCCGAGGGACAATGCCACGCAGGTGGCCAGGGACATGGGGAGGTAACGCACCATCCTGTACCGGTGCATGGCCGAAAAATAGGTTCACCTATCGATCGCTCGTGGCATAGCGCCGTCTCACGCGCGGCCAGCGGTTGGGAACCCGCCAAGCGGACCTACGGTAGTTCTGCGAGCCAGTCGAAGGCGAAGTCAGCCACTTCTTCCCAGCCGGGCTGGTTGCAGATGAAGTGAGAACGGTTCGCGAACTTCTTGAACTCGACTGGATTTCCAGCCTTCCCGTAGGCCCTCACGTTTTTCTCGATCAAGGGCAGCGGCGTCAAGTGGTCGTAGGCGGCCGAGATCAGCAGAAGCGGCGCGTGCGGCACTGCGAAGTCGATGGAGGCCTCGTTGGTCAGGGTGCTCCGCGGCACGTTCCGGCTTTCCGGAACGACGTAACGCTCGAAGGCCTCGTCGCTGGCCTCGATGCTCATGGTGTTGCAGAAGGTGTAGTGGAATCGCTTCGGTGTCATGATCACCGGCTTGTTTCCGGCGAACGGGTTGATGTGGGGGAAGTTCGCTCTGAGGAAATGCAGGTTCGCGGCGACGATGCCCCTGGGCGGTGCCGGGGAGACAGCTACGCCGGCGGCCGCGTAGCCGTCGTTGACGAGCTTTTGCACGACGAGGCCCCCAACTGAGTGGCCGATGATGACCGGATGCTCGGGAAGCACATCGATGAGGGCCTTGAAATGGTCGACGACCTCTCCGAACCTCAGCGCCCCGAGTGCCGCGTTGGGATTCGCACGCAGCGAGGCCGGCACGCCGTCATGATACGGCCATGATGGGGCTTGGCCGACGTATCCACGATCGGCGCCGCGACGCAACCACCCTTCCCAGCTCAAGCCGTTCATGTACATGCCGTGGATGAAGATGATGGTTTTAGAAGCGGTCACGTCGATCTCCTAACCGAGAGCCCGGGTGGGTATGGGCCACGTCGACACGACCGAGCCCATCGGGTCGCGCCTATCCCGGCGCTTGCAAGGTGGACCGTTCCGGGTGCCTTCCGCTTTCATGGGCCGCCAGGTTCCGCCTGTGGCCAGGACCTTGGATCCGCCCGACCACAGGGCTACGTAACCGAACGCGAACGCGTTAGACGATGTCCTGCGTCTTGGCGAAGCGGGCGATGGCGTGCTGGGTGCCGCGGTTGGCGAGCACCTGGATGAGAGTGCTGACGACTGCCGAAATCAGAGCGAACGTCAAGGCGGAACGAAGGCTGGTTTCGGCGTTGTTCTTACCGGTCGGCGGTTTATCGCCGGTGGACTTTTCCCAGACGCTGTTGACGAGCTTGGTGCCGACCAGGCCGGCGCCGATGCTCACGCCGGTGCCAAGCAGTTTGATGAAGGGATTCATTCCGGGGACTCCTTGCGAGAGGAAACAGGGCTGCCCCTAGCCTAACCGCCCGCAACTGAAGAGCCCGTTCAGGACTGCGGCCGCTCCTGCATCCCCTGCATCCGGACTCTGCTCATTGTGACTGTCGGGCCCCCGCAAACCCCGCTCCCGCGGTGTAAACTGGACACGCCCACAAGGGCAGATTTATTTACGACAGGGGAGCGCCGCCGTCGGGCCTCACTGGCATTTGCCAGGGGTGCTGCGGATGGGCGCTGAGAGTGCGGACAACCGCAGACCCTCGAACCTGATCCGGCTAGTACCGGCGTAAGGGAGTCGAGTTCTCAAAGTGTCCGGCAGCGGGCGGCGGAAGCCGCACCGGCCGGGGAGCGCTTTCCCCTCCTGTTCCTCAGGAGGACGACATGACAACTGCAGCTATTAAGAAGACCAGTTACAACTGGCGCGTGGTGGACATCGTGGTGGCGGCACTGATCGCCGTCGCCGGTGGCGTGATTTTCTGGGCATGGTCCCAGGGTGCCGCTCTGGTGTCGGCACCGATGAACGCCGCCTACCCGCCGCTGACCGGGCTGATCAACGGCGGCTGGTTGATTCCGGCCGTGTTGGGCATGCTCATCATCCGCAAGCCGGGCGCCGCGCTGTTCTGCGAAACGGTTGCTGCCACCGGTGAGCTCATCATGGGCTCGCAGTACGGCACCACCGTGCTCATCTCCGGCGTGCTGCAGGGCCTCGGCGCCGAGTTGGTGTTCGCCGCATTCATCTACAAGAAGTTCAACTTGACGGCGTCCCTGTTGGCCGGGGCGGGTGCAGGTCTCTTCGGTGGCCTCAACGACTCCTTCCTGCCGTGGGGCTGGAACATCGCCTACGAAGCGGGCGACAAGCTCGCCTACATCGTGTTCAGCTCGATCTCCGGTGCCGTCATTGCCGGTGCCCTGTCCTGGATTGCCACGCGCGGCCTGGCCAAGACAGGTGTGCTGAGCTCCTTCGCCTCACGCAAGGCAGCGACGGAGCCCGTCTTCTCCTGATGCCCGCCCGCGACGCCGGTGTCCGACCGGCCGCTGTTTCCGCGCGTGGCTGGGGCTGGCGGCATGCCGGCCGCTCCGCCCCCGCCGTCCATGGCCTGGATCTGGACATCCGGCCAGGCGAGCGTGTGCTGCTGCTCGGGCCTTCGGGCGCGGGCAAGTCCACGCTCCTGCATGCCCTGGCGGGTGTGCTGGGGGATGAGGACGACGACGCCGACGAGACCGGCTCGCTGCTGGTCGACGGCGCCGCGCCGCGCACCCGGCGCGGGCGGGCCGGCCTCATGCAGCAGGACCCGGAAACCCAGGTGGTGCTTTCCAGGCTTGGCGATGATGTGGCCTTCGGCGCCGAGAACCTCGCCGTGCCGCGCGAGGAGATCTGGAAGCGAGTGCATGAAGCGCTTGAGGACGTCGGGCTGCGCAGTACTGCCGGCGACGGCTTGCCGCTGGACCACCCGACGTCGGCCCTGTCCGGCGGGCAGAAGCAGCGTCTCGCGCTGGCCGGCATTCTGGCGATGCGCCCCGGGCTGATCCTGCTGGACGAGCCCACCGCCAACCTGGACCCCGCAGGAGTGCTGGAAGTCCGGGACGCCGTGGGCCGCTGCCTCGACAAAACCGCCGCCACCCTGGTGGTGGTGGAGCACCGGGTGTCCGTGTGGAAGGACCTCGTGGACAGGATTGTGGTGCTTCAGCCGGGGGCTGCTTCCCGCGGCGGGGCGTCCGGCAAGCCCGGCGTTCTCCTTGACGGCCCGCCCGATCAGGTGCTGACGCAGGCACGGGACATGCTCACCGCTGCCGGCGTGTGGGTGCCCGGCTACGTGCCGGCCACCCGCGCCCGGACCAATGGCGACGGTGCGGCCGAGCTGCTGCTCGCTGCCCAGGATCTTGCCGTCTCCCGGGAACGCCCGCGTCGCCGCGGCTTCCGCACCATCCCGCCCGTTCCGGTGCAGTCGGGCATCACGGCCCAGGTCCGGTCGGGCCAGGCGCTCACCATCACCGGTCCCAACGGTTCCGGAAAATCCACGTTCGCCCTCACCCTCGCGGGGCTCCTGGCTCCGGTGGACGGCAAGGTCTCCGCCGCGGTCGAACTTTCCGGCGGTGCCGGGATCGATCCCTTCAAGTGGAAGGCCGAGCAGCTGATCCCCCGCATCGGCACCGTTTTTCAGGAACCCGAGCACCAGTTCGTCACCGGCCGGGTGCTGGACGAGCTGATGTTCGGCCCGCGCCATCTGGGCCACGGCGAGGAGCGCGTGGACGAACTCCTTGAACGGCTGCGCCTGACGCATCTCGTGGACGCCAATCCGTACACGCTCTCCGGCGGCGAAAAGCGTCGGCTCTCCGTGGCAACCGTCCTGGCCGCACACCCGAAGGTGCTGGTCCTCGACGAACCGACGTTCGGGCAGGACGCCAACACCTGGGCTGAACTGGCATCCTTCCTTTCGGAACTGCTGGATGCCGGCACTGCCGTGGTCTCCGTGACCCATGACGCCGAATTCAGTGCTGTGCTGGGCGGCACGGAGCTGAAACTGGCTGCTCCGCCTGTGGTCCCGGTATGAGGAATGAGCTGAATCTGCGCGGCAACCAAGCGCTGCTGACCCGCGCCAACCCGCTGGCCAAGTTTGCCGCCGTCTTCGTCATCACCCTGGTGCTGGCACTGTCGATCGACTGGGTTTCGGCGTCGGTGGCGCTGCTTGCGGAGCTGATGCTCTTCCCGCTCGCGGGCCTCACCCTCCGCCTGCTTTGGCAGCGCGGCTGGCCGCTGATCCTCGCGGCCGCGGTGGGCGGCTGGAGCACCGCGATCGTCTCGGCGGACGGCGGCGCTGTACTGCTCGACGTCGGGATCTGGTCCATCAGCGAAGGTTCCCTTCAGCTGGGGCTCGGTTTCATGCTCCGCGGACTGGCGATCGCCATGCCGGCCATATTGCTGATGAGCTGCACGGACCCCACCGATCTGGCGGACGCCCTCGCGCAGAAAGCAAGACTCCCGCACCGATTTGTGCTCGGCACGCTGGCCGCCATGCGGCTGGTGGGGCTGATGGCAGAGGAATGGCAGACCATCGGCATGGCCCGTCGGGCCCGGGGAGTGGGCTCGCACGGCAGTCCGCTGCAGCGGCTCCGCGCAACCCTGGGCCAGAGCTTCGGGCTGCTGGTGCAGGCCATCCGGCGCGCTTCCAGGCTGGCTGTGACCATGGAGGCTCGTGGCTTCGGCGGCGCCAGCCGGACCTGGGCGCGCGAATCCACCTACAGCCGGCTGGACGTCTGGGTGGTGCTGGGTGGAGCGTTTATTGCAGCGTGCGCGGTGCTGGCGGCACAGTGGGCGGGGACCTGGAACATGGTGTTCCTGGCGCAGTCCTGAGATGAATCCCGGCTAATTGCAGGAATAGTCGTAGTCGACCCCTTTCGAGACGAACTGGGTGAGTGTGACCTTCCCTCCGGCCGTGAGCGGTGCAGCTGAGCAGTTGCTTTTTGCTCCAGTCAGGGCGCGGGCTCCGGGAAGCCAACTGGGCAGGGTATAAAGGCTGCTGCCCGCGCCCACCGGGCCAACAATCTGCCCCCACTGGTAGGCGGTGGAGTAGATGCCCACTGCCGCTCCAACGCTGAGGAAGTAGGCGCTCATGCCTTCGAGGTCCGCCCTGTTGGCTTTCTTGTCGGCGGACCAGCTGTTAGCTGTCTCCACGTCCAGCCACCACCGATAGTTCGAGGGTCCGCTGATCCCGCGTGTGTTGGCATCGTCGAAGGCCTTGGCGTACCCATACATGTAAGCGCAGGCAGCGGTGGCAGTCCCGTCACAAGTGCCGTATGGATTTTGGACAGGTTGCCCGCCATAAGTGTTGTTCTGCGGCCACCAGGATCCGGCCAGCTCGGGGTTGGCGGTATTGACATAGAGTGCGGTCTTCGGCTGCTGGGTGCCGCCGGTGGATTGCTCCGCCCACGCGAGCTGTTCGGCCAAGCACGGGTTGGTGGTGTTGGCCAAGCCATTATTGACGCCCACGACGGCGAATGCCGGGTCTTTGGGCAAGGCCTTGCCGCACTGCGGCCAGGACACATCGTTGCCCACCAGGACCTGGACGCCTGACGAGGGAGGGGCGGCGTCGGCGCGCGGCCCGTAAGCCAAGCCCAGTGCAGCGGCGATGATGAGGCACAGGAGGAGCGAAACGTGGCGGTTGGACAGCTGCCTGCCCATGGACACCGCCGGGCTTGTTCTGGTCATGGTTGACTTCCGTTCTTGAAGCCGGCCGGAGCCGGTAGCGTTAGCTTGCTACCGCGGGACACCGCAGTCAAGGCCTGCCCGGCGGTTGGTGGACTGTCACGGAGAGTCGGAGAGGACTGCCCGAGACGTCACCTGAGATGCGCAGGGTGACCCTCGTTTATCGCACAGGGCGGGTATTCCGTGACCTTCACGGCATTTCGTGGGCTGGGCACACCAAAAATAGCTCATTTGTGATATTTTTTTGATATGACACAAGAGACTGCTGAACACGTCGGCATATTGCTTCGCGACGCCCGTGGTGAGAAGGGCTGGACCCAAGGCCAGCTCGCCGCTGAACTGGGGACCAGCCAGAGCGCCATTGCCCGGATGGAACAGGGCAAGCAGAATCTCAGCCTGAAAATGATCCAGCGCCTTGAGGCCATCTTCGGCCGCACCATCGTCAAGGTGGGCAAGCCGCAGATGACACACCTGCGCGTGGAAGGCGGCCGTACGCTCTCCGGCGCGGTGGACGTCAACAGCAGCAAAAACGCCGGCGTGGCCCTGCTCTGTGCGAGCCTGATCAACCGTGGGACCACCATCCTGCGCCGGCTGGCGCGGATTGAGGAAGTCAACCGGATCGTGGAGGTGCTCTCCAGCATCGGCGTCGAGTGCACCTGGCTCAACGCCAACGATCTCCAGCTTCGCCGGCCCGCCACCCTTGACCTCGGTTCCATGGATGTGGAGGCCGCGCGCCGCACCCGCAGTGTCATC
Organism: Micrococcaceae bacterium Sec5.7; assembly: GCA_039636785.1. NCBI lineage: Bacteria > Bacillati > Actinomycetota > Actinomycetes > Micrococcales > Micrococcaceae > Micrococcaceae bacterium Sec5.7. The sequence goes on along the minus strand of CP144169.1, from coordinate 3,616,752 downwards.
ATGCTGCTGGGCCCGCTCCTGGATGAGTCCGCCGAGTACCGCCTGCCGTATGCCGGCGGCTGTGATCTGGGCACCCGCACCGTGGAACCGCACATGCAGGCACTGCGCCAGTTTGGCCTGAGCGTGGAGGCAACTGCCGGCTTCTACACGGTGCAGGCGCCGCCGTCGGACGGTCTTGACCGTTCATTTGTGCTGACAGAGCGCGGCGACACCGTCACGGAAAACGCCATCATGGCAGCGGCCCACCGCCGCGGCACCACCATGATCCGCAACGCCAGCCCCAACTACATGGTCCAGGACCTCTGCTTCTACCTTCAGATGCTGGGAGTGGAGATCGACGGCGTGGGCACCACCACGCTGAAGATCACCGGCCGCCCGTCCATCGACGTCGACATTGAATACTTCCCGTCGGAGGACCCCATCGAGGCGATGAGCCTGATCACCGCCGGTATTGTCACCGACTCCGAAGTGACCATCCGCAGGGTGCCCATCGAGTTCATGGAGATCGAGCTGGCCACGCTGGAGCAGATGGGCCAGCGGCTGGAGATATCAGGCGAATACTTTGCGCGCAACGGCCGCACCCGGCTGGTGGACGTCACCACCAAGCCCTCGGAGCTGCGCGCCCCGGAGGACAAGATCCACCCCATGCCGTTCCCCGGCCTGAACATCGACAACCTGCCGTTCTTCGCGGTCATCGCCGCCAACGCCCAGGGCCAGACCATGATCCACGACTGGGTCTACGACAACCGTGCCATCTACCTGACCGAGCTGAACAAGCTGGGCGCCCAGGTGCAGCTGCTCGATCCGCACCGGATCTACGTCAACGGGCCCACCAAGTGGCGTGCGGCGGAAGTGGGCTGCCCACCGGCGCTCCGCCCGGCCGCCTGCCTGCTGCTGGCCATGCTCGCTGCCCGCGGCGTCTCGGAACTGCGCAACATCTACGTCATTGAGCGCGGCTACGAGGACCTGGCCGAGCGCCTCAACACCATCGGCGCCAAGATCGAGTACTTCCAGGACTGATCCAAGCAACGCGGGGTCACTTCGCGCCCATGTGGCCGCCCATCATGGGCTCGAAGTGACCCCGCGTTGTTGTTGCGGTGCTTCGTCATTTCCGCGCCACAACGGCCCCGCCTGACGCACAATGTAAGCATGCGCACTTTCGGCGTGGAGGAAGAGCTCCTGATCGTGGACCCCGAATCCGGCGAACCACTTGCCTTGGCGGATGCGCTCCTGGCCGGCCGCATGCTCGCGGCAGATGACGCCCCGGACAAGCCGCGGCTTCCGGAGACAGGGGAAAGAACCGCTCACGATGACGAAATGGGCTTGAGCGCCGAGCTGAAGCTTGAGCAGATCGAGACCCAGACCCGTCCGTGCCTGGACTTCGAGGAACTGCTACGCCAGATCCGGGCGGGCCGCTCCCTCGCAGACCAGGCTGCCCGCAAACACGGTGCCAGGGTGGCTGCACTGGCCACGTCGCCGTTGACTTCAAGGAGCCACACCACCCCGGACCCGCGTTACGCAGCCATGCTGGAACGCTTCGGGCTGACCGCTCAGGAACAGCTGACCTGCGGCTTCCACGTCCACACCTACATTGAGTCAGCCGAGGAGGGCGTGGCCATCCTGGACCGGATCCGGGACAAGCTGGCCGTTCTGACCGCGCTCAGTGCTAACTCGCCGTTCTGGAACGGCGTGGAAACCGGGTTCGAAAGTTACCGCACCCAGGCCTGGAACCGCTGGCCGACGTCGGGCCCTTCCGCGATCTACGGCACGCTGTCCAATTACCGGCGGGTGGTCACGCGCCTCCTGGACAGCGGCGTAATGCTGGATGAAGGCATGCTTTATTTCGATGCGCGGCTGTCCAGGAACCATCCGACGGTGGAAGTCCGCGTGGCTGACGTGTGCCTCCGGGCCGAGGACGCCGCACTGATCGCCGTACTGGTCCGCGCGCTCGTGGAATCGGCCAGCAGGGAATGGCGCGACGGCGTTGAACCAGCCCCCGTTCCCACGGTGCTGCTGCGTATGGCGAATTGGCAGGCGAGCAACTGCGGACTGCGCGGCGACCTTCTGGACTTCGGCAGCTTCCGTCCGGCCCCCGCCGCAGATGTCGTGGATGCCCTGGTGGATTACCTCGAGCCCGTGCTGGCCGAACAGGGTGAGCTGGAACTGGTCCGGAACGGCGTGCTGGACATCCTGAGCCGCGGCACGGGAGCGCAGCAGCAGCGCCGGGTACGCGATGCGGAAGTTGACAAAACCGGGGCCCACGACTTCGCGCTGGGTGCCGTTGTTGCGTATGCGGTGAAAGCCACAATGCGCGGGACGGACGCCGACACGGACGGCCAACCCGAGGATGACGCCGTGCCGGTCCTGCTGCGGGTCCGCCTGTCCTGACGCCGCGGTCTATCCGGCGGTGAGCCTGTCGAAACCCCGGGTCAGATCTGCTTGAGTGCCTGCTCCAGGTCTCTGATCAGGTCGTCCACGTCTTCCAGGCCCACGGACAGCCGCACCACGCCGTCGCTCAGGCCGATGGCCGCGCGGCCATCCGGTCCCATGGCGCGGTGTGTCGTCGTGGCCGGGTGGGTGATGAGCGACTTCGCATCGCCCAGGTTGTTGGAGATGTCGATGATCCGCAGCCCGTCCAGCAACGCAAAGGCGGCGTCCTTTCCGGACTTTCCAGCCGTCGTCGCGAGTTCCAGAGTGAGCACCGTTCCGCCGGCCTTCATCTGCTTGGCGGCGAGATCATGCTGCGGGTGCGATTTCAACAGCGGGTATTTCACCCAGCTGACGGCGGGCTGGCCCTCAAGCCATTCGGCAAGGCGAAGCGCAGACGCGGAGGAGTGGTTCACGCGCAGGGCCATGGTCTCCAGCCCCTTGGTCAGCACCCAGGCGTTGAACGCGGAGAGCGCCGGCCCGGTGTGCCGCATCAGCTGCTTGACCGGCCCGTCAATGAATTCCTTGGTGCCCAGGATCGCACCGCCAAGCACCCGGCCCTGGCCGTCGATGTGTTTGGTGCCCGAGTAGACAATTACGTCCGCGCCCAGCTCGCCGCAGCGCTGCAGCAGGGGAGTGGCAAAAACGTTGTCGACCACCACCGTGGCGCCGGCGGCGTGCGCCAGTTCGCTGACCGCGGCGATGTCCACAATCTCCTGCATGGGGTTCGACGGCGATTCGAAGAACACCGCCGCCGTCGGCTCCGCCAGGGCTTCGCGCCACTGATCAAGGTCCGGCCCGTCAACGAAGACCGTCTCCACGCCCCAGCGCGGCAGGATCTCGTTAAGGATCACGAAGCAGGAGCCGAACAGCGAGCGGGCGGCGACCACGCGGTCGCCGGCTGCCAGCAACGCGCCCAAGGCGGTGAATACGGCTGACATGCCGGACGCCGTCGCAAAGCATGCCTCGGTTCCTTCCAGCAGCCGGAGCCGTTCCTGGAAAGTGGCCACGGACGGGTTGCCGTAACGGGAGTAGACGAATCGTTCGTCCTCGCCGGTGAAGGCGCGCTCGGCGGCGGCCGCGGATTCATAAACGAACCCCGAATTCAGGAACACGGGTTCGGTGGTTTCCTGGAAATTGGTGCGGTCCAGCCCGCCGCGGACGGCCTGGGTTTCAGGGCTCCAGCCGGCGGCGTCTTTGTTGAATGTCACTTAGTTCTGTCCCAGCTTCGATGGCAGGCCGCGGTTCTTCCAGCCGTTGACGGTGCGCTCACCGTAACGGTCAGGTTCGCCTTCGAAGCCTTCGAGTACGTTGTATGCGGTGTAGCCGGCCTCGGTGGCAGCGATGGCTGCTGCGATTGACCGGGCGCCGGAGCGGCAGAGGAATACCAGTTCGACGGCGGTGTCCGCCGGAGCCTGCTGCTTGAGATCCGTGATGAATCCGGGGTTGAGGATGCCTCCGGGAAATGTCCACTGGATGAACAGGGGATCGTTGGCTGATCTGTTGGCGGACGCGGTGTCCGGGATGCCGATGTGCGCCCATTCGCCTTCGGTGCGGACATCCACCAGGACGGCGCCGTCTTCCAGCTTGGCCCAGGCTTCCGGCGGGGTGAGGTCTCCGGCGTAGCTCATGCGTGGCCCTCGCCGTCGAACTCGTCGTCGTTTTCCAGATCGTCCACGGCCGTGGCGACGGCGGCATCCGCGCTGGCGATTGCAGCCGGAAGGACGATGGCCTGCGCCACGATCACGCTGGTGCCGTTGAACGTCGCAGCAGGGCTGCCGTGCAGTACGTAGCCTTCGGCCAGGGCGGCTGAAATACGCTCGCAGAATATGCGGTCGTCCGTGCCTGTGATCAGGCGGTACGACAGTTTTTCCCCGGTGGCAGGTTTATCCCCTGCGGAGGCGGGTCCTTGGGACTCCGGGGCGGGCGCGTCAGACATGACGGATCTCCTTCTCTCACGCTTGCAGCTCGAATGGTCGATATGCCGAGTATTCACCTGAGGCACCCCGCCGCGAAAGGGAGGGTTGCCGACCGGCCAGTCAGGGCTTGGCGCCGGTTCTCATTACTCCCCAAAAACGTAACACTTGCAGCGGCGGCCCGCACCGCCGCCTTCGTCATGTTGCGTAACGCTCATCCTTGCAACGCGACTCCAACGCGGGGTCACCTACGGCCCATCCCGAGCCCCTCAATGGGCCGTAAGTGACCCCGCGTTGCAGTTACAAACGCCGTGGCCGGGGGGATAATGACGGGAGATGAAGCACCGTAACGCCGGATGAAATCAGGCAATTGTGATCGATTCGAAGAGGCCGCGTACCCCCAAATCCGGTCCCATGCTGCATTTTGGATGGTTTGTGGGACACGGATTCGGGGTCCAGGGCTGGGGTACGCCCGGCTACGGGATCGGCTACGACTGGAAGAAACCCGCGCTGTACCAGGACGCGGTGCGGGCGTTTGAGCGGTCCGGACTTGACCTGTTCATCATCGAGGATTCACTCACGGTGCCGGACACCTACGGCGGCACCTCCGAGGTTTCGCTGGCTCAGGCGTCCTTCGCGCCGAAGCACGATCCGCTGGCACTGGTGCCGTATCTGCTGTCCGCCACCGAGCATCTGGGCATCGTCCCCACTGTCAGCGCGTCGTTCTACCCGCCCTTCACCGCGGCCCGGCTGCTGGCCACGTTGCAGCACTTTTCCCACCGGCAACTGGGCTGGAACGTGGTGACCTCGGGCAGCGACCTCGCCGCGCAGAACTACGGCCTGGACCAGCAGATCGAGCACGATCTCCGCTATGAAAAGGCCGAGGAGTTTGTGGATGTGGTCCGCAAGCTCTGGCGGAGCTGGGAGCCGGACGCCATCAGGGAGGACGCCGAGGCCGGGATCTTCGCGGACCACAGCAAAGTGCACCCCATCAACCACAACGGCGAGTTCTTCAAGGTCCGCGGGCCCCTGAATACGGCGCCCTTGCCCGAAGAGCCGGTGCTGGTGCAGGCCGGTGCGTCACCCCGAGGCAAGGCGTTTGCGGGCGGGAATGCCGACGTCGCGATCGCCCTGGCCCGCGGCGCCGACGGCATGAAGGCCTACCGCGATTCGATCCGGGCCGAAGCGGCCAAAGCGGGAAGGAACCCGGACGACGTCAAAGTCCTTTTTGTTCTCAAGCCCACCGTGGTGGGCTCGCGCGCCGAAGCCGACGAGCTTCGGGCTGCGCGGAAGGAACTGACCCAGCGGGACATCGACAGCCAACTGAACTCCATGTCCTACCTGTCGGTGATCGACTTCAAACAGTTCGATCTCGACACACCGCTCCCGGAGCTCAGCACCAACAGCAACCGGGGCACCCTGGAGCACTTTGCCAAGGCCGCCCCTCCCGGTTCCACCCTGCGGGAAATCCTGCAGGCACGCAGCGGCGGCGCGGGGGACAGCATCATCGGCACAGCCGAGGAAGTCGCCGACTATCTGGAGGAAACCGGCGCCCACGTGGGCGGTGACGGCTTCCTCTTCTCCGGTTTTGTGGATCCTGCCACCGTGCACGGCGTGCTGGACAGGCTGACGCCGGTGCTCCGCCGGCGCAAGCTGTTGAGGACGAGTTACGGGAACGGCGGCTTCCGCCAGAACCTGCTGGACTTCTAGCCATGGCCGGTGTCCGCGCACCCAAGATATTCCTGATCGGCACGGCACAGGTCCGCGCCCGTGACGTCGCTGAGGCTGCGGCGGATCCATCTGCCGGGGTGGCCTTGAGCGCGGAGGCCCTTGAGCTCATCGGACGTTCCCGCGAAGTGGTGCAGAACGCCATTGACACCGGCCACAGAGTGTACGGACTCAACACCCTGTTGGGCTCCGGGCGCGATACCGCTGTGGAGGAAGAGTCGCTTTTGGCGTACCAGGTGCAGGTGGTCCGCTATCACCACAGCGGAATAGGGGAGATGCTGGGCCCTGCCGAGGTCCGGGCCGTGATGCTGGCGAGGCTGATCGGCTTCAGCCGCGGCGGCTCGGGAGTGAGGCCGGAAACTGCCCGCTTTTACGTCGAGCTGCTTAACCGGGGCGTGGTCCCGGCCGTTCCGCGCGACGGATCCGTGGGCTCCTCAGACCTGACGCAGCTGGCAGCGGTGGCCGCCGTGGTGATCGGTGAAGGGCAAGCACTGGGACCTGGCGGTGCGCTCATTTCCGGTGCCCGCGTGCTCGCCGACGCCGGGCTTCGGCCTCTGGTGCTGGCGCCCGGTGAAGCGCTCGCGCTGGTGAGCGCCAACTCTTATTCGATCGGCGCCGGGGCCCTGATCCTGGGCCGCCTTCTCCGGCTGGCGGACCTTGCGGACACCGCGCTCGCGCTGTCGCTCGAAGCGACGGCAAGGTACGACGGCGGCGGGAACCTCAGCCCGTTTTCGCCGGCGGTGCAGGCGGCCAAGGCGGTGGACGGTCAGCGGGTGTCTGCGGCCAATGTCCGGCGGCTGCTCAGGGGCGGCTGGCTGGAGGATTCCGGCCGGGAGGTCTCAGTGCAGGACGCACTGTCCTTCCGGGCTGCGCCGCAGACCCACGGCGCGTTCCGGGCGCAGGTCTCGGCGCTGGAGGATGCGCTGGCGGTGGAGCTCAACGGCCGTGGCGACAACCCGCTGACCGATCTTGAGTCCGGTCTGATGGTGTCCGGCGGCAACTTCCAGCCGCTGCAGCTGGCCCTGGCATTTGAGGCGCTGCGTCTGGGACTCGCCCACGTGGGCATCAGCAGCGAACGCAGGATCGCCAAGCTCTACCCGCCGCAGCGCCTGATCCGGCAAGGCAACCTCGAGGCAGCAAGGGGCATCGCCGGCCGGCACCCGGAGGCGCTGGAGTCCGAGGAACTGCCCGGTCTGCTGTGGTATTCGGCAGCGGGGCTGCTCTCCGAACTGAAGTTCCTCGCGGCGCCCGCCACGCTTGGGGCGCCCACGCTGTCGGCTGATGTGGAAGACCACTCAACCCTGGCGCCGCTGGCCCTGCAACAGCTGGAACGCTCAGCGGAAGCGGCTGAGAAGCTCCTCACCATCGAGGCGCTGACCGCCGCGTATCTGCTGGCGGAAGCGAAGAAGGCAGCGGACTCCTGCTGGTCCGGCGAATCCGCCGGGTCCGGTGCAAAGGTGCGGCCGCCCGGCACGGGGGCTGGCGCCGTCGTCGTGCATCTGGCGAAACTGCTGGCCGAACGGCTGCCCGCGGCAGCGCTCGTGGAGCGGGCGCGGACTGAACTGCGCACAGTTCTGGCGGAGCTGCCGGAACTGACGCCGGATGGGCCGCACGGCAGCGATCTTGCAGGAGGGGAATCATGAGCATCGTGACAGGCAGGCACACGGCTCCGGAAGTGGATGTTACGGCGGACGCGGAGGCCGTGCTGGCGCAGGTGGGCAACACGCCGCTGGCGCCGCTTGAGGTCCTCAGCAAAGGGCTGGGCAGCACCATTTACGTGAAGCTGGAGTCGGACAACCCGGGCGGGTCAATCAAGGACCGGACGGCGCTCAGCATGGTGCGGGCCGCCGAACGCAGCGGGGTGCTGCGGCCCGGCGCCACGATTGTCGAAAGTACGTCGGGGAATACGGGAATCGGCCTGGCGCTGATCGGCGCGCTGACGGGGCACCCGGTGGTGGTGGTTACGGGCGACACGATTTCCAGCGAGAAGCTCGCCGCCCTGCACCGCTATGGGGCGAGGGTGGTGCTGACGGACTGGGACGCGCCGTCGGAATCCCCGGAGAACGCGCGTGCCGTGGCGGCCCGGTTCACGGCGGATATCCCTGGCGCGTGGCGGCCGCAGCAGTTCGACAACCCGGACAACCCGCTGGCCCACTACCAGAGCACGGCGCCGGAGATCTGGCGGCAGACGGACGGGAAGGTGACGCATTTTGTGGCGGGCATCGGAACCGGAGGCACCATCAGCGGGTGCGGACGGTACCTGAAGGAGAAATCGGCCGGGCATGTTGAAGTGATCGGCGCGGACCCGTTCGGCTCCACCTACAGCGGCGGTCATGCGGGCGGGATCCTGGTGGACGGTGTGGGAAATGCCTGGCCCGAGGCGGAGTGGCCCAAAATTTTTGACCGCGGCATGGTGGACCGTTTCCTGCGCATTCCCAATGATGAGGTTTACACGACGGTGCACCGGCTGCTGAACGAGGAGGGCCTGTCATTGGGGCCGTCATCGGGACTGTCGGTGGCCGCGGCTGTCCGGGTGGCGCTCGCCGCACCGCACGGTTCCGTGGTGGTGGCCATAGCCCCCGACGCCGGCAGCAACTACCTGAGTAAGGCATTTAATCCGGTGTGGCTGGCTGAAAACCACATCCGGCTGGCGGGGGAGAGCGTGGAGGAGTAGCGGACTGACAACGATCCGGGCACAAAGCGGGTGCGGCCCGTCCGTTCCCCGTTTGCGCGGCGACAATGGGTGGATGGGGACCAGATTCAGGAACTGCCTTGGAGTCCGCTGCCTGAAGCCGGCTGTTGCTGCGGCTCTTGCGGCACTGTTTGTTCCGAGCGTTGCCGGATGTTCCGGCGGGCCCCCGTTCGGCCCGCCTCCTTGCATGCCGCCTGAATATTCAGTGGATCCGTCCTCGGCGAAGCCCGGCGACAAGGTGACGGTCGCTGCGGCGGACGCAACCTGCGATCCGCGTTACGGCGCAAACGCGCAGATCCAGGTGACCGTGTACAGCGCGAACGGCACAAGGATCCTGCAGGAGCTTGCTCCCATGAACGACGCCGGCGGGTTCCGTTTTGTCTTCAACGTTCCGGCCGGTGCGGCTCCCGGCGAGGCGGCGGTCACCGCGGAGCCGCACGGTCTGGACTGGTGCGACGATGCGGGCCGGAACAACCGTGCGGCACCCGGCAGGGCCGGCGTCGTTCCGGCGTTGGTGTCATGTGCACAGCGCATGCAGCCGCTGACAATTGCGCCAGCGGCAGCGGGGTGAGGTGATTCACCCCGCCAGAGGTGGTGCGATCACCTTGACAAGCAACCACAATCCACGTGGACGCTGATGCGGAAGCGGCTGTTCAGCCTGCGCTGGGTCGGGAATCCGTTTGATCCGGCGGTTGTGTTCCAGATTCTCGCTCGGCGATCGACTTCACGCCTTCTACGAGCTGGTCCCACATGCCCTTCGAATGCGCGGCTTCTTCAGTCGTCGCGTTGTTGTCCTGCGACAGCGTCAGGTCCGTCTTGCCGGCGTCGTCCTCGAGTGTCCACGTCAGCGTGTGGTAGTTCTCGGGCGTGTCCTCCTGGCCGCTGAGCGGACTGAAATGCGTGTTCACGAGCCGCCGTCCGGGTTCGAACTCGAGGACTGTGCCCTTGTCCTCGTAATTCTTGCCTTCCCAGACGCCGCGCCAGACGATGGGTCCTCCTATGGCCCAGTCGGTCACGACATCGGTCCCGAACATGAACTCCTCGATTGCGTCATGGTCCGTGAGGACGGACCACACGCGACTTGTTGGCGCATCGATGGTGATCATCGAAGTAGCTACATAGTTTCCAGCCATGGTGAAAGGTCTCCCGTCTGCGAAGTCAACTAACTATCCCACTATGGGTCGGTGGCCGTAAGAGTCAGGGGCTGGCGAGGAAGGGCTGCCCCTGAAGCAGAGGATTACCCGCCACAGGTGAATACACGGGCCGCCGGAGCCCCAGCTTCCGTGCGGTCAGGCCGCGGCGGGAACTTGTTCGGACTGCTTCGAGACTTTTACGCCCCTGATCAGCAGGCAGAAGACCATCCAGAGTTCGCCGGTGGCGGCCGGTATGGCGATGACTCCCGTGAGCGCCGATCCAATCCCGGGCCAGAGGAAGATGAAGGGCAGATGGATCAGGTAGCTGAAGCACGCGATCATCAGCAGCACGCCCAGTGCTCGCGGAAACATGCCCGATCTGAACGCAAGGTAGCCCAGCGGCAGCAGCCAGAGGCCGAAGAAGACCTGCGCGATGAGGAACCCATAGTGGTGCATGTCGACCAGGAGCAGCACGAGGGCGTCTGCCCCGTCGGCCCCGAGAGCGGATGGGTACGACGCGTCGGTGGCGACCAGCATCGCGGCGAAGTAGGGGACCAGGTTCACGGACTGCATCGCCACGCTGACGGCAACGAAGATCACCATTGCCTGAGCAACATGGATGCTGACGTGCCTGAGCAGCAGGTAGAGAGCCATCGAAACGAACAGGAAACACGTAACTTGGGCCAGGTCCGCCATGAAGCCGATTCGAATCAGCCCTGGGTTGGCCGCAATTCTATCTGCGGTGGCAGCAGCGTCACCGGGCACGTAGACGGAGGCGCGTACAAGGAATTCTCCGAAGGCAGCAAAGATGGCAACGGCGAGGTAGAGGACACCGGCAATTCTTGCCAGCCGCTTGGGTGATTTCATGACTACTCCTTGATTCTGGGTACGGACCAACCGCGTGATCTGGAACGCCGTCTCGAGGGACGCCGGCTCCAATGTCAAATATTATTGACACAATCAATGTATGGCTATGCAGACATGATGTCAAAGGTTTTTTACTTGCCGGTGATCGAACGGGGTCCGCGGGCAACGCCGGGATCAGGACCTGGATGGAAAGGGAATCTTCCCGCGGTGCATCCGCATGGAAGTCCTCGCCTACGACTTTCCCGTCCGTCGATAAGCTGGCCTAATGACGGAACTTGCCGGCGTCGCCCCGACCCTGCTTGGTGTTGGGCTTCTGGTGGCCTTGACGGTGACAGTTCTATCGGGTTTCCGGGCGCCGAACAGTTTCGCGCCCGCCGCTGCAATCCTTCGCGGGGCAGCGCAGCTCGCCGTCATCAGTTTCATTCTCGGCGGTGTGATCTCAAGCCCGGAATGGGTTGCCGTGGCGCTCCTGGTAATGTTCACGGTCGCCGCACTGACTGCTGCGCGTCGGATCGGCTGGAGCGGACCTCATCTCGCACTGGTTGCCGGTTCCATGGCGGGGGGCATCGCAGTAACGCTGGTCATCGTTTTTGTTACGGGAGCGATTGCGTTGACTCCCCGTTATGCCTTGGCTATTGGCGGCATTGTGATCGGGAACTCGATGACCATCGCTGCTCTGGCCGGTAGACGGTTCACCGAGTCCGTCGACGAACGGTGGGAGCAGGTGGAGGGGTGGCTCGCCCTGGGCGCTTCGCGGCGGCAGTCAACACTGGACCTCGCGCGCAGTGCCGTCTATTCCGCCCTGATACCTTCGACCGACCAGACAAAGACGACGGGCCTGGTCACCTTGCCGGGGGCGTTCGTCGGCGCCATCTTCGGAGGGGTTTCGCCGTTGGAAGCAGGGCGTTTCCAAATCGTGGTGCTCGCGTCGATCATGGCCGCGGGATCGGTCACGGCGGTCATGGTCATCGGTTTCCTCGCGCCCGTCCGCGTGCGGCCAACGGGCCTCCGGTGATGAGGTGGGCAAGGCGCATGGATTTCCACCGCCTGGCGTTTCGGTCGGCTCAACCGCCGGGCCCGCTCAACCGCCGGGTGGAACCGCCTACTCGATCCCGGCAATCAACTCGTTCAGCTCTGCCGTCAGCTGCTTCTGAAGTGCGGGCGTGCCGATTTCCTGCCCGTCGACGTGGTTCACCGGCGCGAGCAGCCGGATGCTGGAAATCAGCCACACGGCGTCGGCGTCCAACAGATCTTGCGGCTCCAGCGGACCGTAACCCAGCTCCCAACCGGCCGCCTTGGCGGCTGCGAACAGTGCCCCCTGCGACGTGCCCGGAAGAACGCCGCTGTCCAGCTGCGGCGTGATGAGCCGCTTGACCGCGGTCCCGCCAACACCAGCACCGCCGCCGGACGTTTCAAGGTGGGCCAACAGGACGGTCGACGTCGGTCCCTCCAGGACGCGGCCGTCCGTGGAAGTGAAGATGACGTCGTCAGCGCCCTGCTTGTGGGCATGCCGCAAGGCGGCCATGTTCACCGCATAGGAGAGTGTTTTCGCACCGAGCAGCAGCCACGGGGCGCGTTCGGCAACGCTGCTGTCGTAACCGCGGTCAAGCAGGATGACGTCGAGGCCGGTCTCGCGCTGACGCCGTCCGGCTGCCGGGATGGGGGACACCTGGACCCAGCAGGTGGGCGAGGACGCGCCCTCAACACCGCGGGTGACGATCAGCTTCACCACCACCTCGTCCTCGGCCGGGGCAGCCGCCGGGTGAAGGGTGCGGTGCTCTCCAATGCCCGTCTCCACGGCGCGCCGCCACGCATCCTGCACCGGAATATCAAGATCCAGCGCACGGGCTGAGCTGCCCAAACGGTCGAGATGGGCCTGGATCTTCCGGGGACGCCCGCCGACAGCAAGCAGGGACTCGAATACGCCGTCACCACGCGTGGCGCCCTGGTCCGTGGCCATCAGCTGCGGATGCGAGGCGTCGGCCAGGCGGCCGTTTTCGAAGGCTGGATCCAGGAAGACCAGCACTGTGGCAGGGGCAGGAGAAGTCATGCCTCCAGCTTAGTGCGGCGTGCCCCCGGTAGGCTGTGCTCACTGCCCGGTCGGGAACAGGTCCGGCGGGTGAGGGACTACGGGGGTTCGTCTGTGCTGTGGCCATTTCCGCTCGCGGGAACCATGCCTTCATGGCTGATCCTGCTGCTGAGCTTCGCTGACCTGGTCATCAGGGTGCTCGCCGTGGGCATCATCCCCGGCAACCGGCGCCCCACTACAGCCATGGCCTGGCTGCTGGGCATCTTCTTTGTGCCGTCCGTCGGCCTGGTCCTCTTCCTGCTGTTCGGCAACTTCCGGCTTTCGGGGCGCCGCACCGAACAGCAGCAGGAGGTCAACGGAAGGGTGCGGGCCGGCACCTCCGCGCTGTCCGACGTCGGGAGCCAATACCGGGGCCCGGAATGGGTAAAGTCCGCCGCCGAACTCAACCACCGGCTGGGCTCGCTGCCCATGGTGGACGGGAATTCCGTGGAACTCATCCCCGGCTACCCGGACTCCATCCTGGCCATGACCAACGCCGTCCGCGGCGCCAAAAAGTTCGTCAACGCCGAGTTCTACATCATGAGCACCGACCACGTCACCAACGATCTCTTCACGGCCCTCGAGGAGGCCGCAGACCGCGGCGTTGAGGTGCGTGTGCTGTTTGACCACATCGGAACGCTCAGGGTCAAGGGCTACCGAAATCTGTTGAAGAGGCTCACAGCCAGCAATATCCAGTGGCGCCGCATGCTGCCGCTGCTCCCGGTCCGCGGCCAGTGGCGCCGTCCCGATCTGCGCAACCACCGCAAGATCATGGTGATCGACGGCGACATCGCCTTCACTGGCTCCCAGAACCTGATCGAGCCCTCCTACAACAACCCCAAGCACCGCAAGGCCCGCCGCGAATGGGTTGAGCTCATGGCGTGCCTGCGCGGTCCGATCGTCCCCACCCTGAACGTGGTTTTCGCCACCGACTGGCTCAGCGAGACCGACGAATCACTCGAATACCAGCTGCAGCTGCCCGCCGATGTTGCACCCGGCGCCGTCACGGCGCAGGTGGTCCCCAGCGGCCCCGGATTCAGTACGGAAAACAACCTGCGGCTCTTCAACACCCTCATCTACTCGGCGCAGCACCGGATCTCCATCTGCAGCCCCTACTTCGTGCCTGACGACTCGCTGCTCTACGCGATCACCACCGCGGCGCAGCGCGGAGTCGCCGTCGAACTCTTTGTGTCCGAAAAAGGGGACCAGTTCCTGGTCCACCACGCCCAGCGCTCCTATTACGAGGCACTGCTGGAGGCCGGCGTGCGCATCTACCTGTACCGGGCGCCGTTCGTGCTGCACGCCAAGCACTTCACCATCGACGACGAAGTGGCCGTCCTCGGGTCCAGCAACATGGACATGAGGTCCTTCTCGCTCAACATGGAGGTCTCCGTGATGCTGCTGGGGGCGGAGATCGTCAACACCATGCGGGCCGTGGAGAACACCTACCGCGACATCTCGCACGAACTCAAGCTCGAGTCCTGGCTGCGCCGGCCACTGCTGGCCCGGTACGTGGACAATGTGGCCCGGCTGACCGCCACAGTCCAGTAGCGCAGGCGGGCAACAGCGCGGGGCAGCAGCGCCAGCTGAACGTGCCCGACGGCGGTGCTGCCGCCGGCGGGGGGCTTTTCATTCCGCCGGGATGGGGCGATTCTGTATGGAGAGGCACCACTCGGAAGCGCATCTGAGGAGGCATCATGGGCCTGAAAGACGAAATTCCAGCCAAATCGGCGCCGTCGGACAGCACCGACGAGTTCCCGGAAAAAGTCCGCATCCTCGCAGAGGGCCGGATTGTCAGTGACAGGCTGTGGAACGAGGACCTCGCGCCGGCCCGGCAACGGAACTGGAAGGTCCGCAGCCTCTTCGCCCTGTGGATGTGCGACGTCCACAGCATCGCCGGCTACACCTTCGCGGCAGGTCTCTTCATCACGGGGCTGGTGGGCTGGCAGGTCTTCCTGGCCCTGGTTCTGGGCATCATTCTGGTCTACTTCCTCATGAACTTCGCCGGCACGGCAGGGCAGAAGACCGGCGTCCCATATCCGGTCCTGGCGCGGATGTCCTTCGGGCTCTTTGGAGCCAATCTGGCGGCCCTGGTGCGGGCGCTGATCGCCATCGCCTGGTACGGCATCCAGACCTGGCTCGCCTCGGAAGCCGTCCTGGTGCTGCTGTTCTCGGTGTGGCCGGAGCTGACCGTCCTTGATGGGCCGGATGTGCCACATATTCTCGGCCTGACGCCGATCGGCTGGGCCGCGTTCCTGGCCCTGTGGGCCGTGCAGCTGCTGGTCATCCGCCGCGGCATGGAGTCGGTCCGGAAGTTCCAGGACTGGGCCGGCCCGGCCATCTGGGTGGCCATGTTCGCGCTGGCGATCTACATTCTGGTGCAGGCAGGCGACAAGTTCAGCCTTTCGATTCCCGGAGTCGCGGCCTTGGACGGACCCGCGGCGGTCACGCAGTTCTTTGCCGCCATCGCCCTGACGGTCACCTACTTCTCGGCGCTGCTGCTGAACTTCTGCGACTTCTCCCGGTTCTCGCCGGACCGCAGGACCATCGTCCGCGGTAACTTTTGGGGGCTGCCGGTGAACTTCATCGCCTTTGCGCTGGTCACAGTGGTGGTCACAGCCGGGTCCGCCTCGTACTTCACCGAAGACCAGTACCGGGGCCAGGACATGTTCAAGGTCATCACGGATCCGGTCGCGATCGTCCAGGCCGTCGACAACCCGTGGATCACCATCATCGCCGCCTTGACGTTTGTGGTGGCCACGATCGGCATCAACGTGGTCGCCAACTTCGTCTCGGCCTCTTACGATCTCGCCAACGTGGCCCCGCACCGGATCGATTTCCGCCGCGGCGGGCTGATCAGCGCCGTCCTGGCGATCGTGATCCTGCCGTGGAACCTCTTCAGCAGCCCGGTGGTGATCGTATACTTCCTGGGCGGCCTGGGTGCCTTGCTCGGCCCGTTATTCGGCGTCATCTTCACCGACTTCTTCCGGATCCGGCACCAGCGCTGCAAGGTCTCGGACCTCTACCACGAGGACGAGACCGGCCTCTATTTTTACACCAAGGGCTGGAACCTCAAGGCGATCGCCGCACTGGTCCCCGCGGCCCTCGTCGCCGGGGTGCTGGCCCTGCTCCCGGCGTTGCAGAACTTCCTGCCGGGAGGCTCGGGCCTGGGCCCGTACTCGTGGTTCGTGGGCGCCATCCTGGCCAGCGTCATCTACTATTTTCTGACCCGCGATGACGTGCGGACCAAGAGGGCGCTCGCCGAAGTCCACGACTGAGGCCGTTCCGGGTACCGGGATCCGGGAACTCTGCGCCGAGTGCCGAGAGCACGCCGAAGGCCTTGACCCGGATTTCCTCGTACTCCTCCTGCGGCGACGAATCCGCGGTTATGGCACCGCCGACGCCGAGAGAGAGTTCGGTGGTGCCCGCACCGTCTGAGCTGCTGCCGTCCGCCCCGGGACCGTCAGCCCTGATCACCAGGGTCCGGATGGCCACCGCCAGATCCGTGGCTCCGTTGAGGGAGAAGTAGCCGATCGCACCGGAGTAGACACCCCGCGGCGCACCCTCGAGGCGGTCCAGGATGGCCATGGTGCTGATCTTGGGCGCACCCGTCATGGAGCCCGCCGGGAAACAGGCGGCCACGGCCTCGGCCCGGGGAGAACCATTCCGGAGCCTGGCATCGATGGTGCTCACCAGTTGGTGCACCGTGGCATAGCTTTCGATCTCGCACAGCCTGCTGACCGTCACTGACCCGGGCTCCGCGAAGTGGCTCAGATCGTTGCGGAGCAGGTCCACAATCATGATGTTCTCGGCCCGGTCCTTCGGCGACGACTCGAGTTCGCGCCGCAGCAGATCGTCGGCCGCAGGCTCAGCAGCCCGGCGGCGGGTGCCTTTGATCGGCTCGGCTCGCATGCCGCCGTCGGCCGCTATCCGCAGGAAACGCTCCGGCGAGGTGCTGGCCACCGTCAGCTCCGCAAACCGCAGGTAGCTCGCGAACGGAGCCGGGTTCTTCCGCCGCAGCGCCAGGTACGTCTGCCATGGATCCAGGACGCCGGCGGGCACCTCGGCGGAGAGCGCCGTGGTGAGGCAGACTTCGTACGAATTTCCTTCCGCGATCTCGTGCTGCGCGTCGGAGATCTTGCGCTTGTACTCGGGCTCGCTGTCCCGGCTGGTGAAGGTCACTTCCGGTGAACGCACGACGCCGTTGCTGCCGCCGGCTTGCGCTGTTGCTCCGGCTTCCGCCGGGTTCGCGGCCGCCGTTGCCGAGGCTGCCGCGGCTACGGCTGAGCGCGCACGGGCAAGCCACTCACCGGCGTCGGGGGCTTCGAGGGCGAGCAGCCAGACCGTCCCCTCGGCATGGTCCAGCACCACGGCCCGTCCGGCGAAGATCAGCGCCGCGTCAGGGGTGCCGGCGGTTACGTCGGTGCCGCCGGTCTCGCGCTTGAGTTCGTAGCCGAGGTACCCCAGCCAGCCCAGGGTGAAGTCGCAGGGGTAGCCTTCGGGGGCGCGGACGGCCTTCCTGCCCCACACGCTGTCCAGCCAGCGGAAGAACGGACCGGACGTCACCACCGTTGCAGTGCCGGCGGTAACCCGGTTAGTCCCGGAACTGTGCCGGACCGACTGGCCGAACGTGCCGCCGTCGTCCGCCAGGATACTGAACCGGCTGCGTTCCGTGGCGGGTGTGCGCGGGGCGGCCGGTGCCGCCGTGTGAGCCATGGACGAATCGAGCCACACGGCATTTGGTGAATCCCCGTAGAGCGAGGCAAAAAGCGGGGCGGCGTCCGGGGCTGCCACGATCCGCTCAGTCCGGAGTTTGAGGCCACGGCGGGCGGCGAGCTCGGGCACCAGAGCCGGGGCAAGGGCAGGCAGGTAGGAGAGCACCTGCAGGACATCGCCGGGGGCCTGGCCCTCGGCGCGGTTGAGCACTCTGACATCAGCGTGGTCCCACACCTTGTCTTCGGCCAGCCACTCCGCTTCCTGGGCAGCCCACTGATCCCAGAACGGCTCGTAGGTGCCACCGTCCCGATCCAGGGCGCGGGCGCGGCGCTCGTCATCCGGCGAATCGGCCCAGATGACCGCGTCCAGCATGGGCCGGGCTGCGGCAGCCGCGGCCCCCACGCCCTCAATAATGACGACTTCCGCTGGCAGCGTGACCCGGGCTTCGCCGTCGTAATGCCTGTCCCAGTCCCAGCTGGTCCAGGTGGCCTGCTCGCCGCGGCGCAGCGGCGTGAGGACCGTGGTGACGTAGCGTTCCACGCCGGCGGCCAGACCATTCCAGCCAGGGTAAATGTCCTCGAGGTGGAAGAGCGACACTTTATGGTGCTCCCGCAAACGTGCGGCCAGCTCGATGGCCAGGGTGGTTTTACCTGCGCCGGACCGCCCGTCAATGGCGATGATCACAGGTGCGGGAGTCATGAAGTAGAGCGTACCTGCTGCTGGTTCTGCAGTTGGAGCCGGTCATCTTCTGCGATGGCAGACCGGACATATTCAACGATGCCGGGCACAGCGGCCTGGATCTGCTCCCAGACAGTATCGAAGTCCGCGTGGCCGCCGTACCAGGGATCCTCGATGCCCTGGTCCAGGAGGTCTTTGCCGGCCACTGCGGGATCGAAGCTGCGAAGCATGCGCACTTTGGCCAGGGGTTCGCTGTCCGGGGCGGTTTCACGCAGCCAGCCGTAGTGGTCGATGTCCAGGGCAAGAATGAGCTGGCGTTGCCCGAACCACTCCGGACGCCATGCACGTGCGACGTGATGTTCCGAGGCGATGTGGCGGGTGGCAAGTTTGCGCGCGGCGCGGGGGTCGATCGGACGGCCCGCCTCATACGCGGTTGTCCCGGCGGAATCCACGGCAACGGTGCCGGTGAACCCCTCAGCTGCGAAGGCCTCAGCCAGCATCAGCTCGGCCATCGGGGACCGGCAGATGTTGCCGGTGCAGACCGCGATGATCCGGTATGGGCTCGACGTTGAGGACATATTGCTAAGCATGGGGGATGCCTGGCCTTCTTGGCTAGTCAGGGCGTTGACTCATCAAAGATGCCCGCGTAGCTGCTATCGAAGAATCATTTGGTAATGCCCGCGAAGCGGTGTGTCTGCCGGGGCGGCGCCTGCCGGCCCGGCACGCTGAGCCATGGAGCTATCGATGAGTGAACGTAAGGCCGTCACGAAGACCATCGCCATCCGGTATGCGCGGTCTGACCGGGCCGCCAAGAAACTTATTCTGGACGAACTCTGTGCCACGACGGCGTGGCATCGGGACCATGCGAGGAAGGCCCTGCGCGGGGCTCTGGTGCTCAGACAGGTCAAGCCGCGCCCTGCCCGTCCGCCCCTTTACGGCGAGGCGGTGATCGAGGCCCTGCGGTTCTGCTGGGCTGTCCAGGGCACCCCGTGCGGGCGGTTGCTGGCGGCGGCGCTGCCTGATCTGGTGCCGCGACTGCGCCGGTTCAGGGAGCTTCAGATTGATGACGGGACGGCTGCGCAGTTGCTCAGGATCGCCCCGGCCACCATCGACCGGCGGCTCAAGGCGGACCGGGTGAAACTGGATCCGCGGGGCCGGTCCCATACCAAGCCCGGAACGCTGTTGAAGGACTCCATTCCGATGCGGACCTGGGCCGAGTGGGACGACGCGGTGCCCGGGTTTGTGGAGATTGATCTGGTCGGCCACGAGGGCGGGAAAAGCCAGGGGGAATTCTGCTTCACCCTTGACATCACCGACATCGCGACCGGCTGGACCGAAACACGGTCGGTGAAGAACAAGGCCCAGAAATGGGTATTCGCCGCGATCAGGGAAGCCACCGCGGCGTTCCCGTTTCCGATCCTTGGCATCGACTCGGACAACGGCTCCGAGTTCATTAACTGGGAGCTGTACCGCTGGTGCGAACAGGAGAAACTGACCTTCACCCGGTCCCGGTCCGGGAACAAGAATGACGGGGCCCACGTGGAGCAGAAGAACTGGCACATCGTCCGGCAGACCGTCGGCTACCGCCGTTACGACACCGCCGGCGAGCTGGAGTTGCTGAACCGGATCTGGGCGTTGCAGCGGCTGCTGAGCAATCATTTCGGGCCCCAGCAAAAACTCGTCGCGAAGGTCCGGACCGGTGCGAAGATCAGCAAGAAGTACGACCTGCCCGCGACCCCGTTCCAACGCGTCCTGGCCGATAAAGTCACAGTCGGCCAGAGCGTGCAGACCCGGCTGAAGCGGGAAAACAAACCCTTGAATCCGGCCGCGATCCAACGTCAGGTCCAGGCCCTCTGCGCTGAACTGCGGACCCTGGCCAACGCGAAACAAGACCCAAAACCCCAGCCGGCCATCCGGGCAAAATCAAATGATTCCACGAATCAATCCAGCCGGGCATCTTGACATGATTCCTCGGGGGCTCCGCCCGATATTCATGCTCTGCGAAGTAGCTCATTCCACGAGGTTAGGCGCGTCCGGCCCCGCCGGGCAGGGGCAGTGTGGGCTATGTGGAAACTGTCGGCCGTGGAGCCGGCGGGGCGGCACGATTCGCCAGTTTTGGCCGCATTGACGGCGCCATTCCGGCCAAAAGTGGCAATTGACCGCACCTTCGAAGCCGACATATGTAAGGAGCACGTCCTGCCCGCCATTCGCGCGGCTGCTAATACTACAGTCGTGTTTGTGGGGTCGGATTCCGGGCCCGGCAGTGGCGCCGTTTCGCGGTTTGTTGGTGTATCGCCAGTTCGGGCTTCTTCGCGAATGCGCGGGCCTCCGGGATGCCGGCGGACGCGCAGTGGTCCCGCTCATCCGTCCGGGCCTTGGGCAGGGTCGGCGGAGCCGAGATGGTCCGCACCCTAGGAGCGCAGGTCACCGCGGCCCGTCCGGGTCCCAGTCCGTGGTCGAAAGCAGCCGCTGCATCCGGTCCGGGATCGTCTGCCCGGCTCGCTCCGACAGGGTCCAGGAATTCTTCCGCTCCTCGGCCGACAGCAGACCCTTGAGGTACTCCACCGCCTTGTGGTGCGGTTCGGACCGGGCGAACCGCGGGGCAATCAGCTCCCGGATTTCCTCGAGCCCCTCCGCCCATTCCTGCACATCAGCCGCACAAATATCATCGCCCACCGACAAGGATTAACACGACGGCCGATGGACATCCGGTTAAAACGCCGACAGGAGACAAAATAAAAGCGACTGTAGTGCTAGTCCTGGGAAATGCGGACAGTGTTGCCGGACGGGTCGCGGAACGCGCAGTCCCGCGGGCCCCATGGCTGGGCGATGGGCTCCTGCAGCACCTCGGCGCCGGTGGCCCGGGCCTGCTCAAACGCGGCGTCCAGGTCATCTGTGCGGAACACGAGCATCGGCAGTACGCCCTTGGTGAGCAGTTCCTGGAGCGCGTCGCCGTCGGCTTGGGAGCGGCCGGCATGGGGTTCGGACAAGACGACGCCTAACCCGGGCTGGGCGTCGGTGCCAAGGGTAACCCAGCGGAAGCCGCCGGAAGCCACGTCATTGCGGACGGCCAGGCCCAGCGCGTCGCGGTAAAACGCGATGGATTCGTCGGGGTCGTTGACGGTGATGTTGGTGTACTGAAGTGAAATAGTCATGACGGAAACGCTATACGGCAGCACTCTGAACTGCTTCTTCATTCCTGCTCACCTTGCCCGGGGCCTCGGCTGTCGTGCCGACCGTCCGGGCACCGTAGCGAACGGGCCGCGTGGTGGCCCTGGCAAAGCACGGCGGCATGGCCTCGACGGCGTCGTGTTCCCGGGCGCGGTACGCGCTGGGCGTTTCGCCCATGAGCTCGGTGAACCGCGAACTGAAGGACCCCAGCGAGGCGGCGCCCACAGCCATGCACGCGTCGGTGACGGACGCGCCGGCCCGCAGCAGCGCCGTCGCCCGTTCAATGCGGCGGGTCATCAGGTAGCTGTAGGGCGTCTCCCCGTAGGCCGCGCGGAATTTGCGGGAAAAATGCGCCGCGGACATGAAGGCCTGCTGCGCGATGGTGGCCACGTCGAGCGGGAGCGCGAAGTCCCTGTCAATCAGGTCCCGCGCCCGTCGCAAGTGCGCGAGATTGGCCAGTTCCTCCGGGGTCATGGCTTGAGAATACCAGCGGTAGAGAGTAGCAACGCTGGGATGGCATATTTAGATCTGTTCGTAGCTGAATTTCCCGTCAACCGCTGACGCCACAACATAGATGTTGTCTAAAGTGTCACGGCCCAAGTACAGCGGATTTCTGTCCACGGCCACAAAATCAGCCAATTTGCCTGTGGAGATGCTGCCCTTGACGTGCCCGGCTCCCGTGGCTGGAGCAGACCACGTGGTGTAGGCGTACATGGCGTCCTGAACGGTGATGCGCTCGTCCGGGGCGAGAATGTTGCCGCTTTCCATGATGCGATCGATGAAAGCCTGCACACCGCGCAAGGGTGAAGCCTGGCGCGTTCATCGGCGCCCTGCCAATCTAGTGCGATTTCGCTGACCGAGGACATCTCGGCGTTCGGTGGGCGCGCTCAGGCCGAGGCACCGCGCGAGCTCTCCGAGGGTGAGGCCGTCCTGTTTCCAGAGGCAGGCGAGCAGGAACTGTTGCCCGGCGTGCAATCCATGCTGGCCGAATCGCTCGTCGGTCACCTCGACCATCGCGAGCTTCGTCGCCCATGACCAACCAGCGGCAGCGCGTTGATGCGGATCAGGTTGCCCGCGGGATCGCGGAAGGCGCAGTCGCGAACGCCGTACGGCTGCTTGGCCGGCTCCTGGATGACCTCGACGCCGCTGGCCTGCATCTGCGCGATGACGACGTCGAGGTCGCCCCGCTGCGCGCCCTCAGACTGACGCGGCCTCCCACGCGAACCCGTCCGGGTCGGTGAAGTTCCCGGCATCGCTGCCAAGGACGATCCGGTGCGATCCGTTTCCATCCGGTGAGACGCCGGCATCCTTGGCGGCGAATTTGCGCCCGTAGAGCGCCAGCTTGACGTGCCCTGATGGGGCGGCAAACTCGACGTACTTGCGGCCGAAGCTCTTCGCCACGGCAAGGCCGCGGTCGACGTAGAACCGCTTGGTCGCGGCAACGTCCGCGACTCCCAACAGCAGCACGATCTCATCGACCTGCCGGGTGGCCGGGCCGGTGTCCTTCTTCGACGACGTCGCGACCTTCCAGATCGCCCCGTCCGGGGCCCGTACGACGCCGCCGTAGCCCCAGAAACTCTTCTCGACTGGCTTCAGTACCGTGGCGCCGGCGTCGAGGGCGGTGCCGACGAGACTGTCGACGGTGGATGGCTGGGACACCACGAGCGACAGCGCGAACCCGCGAAAGCCGGTCGTCGGTGCCTCCGAGGCGCGTACGCCAACTTGAGTGCCCAAACCGAAGGCGGCGGTGTAGAAGGCGTTGGCGACCGTGGGGTCGGGCGCTTCGAGGGTGATGGATTCGATGGAGGTCATGGCAGGTCCTTAGATGAGGTGGGTTTGTCGTACTCTGGGCCGCCACCACGCCGCAGTGACAGCGGTACGATCGTGGCCGGCATAGATCAAGCCGTGGGTTGAGCCGGGTTGATCTATGCGATCGCCGCGCAGTTCGTTGATGCGTGTGATGTCCATGGCTGTCAGACTAGTTGCGGCTCGTGACCGGCGCTTCTCCAAAACTGCTCGCTTTCGGCCTGCCCTCCACGCCGCACGACGGCAGCTCCGCCGTCGTGCGAGCTGTCTGGCCCCGATAGATGCTGGGCGGCACACCGACCGACTCGGTGAAGCGAGTTCTGAAGGTGCCAGCGACGCGCAGCCGACCGCGAATCGTGTCGGGATCGGCCGTCAACGTCGGTAGCGTGTCGTCCAACTGAGCACCTGGCTCAAGCGGCTCACCGGTTAGGAGGCAAGCCCTTGGCCGCACAGCTGTCCTCAGTCCGGCCCCTACTCGGCGTCAGTGCAGAACTCAGAATTTCGTCGCTGAAGTTTCGGCGATGTCGCGCATTCGTTCGACGCCCGGATGCCACGGGCGCCCTGAGGGGCCGGCGAAGACGAGGGTGCGTTCGAGGTGCGGTTCGAGCTCGACCATCACGAGGTTGTTGGCGAGCATCGAGCCTGCAAGGGAGGGCAATATCGCGACGCCGATTTCAGCCTCGACCATGCCGAGCAGGGTGCTGGTTTCATGAACCCTCTGAGCCGGTGCATAAGGAATTCCGGCCATCGCGTGTATGCGGGTGATCTGGGGTTCACAGCCGCTGGAGGAGGCCAGCAGCGGATCGTCGAGGAGATCGCTGAGGGTGATGCGCTCCTCGCCGGCAAGCGGGTGGTCAGAGCGGAGCACGGCCCGGAACTCATCGCGGGCCAGGACGATGGAGCCGGAGGGAGCCGGGTCGGGGTCGACGAGAACGGCAGCGTCGACCGCGCCACTGGCTAGCCAGACTTCCAGTTCGTCGTCGCTACCTTCGAACAGGCGGATATCGAGCCCAGGTAGTTCTGCACGCCAACGTTTCAGGAGTTCGGGGATAAGCCGATGGGACGCGGTCGGTGCCGCCGCGAGGCGAACCATGCCTCTCACGAGACCTTCGCGCTGGATATCGACGGTGGTCCGCAGGGCGCGCACGTTAGCCAGGACGCTGCGGGCATGAGGCAGGATTGCGTCGCCCAGGGTCGTCGTCGCGATCCTGGGTGTGCGGACGATGAGAGGGGCACCCGACGCGCGCTCCAGCGCTGCGAGGGCGTGCGAGACGGCAGATTGACTCATCTGCAGATGATCAGCCGCAGCGCCGAAACCACCCTGCTCCACCACGGCGACAAAGACGTCAAGCTGACGCAAGGTGAGCGATCCCATATCTATTTTCGTCATATGCCTATGTGCCAGATTCATTTGATTCATGTCTTGAGTTTAGACAAGACTGACGTCAAGGAAAGATGAGGTGTGGGCGTGACAAGTCGATCAACAATGCGAGACGGACATGGAGTAGGTCTGGCCGCCCAGTACCTGGGCGCGGCCGCAGTATGGGGGGCAAGCTTCCTCTTCATCAAGGTGGCCGTCGGAGGGCTCTCCCCTGCGCAGGTCGTCCTTGGCCGGCTATTCTTCGGCGCACTCGTTCTCGCCATCATCATGCTCGTCACACGTCGACGGTGGCCACGCGGCCTGCGCGTGTGGGGTCACCTGACGGCGATCGGCGTGCTTATGTGTGTCGTCCCGTTCCTTTTGTTCTCCTGGGCCGCGCAGTACCTTCCAGCAGGGCTGTCCAGCATTTACAACGCGACGACGCCGATCGCCACCATGCTTGTCGCGCTGGCGATCCTTCCCGACGAGCGCCTTACCAAAACCAAAACAGCTGGCCTCTTCGTAGCCGCCGGCGGCGTCATCCTCGTCGCCGCACCATGGGACGCCGTGACAGACACGGCCAACGGCATGTTCTTCTGGGCGCAGCTGGCCTGTCTGGGGGGAACCACGTGTTACGGGCTCGGGTTCTCCTACACCCGACGCTTCCTCCGCGGACACGACTACGACGCCATCACGGTCTCCGCCTCCCAGATTGGCGCCGGAGCAATCATCATCCTGCTACTCACACCCTTCATCGGCACCGGCCCAGTCACCTTGAATCCCGGCATCGTTGCAAGCATCCTGATACTCGGCGGCGTCGGAACGGGCATTGCCTACATCTGGTACACAAACGTCATCAACGCGTGGGGTTCGACCATGGCCTCAACCGTCACCTACCTCACCCCGATCGGCGGCGTCATCCTCGGCGTCATGGTTCTCGGCGAATCAATCCACTGGAATCAAATTGCAGGCGGCACCGTCGTCATCATCGCCATACTCGTCGGCCAAGGACGACTACGGCCGCCACAACGCCGAAGAGGCACGGGGATCGGTACGGAAACACAGAAAATAGGACACGATCAAGACCAGGGTGTGGACATCAGGACTCGCTAGTACCTTCTTGCCCAAGAGGGGGAACCTCCTGCGGGCCAAAGCATCGTAGGCACGGGATCCCTGAGCGGTCTGCGTCGGGGCAACGTCTATGTGACCAGTCGCCTCAAATGCTTGCCTGCGGCATATGCTCCGAAAGTCGTGATGAGAGGTAGGGCCAGCAGCAGAACAGTTCCAATGTCGCCGTTGGTCAGCAAGGTGGCCGCTCCGACCCAGCAAAGAATTGCAGCGTAGATGCCAAGCAACACTACGGTTTTGCCCACACCCGCTTGGGGGATCGGTGCCGGTCGAATCTGTTCTTCACGCTGTGATCCGCCAGAATGGGTCACTGATGCGGGTCCACTCTGGTAGCGGGCAGCCCAGAACCCAGCGGCAGTTAAAGCCACCGGCGCGAACAGCAACACAAGAGCACCGGTGGAGATAATGCCCGATGCCGCGAGAACACCAAGCCAACAAAGCGCCGCCATGAATCTCATAGTGACGACCAGGAAAGTCGCCAATTGCAGACGATCCGGCAGGCGTATTTCAAGATCATCGGTCTCAGTCATAACAGCTCCTTCACCAACGGAAAATCCAGCGAACGGCCTTTGTGACTATCAGAGCACTAATCATTGGATCTGGCCATGGGTCGTCTGGATAGCCGAAGAGCGAACGGGGAACGCCTGTATATGTCTTACACGGCAAAGACTGGAGGGAAGACCGGCATCGACTTCGGGACACTTGACCTCTAGGTGGCAACTGCGCTGGCCGATGGTCTCGCCAAGCACACCGAAACGCCACAGGAATGCCATTTCGTTGCGTGGCTCGGCTATTCCGGTATAAGGGAGGAACTAACAGACGCACCCGTGGTGACACTTCCACCCGACCGCGAAATGGATCTTCTCAAGGGCCCAGTCGAGGCGGCCACAGTGGTCATAGATGAACTGCCATCAAGTAGGTGCTGTCTGCGATGGTCGCCGGCCGATCACGCTTGGTGCGTTGGGGGACCTATATGCCGATTCGATTTATGTCACAGGTTCCCTGGACTGCATACTGGCGCTGTTGGATAACCCTCGGCTTGAACCCATAGAGTCCTGCACTTGGATATTCATCCGGGAATCTACGCCTAGATTCCGTACCGTAAGCAGGTCGGCACCGTGCAGAACGTTCGCTGACCTGCACTGTCAATTGGTTGCGTCCATGAGGGCCGGCTACACCACGCTAATGGACTTGTCCACCATCAGAAACAGCCGATAGATTCCCGCTTCCTAGGCTAGCGAGGGCAGTAAGTCCGAAGTGAGTGCTCGTTCGTGCTGAATGAACCGATGCTGGATGGTCAATTCGTGAAGTGAACGAAGGCCCGAATACCTGGGTCGTGGTCATGTGACTCGGTAAAACCCAGGGATTCGTAGAAGGCCCGCTGCTTCTCCTCGACGTCCGTGATCAGGACTTTTTGGCGTACGCCTTCGTACGCTCCCAAGAGAATGGATACGAGTTGGCGTCCGACTCCCTGACGTTGTGCAGTGGGACGCACGAGAATATCTTGCAAATAGACGATGCTAACGCCGTCTGAGATTGCCCGTGCAAGGCCAACGAGCCGGCCATCGTCACGGGCCGTGACGATGGAGTGAGAGCCTTGGAGGGCCCCAAGGAGCAAATCAGGGTTCACCGTGTAGGCCATCCAACCGACCGACTCATACAATTCAACGACTTCATCGCGTTGTATCTGACTCGCGTTCTCGAAAGTTATTGCGGTCATTGTGGCAGCCTAGTCGCTTGGTCCTCCGGGTGGCACCTTGACGGTGGCCTCCGGAACCAGAAAGGCGCTCGCGATTTCGGCTGTCGAGAGTCCGCCCACGGCGCGCAGGATGAGGGCGAGCTGTGACGGTGCGGACAGCGCCGGGTGGCAGCACAAGTACAACAGCGTGAGGGCGTCGTCGGCGTCCGGTGCCGCACCGCCGTCGTGCCTCACCTTCGGTTCCTCGGAAGGAGCGGCCAGCGCAAAACTCCCGGCAACAAACTCTTCCTCCCGCCGCCGGGCACTCTCTCGCTACGCCACCCGTCCACCAGCCGACGGCCGGCCACGGTGATCAGCCACGCCCTCGGATTGTCCGGCAAACCGGCCGCCGGCCACTTCAGGGCGGCTTCAAGCAGGGCCTCCTGGACGGCGTCCTCGCAGGCCGGGTGCGGCCATGGCGTCAGCCAAAGGCTAGACCGAAGAGGGATCGAACTCCGGGATGGTCCGCAGCTCCACCACCTGCGAGTACTTGACAATCTGCGAGCAGATTTCAACGGCCCGTTCTTCGCTGGCTACATCCACCACCCAGTAGCCGATCAGCGACTCCTTTGCTTCCGCAAACGGCCCGTCCGTGGTGACCACTCCGTTGTCCGTCTGCCGGATGAGCTTCGCCGTGCTGCCATCCGCAAGGCCGGCGTTGAACACGAGCTCGCCGGATTCCCGCAGGTCCTTGTCGATCTGGATCATGAAGCCGATCATTTCCTGGACCCACTCCGGATCGGCGGTTTCCATCATGCCCTCGGCCGAGCCGAACATCATGATCATGTATTTCATCTCGTACTCCTTTTGACGGGGCTCCCTGTCCGGGTGCTTTCACTGACGAGTCGGAGCCGATGCACAGTTCTCTACATGGTCCGGGAAAACTCTTGAAAAATGTCCGACGTCGGCACTCACTCTCCGGTGCACGCTGAGGCGGCGGCTCTTACGCGTTGGAGCCCGGAGCTCATGCCCGGGCGATCACCTCGCCGTTGGGGATCAGGAACCAGCCGTCGTCGGTGGAGCCCCAGCGGTGCCAGCCGGCGGAGATCCGTGCGAGGTCCGCGGGATTCGCGAAGGCGTACTCGAGGGCCTGGTCGGCAAACGCAGAGTGCAGTACCCGCTCACCCCACACCCGCGCCTGCCAACGGCGCTGCTGCCCGGTGGCATACAGCCAGTTGCTGCTGGTGGGCGCAACGTCGCTGAAGCCGGCCGACTGTGCCCACGAGACCAGGCGGCGGCCGGCGTCGGGCTCGGCCCCGTTGCGGCGGGCGATCCGCTGGTAGAGGTCCATCCACTCGTCCAGCTCCGGGATGGCGGGGTACCAGCTCATGCCGTGGAAATCGGCGTCGCGCACGGCCACGATGCCGCCGGGCTTAGCCACCCGACGCATCTCGCGGAGAGCCTCCACCGGGTCGGTCAGATGCTGCAGCACCTGGTGGGCGTGGACCACATCGAAGGTGTCATCCTCGAAGTCGAGGTCGTAGATGTTGCCGGCCACGAATTCGACGTTCTCCACGCCGCGATCGGCGGCCAGCTCCTGGGCGTGGGCAATCACGTCAGGGGAGCGGTCCAGTCCGGTCACCTTCCCCGGTGCAACCATCCCGGCGAAATCGCAGGTGATGCTGCCTGGCCCACAACCCACGTCCAGAACGGAAACCCCCGCTGTCAGGTAGGGGATCACGAACGCCGCGGAATTCTCCGCCGTCCGTGAAGCATGGGCGCGGACCACGGATTCGTGATGGCCGTGCGTATACACATCTTCAGGCTGCTGCGCACTCATAGTGAAACGCTACTCCAGCGGAGCGGAAAACGCGCGGAGCCGCCCCAACTGAGTACCATCACCTGATGTTTTCGCCCGTCAGCGAGGTCACCCAGCCGGCGTCGGTGAAGCCCAGCCTGCGGTAGATCCCGGCCGCCGGACCGTCCGGCTCGGCATCGAGCACAAAAAGCTCCGTCCGCCAGTACGTGCGTGCGTGCGCCATCGCCAAGCCAAGCAAGGCCGCAGCGATGCCCTGGCGGCGGTGGGCCGGATCGGTCATGACGGCCTCGACTCTCGCCCGGTCGGCCGGCAGCCGGAGCAGAATCAGCGACGCCACCAGCGCACCGTCAACAAACCAACCGCAGCCCGCCCCCTGGTTCCGCCGGCTGATCCCGTGCTCAAGGCGGGTCTGTGTGCGGCAGAAGCGCGCGCCGTCGTCGTCCGCTTCCGCGGTGGTGCCCGTATCGGCGCAGCGCTGGGCGGCGAGAGCCAGCCAGTCGCCGTCGCTCTCCAGCAGGCGGCCATGCCCGACGGCGGGGATCCGGCCGGGTGGCGCGGCGCCGGTAGCGCTGGCGGTGGCACTCATGGTGAGGGTTGATTCGAGCCGAAGGCCGTGCCCGAACGCGTCCCCGCCGGGCAGGTCCCCGCCGGAAAAGTCCGCATGGGAAAACGCCGGCGCCGGCAAATCGCCGTTGATCCACAACGTGCGGTGCGTGGCATAGGGGAACTCCTGCTCGAAGAGGGTCAGCTCAGCAGAGCCCGCAGGCCAGTCGCTGAGTACCAGGTTGCCGTTGTGGAAGTACGGGTTGGAGTCGGTCCGGACCAGCATCGACCGGCCGTGAACAGTGATCTCCGCACCGTAGAGCCGGAGGGCATCCAGCGCTGTGGTGATGCCAAGTCCGTCGGGTCGCATGTGCGGGAGTCTAGCGCGCGGGTGCGTGGCCGCTTTGTCACACCGCTTTTGTCACACCGCTTTTGTCAGACAGCCGCCGGGGCAGTGTCCGTCGCCCTCCACCACGCAACGGTGGCCGCTGCTGCCCGGGACAGCGGGAGCGGCGCCAGGCCAAGGGCGGCTTCGCTGGCTTTCGAGTCCATCACAAACGGCCGCTGGAACTGGTACAGCATCTCGGCGAGCTCGCGCGCATCGGCCGAAACCACACCCGCCGCGCGCAAGACCCAGCCAGGCAAGACCCCTACCTCGGGTGCCGGTACACCGGCCGCGGCAGCAAACTCGGTGGCGAGCTCGCGCTGCGTCACGGCCGGGCCGGTGGGCGCGTGCAGCACCTGGTTCCAGACGGCTGGAGTCTGGGCTGCCCTGATCATGGCCGCTGCGAGATCCGCGATGTACGTGAACGAGTGCGGCCGGTCTGCGCTCCCGATCACCTGCAGCCTCTTACCGGAGAGGACCGACGGGACCATGCGCTCGCCGGCATGGGCTGTCCGCACCCGCGGTCCGAAAAAGTCGCCGGCCACCACGCTGACTGTGTTGGCAGGGGAGGTCGCGCGTGCTTCCAGGAGCTTGACCCGGATGCCGCGCTTGCCGGTCCGGGCTTCGCGGGGGCTGTCCTCGGACATCAGGCTGTCCGGCTCACTGTAGGAGTACAGGCTTTCGGGAAAAACGACGACGGCGCCCGCCCCGTGGGCCGCTGCAAGCACCGCCTGCTCGGCCTGAGGAAGTTCCCGTTCCCAGGACGTGGCGCTGTAAGCCGAACCATGGATGCAGTGGAAGACAGCCGTGGCGCCTGCGAAGGCCTCGCCGAGCCGGGCTGGGTCTGAGGCGTCGGCCTCGGTCTTTTCTATCAGCACATGATCCGGGCCGCTGCCGGATCTGGTTAGAACGCGGACCCGGTGGCCCTGTTCGGCGAGTTGTTCCGCAACGGTCCAACCCACGGGGCCGGCGCCGGTGACTACATACAGCTCAGACATTGGATGCTCTCTCTTTCGGATGGGCTCGCTTTTTGCGGTGGTTCAGCTAGCTAGCTAGCGAGAGCACTGCTCTCTGAACCAAGGATGCACCGTGTTTTTGGAAACGTCAAGAGCACTGCTCTCTAAAGTTGACACTGCTCTGTTTTGTGGAAAGCTGAGGTCATGAACGAGCGCCACCTCCAGCTCGACCCCAGGCCTGAGGGCTCGAAGGTTCCGGCATCCAAACCCTTGACGCCACGTGAGCGTGCCCGCGCCCAGACCATCGCAGACATCGTCCGGCTGGGACGTGAGCACCTGGCCGTGCGCGGCGCAGCCGCGCTTTCGCTGCGCGCTGTCGCCAGGGGGCTGGGCGTGGTGTCATCGGCCGTCTACCGCTACGTCGAGAGCCGCGACGAACTCCTGACTCTGTTGCTCATTGACGCCTACGGCGAGCTGGGCGATGAGGTGGATGCGGCCGTAGCTGCGGTTCCGGAAGAGGACTTCACTGGACAGTTCTGGGCCCTCAGCCGTGCCGTCCGCGCGTGGGCGCTTCGTGAACCTGCGCGCTACGCCCTGCTTTTCGGCAGTCCCGTGCCCGGATACCAGGCCCCGGCGGAGCGCACCACCGCTCCCGGGACGCGGGTGATCTACGCCCTCATGGCAATTTTCGATGCCGCCTACCGGGCAGGCGGGCTGAAAGCGGAACCTGCCGGCGCCGTCGTCGTTTCTCCTGCTCAGACCGCCGCACTTCCTCCCGCCCTATCCGCTGACATGGCAGCGATCCGCAGCGAACTGGGGCTGGCCGTGCCCGGCGCCCTGTTGGCGCGGGGGTCGCTCGTGTGGACGTCGCTGTTCGGCGCCATCAGTTTTGAGGTGTTCGGGCAGTACGGGGCGGACACGTTTGCGGCCCGCGATGAACTGTTCGACCATCACCTGCAGATGCTGGCGGGTGTCGCCGGGCTCGAGTAGCTCCGCCAGGCGTGGAGGCCGGGGGCGGATCGGGCCCGAACGAGGCGAAAATTTCACGAACAATTCTGTGAGCGCTAACAATATCCCTTGTATGTCAATTTACAACGATATAAAGTGGCGTGCAGCCCAGGGTTGCGAGGCCGGACATCCCGGTCACCCCGGACCGCCCGGCTGAAAGTTTTGACTGGCTACGTCCAAAAGGAGTGACGGTGAAGCAAGAGGATTCCAGCAGGAAGAGTTTGAGCCGCAGGCAATTGCTGCTCGGAGGGGGCGCAGTGCTTGGCGGCGTCGCTCTCGGAACGGGCCTGGCAGGGTGCGGCGGGGCGGCCCAGGCCGCCGGCACCGACATCCGGTTCTGGCATCTGTTGTCGGGCGGCGACGGCATCAAGATGCAGTCCATGATCGACCGCGCCAACGCGGCCTATCAGGAGTCCAGGGTCAAGCCCACGGTGCTTGCGTGGGGGCCACCGTACTACACCTCGCCATGGCATCTGCCGGCGGCCGTCCGCCCGAGGTCGCAATCATGCATGCGGCACGGGTTGCGGGCTACGCGCCGGGTGGCTTGCTCGACGCCTGGAACGTGCCCCTTCTGGCGGAGTACGGCATCCGCCCCGAGGACTTCACATCCCGCATCTGGGACAAAAGCCAGCTCGACGGGAAGGTCTTCTCAATCGCGCTGGACTCGCATCCGTTCATCCTGCTCTACAACACGGAGGTAGCCGGCAAAGCCGGGATCCTCGGAAGCAACGGCCAGCTCGCTGATATCTCGTCCCCCTCGCAGTTCCTCGAAGTGGCGAGGGAACTGCAGCGGGTCACCGGGAAGCACGGCCTGTCCTACGGCTACCTGGGAGACGGCGCCCAGATGTGGCGCATGTTCTACACGTTCTACAAGCAACATGGCGCGGACATGGTACTGGAGCCCGGGAAGCCGGCACAGGTGGACCGCGACGTCGCCATTGACTGCCTCGAATTCATCGCGTCGATGCTGGACGACGGCATTGCCACCAAGAGTGGAGACGGCGGAACAGCCATCGCCGAATTTGCCTCCCGGGGCTCGGGAATGCTCTTCACGGGAGTCTGGGAGCTGCCCACGATGAAGGCAGCCGGTGTCCCGCTCGACGCAACAACCATCCCGACACTCTTCGGCACGCCCGCGGCGTTCGCCGATTCACATTCGTTTGTGCTCCCCCACCAGGTCAACGCCGATGACGGCAAGCGGCGCGACGTCTACAAATTCGTGGCATCCATGCTCAAGGGCTCACTGGACTGGGCCGAAGCCGGCCACATCCCGGCGTACCAGCCGGTTGTCCAATCAAAGGAATACCGCGGACTCGTGCCGCAGTCCCACTACGCCCATGCCGCAGACATCATCAACTACGATCCCGAGGCCTGGTTTACCGGATCCGGTCCGACTTCCAGAAGTACTTCGCCGAAAACGTTCGTTCTGTGATCGCTTGGTGTCGCTCAACCGGGCTTTGAGTTGTCTTGCATCGCATGGGATTCGGGACACATTGGTTATGAGACACTTTCCCGAGCAATTTCGGGCTGTTTGTCTCATCCTCCGCGAATTGACACATTCCTACCGTTCCGCGGACGGCGTCTCGCCGAATTCCTTGAGCCGTGCTGGCGGGTGGTCGTCCGCTTGCGGGGTGCCCGTGTGCGGAACCGTCAGCGGGACGAGCGGGTGGAGCTAGTGAGCGAGTCGGTAGATGTGCTCGACGACATCGCGGCCCAGTCCATCGGCGTGCGATGTCTCGGAGCCGATCTCCACGAATCCCGCGTGGGCCAGCACCCTGGACGAGCCGAGATTGTGCTCGGCCACGCGGGCGAAGACCGGCCGTGTTGTCTCCACGGTCAGAAACACCGTCAAGGCTGCGGATGCAATTCCTTCGCCCCATCGAGCCGGGTCGATCCAGTAGGTGACCTCACGGTCACCATCGATTGTGAAACTTCCAATCGTTCCAACCAGGCCGTTACCGTCGTCGATCGCGCGGAGGGACACCGACGGGTCGTTTCGGATGCGCTCGTAGTGGGCATCGAACGCGTTCCGATCGGATGGATCCGCGCGGGTGAACGCCGCCATCTCAACTGCCGCACGATCCTGTTCCCAATCGAAGAGTCGATCAAGTTCAGCGTCGTCAAGATCCCGAAGCATTATCGTCACGCGCTCATCGTAACGGCTCCGACCGACAGCCGTACGCAAGCCGAACCTTGGGTTCTTGGGGTGGTTGCAACACTTGAGGGATGTCAGTGTTTACGTGGTTGCCGGCGTCGTCGATGTAGACGGCTTTGCTGGACAGCATGACGGCAGATCCAACCGCGTGCAGGTGGGGGAGAAGCAGACCTGCGTCGGCTGCCGTGTAGCAGGCGGCATCCACCACGAGGTCAGCTCCGTTCCTCATCGTGCGTCCAAGGTCGTCGTCGTTGCGCCGGTCTGAGGATAAGAACGTGGCCCCCGCGTCGCGCAGCACTGCAGGCATTTTTGACGCGTCCCGGCCCGTGATGTCCACCTGCCAACTGGCATCCAGCAAACGTTGCGCGATGGCCCGGCCCAACACGCCTGTACCCCCAAGAATGACAGCTCGTTTCATCACGCTAACCCTAGTGGACGGTCACCACGACTGCCGGGATGGCGTGGCGTGCAACGCCATCCCGGGTCCGCTTCAGAAAACGAAAAAAACGTACGGCAGATATCCGTCGGGTCAGCTCCCTGTTTACCAAGGCAACGCGTCAGCGTGCGTCCGTATGGGGAACCCTCAGCGGGAAGGTCCGGGTGCGCCAATGCCGGTCATGCTGTGCAGCGTTGTCGATGCTTGTCAGATTTAATTGCGATGCGTAGCGATGGCTTCGATTTCTAGTCGGAATTTTTGATCGATGAGTGCTGAAACTTGAACTAGGGTGCTGGCCGGTTTTGGATCTGCGAAGAAATTACCGATGACGACGCGGAGGCCGGGTAGATCGGTCATGTCGGTGAGGAAGTAGGTCAGTTTCACCACGTCAGCTAGGCTGCTGCCCTCTGTAGCCAAGACGGCGGATAGCCGTTCGAAGACGGCAGTTGCTTGTTCGCGGATCCCGCCACTAACAGGCATTCCTTGGTCGTCGAGAGGTAGCTGTCCAGAGATGAAAAGTAGAGGCCCGTCTGTCCAGCGGGCTTGGCTGAAAGCGGGCGGAGTCATTTATGCACCTGATGAGGCGGGTTAATGTTGATTGAATCGATCACGGCGTTACTTCCGAGATCTAGGGTTGTTTTTACCACCGCTGCCACTTGAGTCGGATGTATCCATGCCTCGCCGTCGTATTCTTTTTGCTCCCACGAATGCATCTGTTCCTGCATTGGTGTATCGACCCGGCCCGGATGCACTGAGGTCACTCGCACCCCGCGCGGCCCTTCTTCGAGTCTGAGTGCGTCTGCAAAAGCCCGCATTCCAAATTTACTGGCGCTGTAAGCACCGGAGCCAGGGACGGCGCGATTTCCCAATCCGGAATTCACCATGACCACGTGACCGGCGCTCTGGCGTAGTTGCGGCAACAACGCCTGCGTGAGCGCAACCGGGGCGAGGAGGTTGAGTTCCAAGCTCTCTCGCCACTGGTCCAAGCGAAGCTCTTCGACCGTACCTAGGTGAAGAACTCCTGCACAGTGGATTAAGGCATCGAGGTTTCGGACATTTGATGTGACGGCAGCGATGCCAGTCTCCGTGGCCAAGTCTCCGATGAGTACCTTTGCGGAAGGCAACTCATGCGCAAGGCTCTCAAGCGCTTCGCGGTTGCGTCCTGCCAGATAGAGGTGAGACGAGGGGGCCAAGGCCATCGCGATGGCCTTTCCGATTCCGCCTGACGCTCCCGTGATGAGTACGTTTCGTTCCGTCAAAATTCCCCCGATAGTTCGCTGTATTGTTTATCTGATTTCTGTAGGCAATGCACCGGTCTGGCAGCCAACGGGCGGCAGTTATGTCTGTAGCACTATGCATGGATGCCCTGTCGACAGATACTGTTCCCAGCGATCATCCTCCCTTGGACAGAGACGACGCCCAAATGAGGGCGGTGTCCCGGAAGCCGGTCCTTCACCGGCCGCCACCCTGCCTTGAAAAGCTCGCTTCGAAATGCCCGGATTTCCGGGCTCTCCAGATTCCCGTAAGACCCGCCCGCGAAACTGCCCGGTGAAGGTGGGGCGGTTTCTAGCGGTCGACGCAACAGATGCGTGAAATCGGGGCATGGTCCCGGTGTTTTGAGGCTACCGCAAAGCGGCCGACGGCGCTTTGCGTTCGGCTTTGAATCGTGCTGCCGGGGTGTCGTCGTCGAGAGTTTTCCGGGGCCGTTCGTTGAGTTCACGCATCACGTGGGAGACGTGCTCAACGCTGTGAACGGCGAGGTTGGTGCCCTTGGGGAAATATTGGCGGGCCAGTCCGTTGAAGTTCTCGTTCGCGCCACGCTGCCAGGGACTGGAGCGTTCGGCAAAGTAGACCGGAACCCCGGTCTTCTTTGTTAGTTCCTCGTGCCAGGCCATTTCCACGCCCTGGTCCCAAGTGAGTGTTCGTTTCAGGTGTGGTGGCAGCGTCGCGAACGCGCTGATGGCGGCCGCGTTGACGCTGGCAACGGTGTGATCCAGGGGCAGATTCACGATGATGCCGTACTGGGTTTTCCTTTCCCGTAGCGTCATCATCGCCGAGACGGACCCGACACCGATGATGTAGGGTCGGGCCGGAGCGCGATACCGGGATTGCTCCCGGCTCGTTTCTCGGACCCGCCCTCCGCACCGGACGTGCGACTCTCATCGCATCCGGCGCTCCACGGATAGCCACTCAGACCATGCTGGCAGCCCATGGCGTCGGGATATTGTGTCCTCGCCACCGATACCGTGTTACCGGGATCGTCGCGGTGTCGAACATGGTGACTCCCTCTGCCTGTGGCTGGTTCCCGGGCCTTCCTGTCAGAAAGCGCCGATAGAGTTCCCGCCACGTAATGCGTGGGTGCCGTTTACGAATCCATTGGGTCACTCGATGCCAAATGAACGCATCGAGATAACCAAAGGTCGCTTTTGAAACCCCATGCCGGAAATAGTTGCACCAGCCACGCACCACCGGATTCAACCGGCGGAGCAGGACCTCCAGCGAAGCATGCTCCGCTCGACGTGTCAGCGCCCGCACCTTCCCAAGAATCGTCAACAAGGACTTCTTCGACGGGTAGGTGTAGACGCTCATTTTCTGGGTTCCTTTCTTCAGTCTCCGCTGGATGTGAAAACCAAGAAAATCGAACCCTTCATCCAAATGGCAAACCCGGGACTTTGCCACGGAAATCTTCAACCCCAACGGGGCGATGACCTCCGCGACTTCGTCCCAGAGCGTCTCCGCATGGGATCTGGCACCGGCGACCATGATCACGAAATCATCGGCATAGCGGACGATGCGATAGGTCGCACCGCCCCGTTTCCGGTACGCATCCCTGCGTTGCGAGGTGCCGTGGGCATCCCACAAATCACAAAAATGCTTATCCAATACCGTCAAAGCGATATTGGCCAGAAGCCGAGAAATGTTACCTCCCTGCGGGCTTCCCATGTCAGATTCCCTGATCTTCCCCTCGGCGGACATGATGCCCGACTTCAGGAACTTGTCGATCAGGGTCAGCACCCGTTTGTCCGTGACGCGCTTGCGCACCTCGGCGATGACCGCAGAGTGCTTCAACTCGTCAAAACACGCCTCAATGTCCGCCTCAAACACCCAGTGATACCTTCGGGTGCCCAACGCATGTATCTCGGCGATCGCGTCCTGCGCCCGACGCTTCGGACGGAAACCGTAACTCACCGGTTTGAAATCCGCCTCAAATATCGGTTCCAACACCAACGCCAGCGACGCCTGAACCACCCGATCCCTCGCAGTGGGAATGCCGAGCCGGCGAAGTTTCGTGCTGCCCGGTTTGGGGATCATGCGCTCCCTCACCGGCAACGGAACAAAAGCCCGGGACTTGACCAGCTCCCTGACTTCCTCCAGAAACTCCTCGCTTTCAGCACCACCACTGATCAGAGCCGGAATGCGCCGGTCAACACCGGCCGTTCGGGCACCCTTATTGCTTTTTGAATATTCGCTCT
This sequence comes from Micrococcaceae bacterium Sec5.7, assembly GCA_039636785.1. NCBI lineage: Bacteria > Bacillati > Actinomycetota > Actinomycetes > Micrococcales > Micrococcaceae > Micrococcaceae bacterium Sec5.7. The sequence goes on along the minus strand of CP144169.1, from coordinate 3,578,609 downwards.
TGAGGGGTCCATATGTGGTGCGGGTTAGCGCCGGGGTCCGAGCCCACGATTTGCGCTGGTCAGCGCCAGTGTTGGTGTGGTTGAGCGCCACCTGAAAAGCTCCTTCCACCGCGTGAGGGCCACGTGGTGGAAGGAGTACCGGTAATGGTACGGAAGATCAAGGCGAAGCTCGTCTTGCAGTTGCATAACCAGGGCCTGTCCGGCAGAGCGATCTCGCTTGCTCAGGGCATGTCCAGGCACAGCGTTCAGGCGGTGATCGATGCTGCGGATCAGCTCGGGCTCGGGTGGGACGATGTTGCGGAGAAGTCTGAGGGCGAGGTGTATCTGGCGCTGTTTCCCGGTCGCGGGGTGCGGGAGAGCGTGTTCGCGCAGCCGGACTGGGTCCAGGTGCATCGCGAGCTGGCCAGGGTTGGGGTGACGTTGAAGCTGCTGCACCAGGAGTATCTCGACGGGTGCAGTCGGGCCGGGCAAGCGGCGATGAGTTATGACCGGTTCTGCAGGCTTTACGGCGATTACGCCAACGTCACTGGCGCGTCGTCTCGGGTCGGCCATAAGGCCGGCCGCAGCGTCGAGGTCGACTGGTCCGGGCCGACGATGCAGCTCGTTGACCCGGCAACGGGAGAGGTCTCGAAGGTGTATTTGTTCGTCGCGTGCCTGCCGTTCAGCAGGTATGCGTTCGTGGAGGCGACGTTGGATATGCGGCAGGAGTCGTGGCTGCGCGCGCATGCGGCGATGTTCGCATTCTTCGGCGGCACGGTCCCGAGGCTCGTCCCCGACAACCTCAAGACCGGGGTGATCTCTCACCCGCGCGAGGGCGAAGTCGTCCTCAACGACGCTTATCGGGAGATGGCGGCGCATTATTCGGCGGCGGTACTACCGGGCCGGGTGCGGCACCCGAAAGACAAAGCCAGCGTAGAAAACACTGTCTCCCACGTCGCCACCTGGGTGATTGCGGGTCTGAGGCAGGAGCAGTTCACCAGCCTGGTGCAGCTGCGGGCCCGGGTTCGGGAGCAGATCGATGCCTACAACCGACAGCCGTTCCAGAAGCGGGAGGGCTCCCGGCTGAGCGTGTTCACGGCCGAGGAGAAGCCGCTGCTGCAACCGTTGCCGGCGGTGACTTTCGAGATCAGCACCTGGACATATGGGCGCAAAGTAGGCCGGAACGGACACGTGGTCTGGTCAAAAAACTTCTACTCCGTCCCGTTCACCCACATCGGCGCGCATGTTGATCTTCGCGTCACGGACACCATGCTCGAGATCTATCGGGGTGATGAGCGCCTGACCAGCCACCTGCTGCTGCCCGTGACGACGACGAACCAGTATCGGACGAACGAAGCCGACCTTCCCGAGGGGCACAGCTGGCAAGCCTGGGACCGGGCCCGGATCGACGCCTGGGCGTTACGGATGGGACCGGCGACCGGGACCGTGATCGAGAAGATCTTCGAGTCTGTCCGCATCGAGGAAGCCGGCTACGACCCGGCCCTGGCGGTGCTGCGTCTGTCTCGTAGGTTCTCACCAGCCCGGGTGGAAGCCGCATGCCAGCTCGCGCTGCGCGGTCCGATACGATCGCCCCGTTACGCCCACCTGCGGCCGATCCTGGACACCGGGCAGGACAAAACCGGGCACGTCGAGGAGCCTGATGACGAAGATGGCGGATACGTGCGCGGCAGCTCCTACTACGCAGGAGGGACCCGATGAGCCGCCTGGACACGGAAACCAAACGCAAGCTGCGGGAGATGAACGCGGGCGAGCTGCTGGAGGCCATAGATACCCAAGACGAGACGCTGAGCATCAGCCTGCCGTTCGAAGATCGTCTCCGGCTGGTCGTCGATGACGCCTACGCGTCGTTCACCCATGCCAAAGTCACCGGCCTGATCCGGCGGGCGGGGCTGCGCTACCCGAACGCTGACCTGCGCCGCATCGACCTCCTCGACGAGCGAGGTCTTGACCGGCCGCTGCTGAGCCAGCTCGGCACCTGCTCGTTCGTGGCCCGGCAGCAGAACGTTGTCTTCCAAGGGTTCACCGGGTCGGGGAAGTCCTACCTGGGGTGCGCGATGGCTAAACGCGCATGCGAACACCGCATCCGCGCGCATTACGTCCGCATGCCCGACCTCGAGGAAGCCTGGGTCGCCGCCCAAGACACCCCTGGCGGATCCGGCAAGTTCCTGCGCAAATATGCGGCATTCACCCTGCTGGTCATCGATGAGTGGCTGCTGGATCGGCCCACGGAATCGATGCGCACCATGCTGCTGGAACTGATGGAACGCCGCTACGGGGAGACGTCAACAGTGTTCTGCACCCAGTACTCGCAGAAGGACTGGCACCAGCGGCTCGGCTCCGGCGTTCACGCCGACGCGATCATGGACCGGATCATCCACAACACGATCTGGGTCGAGACAGGCAATTACAACATGCGCGAGCACACAGCACTCGCAACCGCCTAGCAACCGTCACGGAGAGCGTCAGCGGCGCCAGGCCCCGCGACCGCTGGCGCTCTCTCGCACGAACCCCGGCGCTGAACCGCACGAACAGGTGGCGCTCAAAGCTTCAAATACTCATGCTTTTGACCCGGCCCCACGCAACGGTGAGGAAATCCCGGTCATAGACGAGGTTGAACACATCCTCGAAAAGACGGCCAGGATCACTGACCGCCCAATGGTGCAGTTTCGTCTGCATCGCACGTACCCGCACGGACGCCTCATCGAGGTCAGCCCATCGCGGTTCACCGGTATTCACCAATGCCTCCGTTCCTTGCAGTAGCTACTGCGTCATATCCGCTGGGGCCCTTCGCCATGTACGAGGCTTTCCCCCGCCCGGACTACTACGGCCCCTCCGCCCCATCGCACATCGATCGACGGACAACACGCCCACCCGAACCCGCACCCCTGGATGGGGTAGCAAGCCCGGGAGACACACGATGGTTCCCACGTTCACTGTTAACCGATCGGCAAGTTAGGCGCCCAGCTATGCCCCTGCGATATCGCCACGGCTACGCCGCAGGCCTTCACCGTGGCCTCGAATGCCAACGACCTTAACCGACATTCAAGTTCCCACCCCGTAATGAGGAGGTGGTGCGCACCGCAGGCCAGCCCATATCCACCGAATTTGAGCCGGCGGGAGACTTGAGAGGCTTTTAGCACTGGTTCCTCGCGTACACCTTCCCGCCTTGCTTGCCGGACCCGGACCATCCGGTAGTGCTGGCCCGTCCCGGCGTTGTCGGGGCTGCTCTCCACCCTTCCCGGTGTTTCCCCAGGTCAGGCTGCCCCCAGCTTCATCATGCTGCTGCGACAGCACAACGGCGAAGGTCTTCCACCCCCGCTCGGTCAAACAGCGCCTCGTGGCGCACTAAGTCCCCTTCCCAATGGCCGGCCTCCAGGCGGGTTTCAACCTCGGCAGGCCGTTGGTCGATCATGGTCATATTGCGGATCCGTGATCCCTGCCCGATGCGGGTGCGCCAGCGGGTCTTGCGGATCCGCCGACCGGTGCGCAGCTTCGTGGCATACCGCCGGTGCAGGCCGTGGCCCTCACGCAGCAGCAATGCCCGGTAGATCGTTTCCGGGCATAACCGCATCGCGTGATCGTCGGGGTATGTCTTCTTCATCCACCCGCAGATTTCGTCCGGCGACCAGAAACGGTTGAGTTTACGTTGCACGAGGGTGCGCAGCCGGGCGTTGGCAACGAGCTTATGCACTTTCGGTCGGGCCCGTTGCGGCCGGGCGTCGTGATCGGCCGTGCGGGGCAGGTAGAGGCCCTGAGCGTCCCGATGGCGGTCCAGTTCCCGTTTGATCGTGGAAGCGTGACGGCCCAGCTCGATCGCGATGCGCCGCATCGAGTGCCCCAGCCGCAGCAGGTCCGCGATCCGCAGCCGCTCCCGCGCATCCAGGTAGCGGCCCGCGGTCAGGGACGGAACTCCGATGGGTGGGATCTGGAAGTTGCTGGCTCGACGCAGCTGCGTTCCCGTTCTTCTGTGCATGCCGAGAAGTCTGCATGCTTCTGCGTTGCTCACCCCGTCGCGCATCAGCTGCCAATACTTTTCGGCCCGTGCAGCGCGGTGTTGCTGCGCCTCAGAGAGCACCGCACCGAGCATCTGGTCTGCATAATCGCTGGAGGAGCGAACTGCGGCATGCTGCGCCGCCGTCGCCGCATTCTGCTCTTTCGATAATCGCGATAGCCGTTCGCGTTCGAAGTTCAGGCTGAGGCGATCCGTCAGGCGCAATTGGCCCTGGCACCGCCTAACGGTCACCTTGGACTGACGCAGCTGGTCGAAGCGATTGTGCATCCACCGATACGCGGTCGAACGGCTCACTCCCGCAGTCTTAGCTGCCTCCCCAGTGCTGTTCCCGCGATCAAACGCCGCCCAAAAGCTGGCCTCCTCGTCGACGTTAACTCGAAGATGATGGCGGTCTTTGACCTGGCCGACGTCCGCTTCCCACGCCACGAGCCGGGACGTGGTGAACCCAAGCTCCGCTGTCGTCTCGGCACGAGATTTGCCGTCGCGACGCAGTTGCAAGTATTCCTCGCGTAGCCAGCGGTAGCCGACCTCTTTATCGATGCCAGCTTGGCGGGCGGACGGTTTGAGACCATGCCCGTGCTTTACCGAGGCAAGAAACCGGATGCCTGCTGCTGACGAGGAACTGAGATACATGTCGAACCATCTTGAAAGAAGGTGTTGCTTCGATCAACAGAATCCCGCGTGCCCCATACGGACATGCAAAAACGACCTTTTTCGGCCAGGCCGATGGGCGCATAGGCCGGCTCAGCAAAAACTACCGCTGCAGTAGTCCGGGCGCTGTTAGCGGCCCAACCGGTCTCGAACAACGCTACCGCGGCCTCGCGTTGCTCATCGGATAACGAACAGCCCTTCAACGTAAAACTGCTCTCCGTAAGTCAGAACGGATTTCTCAGTCCAACTTTCGGGGAGCAGTTCATGACCCGGGTGGGGCCTATGTCTCAATTAGGCCATTGGCTCAAAATGAATGCCACGGCGACCAGAAGGTCGTGCTACTGAAGGGTTCAGGATTTCAGGGGAGGGTCGCTCCGCCGCGACCTGTTTGGTGAATCCGAGCGCCTCAGCAAGGCTTGCCGAGCTCATTCCTTCGTCGTGGGCTCGAATGACAGCTTCGATGAGGAGCTGGTCAACCGCCTGGCTGAGGGTCCTGAGGTCACGAAGAGCGGCTTCGGTCTCCGGTAACTGGAGGTTAATCTGGTGCCAACGAAATTCTTGGGCGTGGCGGCTGGCTTTTCGTTCTGCACTCATGTGGACAACATTAGTTCTACGGGCAGATACCAACAAAAAAGACACCGCTGCGCCGAGGCACAAGGATTAGTTGTAATGGCGGTAAATTGCTCCACAAATTGCGGGCTAAGGTTGGGTTGTTCCTGACCAGAACTGACCGGATATGTGGGTTGAGAGCTACGCGAGCGAGGGGTTTTGTCTGAGTCTCATCATGAACTTTTGTTAATCAGAGAAAGAGAGGGGGAGGGGTCCATGACCAATCTTCAGAGCAAGGTGGCAGCACCAAAGGCGAAGGCCGCTGCTGTGAAAACGGCAAAAACTTCTGCTGTAACAACTGTGAAACCGCAGCCGCACCGTTTCCGCGTGAGCGTCCCCGCAGCCGATGAGGCCGTGTTGGTGTGGATGAATTTGCAGGACAACCCATCACTGTCTATTCGGATGCTGATCCGTGAGAGCATCGAGCGCCTTGGCTACGTCGATGTCATTAACCGACCAGTTGCTCAGCTTCCCACGCGCGGGCGTCCTGTTGGTCCCGAAGATGAATCAACAGAGACAGAGCGGAATGCAGAAACGGCTGGGGCTCCGGCTGCGTTGGTGGAGCAGGTGGCGACACCTGCTGCGTCCGCGGATCTGGATCTCAGCCAGGAGACAAACACCGAACCCGAGATCCTGGGCATCGCCCTGGAAGCCCCGACACTGGTTCAGAAGTCTGCACCAAAACAGGACGACATCTACACTTCCTCCTCGACCACTCCTGAACCAGAGCAGCCTTCTGTCGGACAGGTTGAAGTCAACGACATTTTCTCGATGCTGCGCTGACTCCCGTAACAACTCCCAGCACTTTCTCTTGTATGGCAACTCAGTAACCACACCAAACACTTTCCACGAAGGGATCACATTCATGACCATTTCGATCAATCTCACCGGTGGCATCGACGTTGGCAACGGCTACGTCAAAGGCCTCATCCGCGGCGCCGGTGCATCAAGTACCACCAACGTCGACGAGATCGACCTACCAAGCGGCGTGTCAACGATCACGCGCCCGAACGCTCTGCCGACCCCCGACGATGAAGCCCCAGCGAAGATGGAAGGCAACTTCTATAACGAGCTGGACGTCAGCTTCGTCTCCCCTTTGGTAAGCAATCATCACCGCAGGCTCTTCGGCCTGCGTGCCCTGAGCGCCCAAGGTGCCTTTGATGAATTCGACGTGGTCGGCCGTCGCAGCAAGGCCCAGCAGGAGCTGAGCAAGGTTCTGGTCATGGGTGCTTTCGCCGCCAAGGCCCTGCGTGACTACGTGCGTCAGCACGGTGGATTGCCGCCGGCTATCGAAACCTTAATTGTGGAGGCTCGGGTAGCACTTGCGCTGCCGATCAACGAGTACCTCTCACACCGCACTAGCTACGCAGCCGAGTTCATGAGCGGCACGCATACGGTTACCGTGCATAACTTCGAGACCCCGGTCACCGTGAAGCTTGAATTCGTGGATGTACAGGTGATCCCCGAGGGTGCGTCGGCTCAGTATGCGATCACTGCCAAGGGTGAGCCGTTGATGGACGCTATGCTCGCCGATGTCCGCCGCAGGGGCCTGTCACTAGTGGGCATCACATCTGGTGACGTGCTTGCAGCCGAGCACACTGTCGGCATTGATGTCGGTGAAGGGACAGTAAATTTTCCTGTGTTCACCGCCGGAGAGTTCAACGCCGACGCCTCGACCACGCACAACCGAGGTTACGGTTCGGTTCTTAATGATGCGCTGAAGGCGATGGAGGACCAGGGCTTCTCGCCTGGCTTCACTTCCCGCAAGCAGTTGGCCGAGTACTTGCAGGCCGGAGCGTCGCCGTTGAAGCGTAACTTCTACGACAAGATCGCTCAGTTCGTCGATGAAGAGATGCGGTTCTTTGCCAAGGAAGTTGCCGAGCGGTTCGGCCGCGTTCTGGCCGTCGTTGGTGCGACCACAGAGGTCGCGTATGTCTTCGGCGGCGGGGCAGGTCCGGTGAAGGCACATTTGTATCCGGCACTTCTGGCCAAGGCCACCGAGATGAACTCGGTGGACTCGTTCCCGACTCTGTACCTGGATTCCTCCTACTCGCGAAACCTGAACCGTGAGGGTCTCTACATTGCCGCCGAGTCCGTGGAACAACGAGCCGGCGCCGCACCGGCTGCCAATGGTAAGCGCAGCACTCGTTCAAGCGAGAAGAAGCTCGTCGAGGCTGCTGTGTAGGTAACGGTGGGCAGGGACTGGTAAGAACCGTTGATCAAGTGGTGTGTATTCCTTGGATTTCTTACGGAAATGGTGAGGTGCATGCGGACGCAGGTGTTGATCCCGTTTTGTGGGCTCAGGTAGCTGGCTCGATGGTCACGTTGAATCCGAGAGATTGGATCTGCGGCTCGGCGGACTACTTGGGCTGGCCGTCGCTGGGTGGAGTAGTCCGGGCCGGGGTCGCGGTGGACCTCGCCGGTGGTAAGGATGTACCAGATTGCCAGGGGCGTGGTGTGTTGGACGCGAAGCGCCCTGACGGGCCCGGGCAGGGATGCGAGGCGCCGGTATTTCGCTGAGAAGAGGGTGCCGTTGGACCTGGCCGCCGAGAGGGCCCGAGGCCCAGGACTCGCTTGAGGTAGCGGTTGCCCGGTCGGGTCTTGGTGGACTTGACCCGGTCGGCGGACTCGTTGGCTCCCGGGATGTCCCGGCCCAGGACGCCAGATGCGCGGCGCTGGGGAAGACGGTCATGCCGGCCCCGGCTTCGGCGCTGAAGACCTCGGCGACGGCAGTGCTGAATCCCGGGATGCTGGTCACGAGTTCCCGGGATCCTGGCGCTGAACGGGGCATACCCTTGTCTCGAAAACGCGTCTCACCAGAATGAAAAATCGGGCGGCATCGCGTTGTTCCTTGCTAACCGCGGGCTCGAGGAAGCCGCCGACGTCGAGGTCGCCCTCCGAACTGGAGGTCGTCAAGAACTGACGGAACCGGCCCCGGCCCCTGTTGCCCCCGCCCTCGTCTCGGTAGACTGCCACTGCGTCCGGCCGGGCGTCCCAGTCCTCCAAGGAGTGATCAAGCGATGACGGAAAACAGCGAGTCTGAAGCAACAGAAGAGCGCCACAACAGCACCGGGAGGCCGGTTGCCGACGATGACAGCGGCCAGTACGTAGAAGGCGATTACGGCAATGCCGGCGTGGTGGGTGAGGAGCTCGCCGACGCCGAGGAAGGCGATTACCCCGAGGGTGATTATGGCACGGCCGGAACGGTAGGCGAGGAGCCCGCCGACGCCGAGGAAGGCGATGACCCCGAGGGTGATTATGGCAAGGCCGGAACAGCGGATGCGGCCGGTAAGGATCATGACTCCGAGGGCAACAACCCCTAATCCTTGCCGGGGAAGGGCCCGAGCCATGGTGGGGTGCTTTCTGCTGCCACGTCCGGCGGGTTTATGGGAGCCCGGGGCTCCTGCCTGTGGAATTCCGGGCTGGCCTGATTGGAGTGCGCCAAAAATCTGCGCCCGTGACGCGCACCCGCGAAAAAAGCAGCCCGGAGGTTAGTTCACGCAGAGCGAAACCGCGCTGGCGCCGTCGTCGTGCGTATCCAAAACCCCCGGAAATTAGCGGAATTTGCGGCGGCCCGGCCTGGTCAGCCAGCACGAGAATCCAAAGTTGAGCGTACCTCACTCAGCTTTGGATTGACTTTGTTTCCGGTCTGAGTAAAGTTGAGTGCAGATCGCTCAATCAATGGGCGATAGCTCTTGATCTCGACAAGCTCGATCACCGGGCGCCAGCAAGCTTCCAAGGAAAGAAGGACGCAACACATGTCACGTGCAGTAGGTATTGACCTCGGAACAACCAACTCCGTCGTCTCCGTTCTCGAAGGCGGCGAGCCCACCGTCATTGCCAACGCCGAGGGTGGCCGCACCACGCCGTCGGTCGTTGCGTTCTCCAAGTCCGGCGAAGTCCTGGTCGGCGAGATCGCCAAGCGCCAGGCCGTCAACAACATTGACCGCACCATCGCCTCCGTCAAGCGCCACATGGGCACCGACTGGGACGTCGCGATCGACGACAAGAAGTACACGCCGCAGGAAATCTCCGCGCGTATCCTCATGAAACTGAAGAACGACGCCGAGAGCTACCTCGGCGAAAAGGTCACCGACGCTGTGGTCACTGTTCCGGCATACTTCAACGACGCCGAGCGCCAGGCCACCAAGGAGGCCGGTGAAATCGCGGGCCTCAACGTCCTCCGCATCGTCAACGAGCCCACCGCGGCTGCACTGGCCTACGGCCTGGACAAGGGCAAGGAAGACGAACTTATCCTTGTCTTCGACCTCGGCGGCGGAACCTTCGACGTCTCCCTGCTCGAAGTTGGCAAGGACGAAGACAACTTCTCCACCATCCAGGTCCGCTCCACCGCAGGCGACAACCGCCTCGGCGGCGACGACTGGGACCAGCGCGTTGTTGACTTCCTGCTGAACCAGCTCAAGGTCAAGGGCATCGACCTTTCCAAGGACAAGATCGCCCTGCAGCGTCTGCGCGAAGCGTCGGAGCAGGCCAAAAAGGAACTCTCTTCCTCCACCAGCACCAACGTCTCCCTCCAGTACCTGTCCGTCACCCCCGACGGCCCGGTCCACCTGGACGAGCAGCTGACCCGCGCCAAGTTCCAGGAGCTCACCAAGGACCTGCTGGAGCGCACCAAGAAGCCGTTCCACGATGTCATCCAGGAAGCGGGCATCAAGCTCTCCGACATCGACCACATTGTGCTGGTTGGCGGTTCCACCCGCATGCCGGCCGTCTACGATCTGGTCAAGGAACTCGCCGGCGGCAAGGAGCCCAACAAGGGCGTCAACCCGGATGAGGTTGTGGCCGTTGGTGCGGCTCTCCAGGCCGGCGTGCTGAAGGGCGAGCGCAAGGACGTTCTGCTGATCGACGTCACCCCGCTGTCCCTGGGCATCGAAACCAAGGGCGGTGTCATGACGCACCTGATCGAGCGCAACACGGCCATCCCCACCAAGCGTTCGGAGACCTTCACCACGGCCGATGACAACCAGCCGTCCGTGGCCATCCAGGTCTTCCAGGGCGAGCGTGAATTCACCCGCGACAACAAGCCGCTGGGCACGTTCGAACTGACCGGCATCGCCCCGGCTCCGCGCGGCGTCCCGCAGGTTGAGGTTACCTTCGACCTCGACGCCAACGGCATCGTGCACGTCTCCGCGAAGGACAAGGGCACCGGCAAGGAACAGTCCATGACCATCACAGGCGGCACGGCCCTCTCCAAGGAAGACATCGACCGCATGGTCCGCGAAGCCGAGGAGCACGCCACAGAAGACAAGGCGCGCCGCGAGGCCACCGACACCCGCAACACTGCCGAGCAGCTCGCCTACTCGGTGGACAAGCTGATCGCCGAAAACGACGACAAGCTGCCTGAGGAGGTCAAGACCGAGGTCAAGGCCGACGTCGACGCCCTTAAGAAGGCGCTCGAAGGCACCGACGACGCCGCCGTGAAGGCCGCGTTCGAGAAGCTGCAGGCTTCCCAGTCCAAGCTCGGCGAGGCCATCTACGCGCAGGCCGGTTCGCCGGACGGCGCCACCGGTGCTGCCGGCGCCGAGGGCGCTGCTGGTGCTTCGACCGATGGTAAGGCCGGAGACGAGGACATCGTCGACGCCGAGATCATCGACGAAGACACTGCCGACGAGAAGAAGTAGCCATGCCGCATCACGGTAACGAGGAAGAGCACGACTCTTCATCGAATCAGCGGGACCAGGGCGATCAGGGCAACGAGCCTCAGAAGCCGGTCATCCGGGACAACCGCAAGGTTGACCCGGAGACCGGTGAGGCCCGCCACCCGCACCGGGAGCCGGTGGCCGAGACTCCAGCTGCCGAGCCTGCCGACCTCGATGGCGATGCCCTTGCCCAGGCTGAGGAAATCCTCAACGGGGTGGAGGTGCCGGCCGAGGAATCGGTGGCGCAGGGCGCCGGTGTTGCGGAAGCAGCCGAGCTCAAGAACGATCTCCTGCGCCTGCAGGCCGAATACGTCAATTACCGCAAGCGCGTTGAGCGGGACCGTGCCGTCGCAGGGGAGATGGCCGTCATCGGCGTCCTGAATTCCCTGCTCCCGGTACTGGATGACGTGGACGCTGCCCGCCAGCATGGTGACCTCGCGGACGGCCCGTTCGCCGCGATCGCCGCCAAGCTGGAAAACGCGCTGAAGACGTACGGCCTGGTCCGTATTGATGAGACCGGAGTGGAGTTCGATCCCACCATCCACGAGGCCCTCATCCAGCAGCCCGGCGAGGACATTGAGGTTGATACAGTCAGCCAGGTGCTCCGCTCCGGCTACAAGTCGGGCGAGCGGGTACTCCGCGCGGCGCAGGTGATTGTGGCCGTTCCGGCCTAGCATTACCCCATCGAGATGACAGTTCGCGCCCATGATTTGAGAGAACATCGGCGCGAACTGTCACCTCGGCACACAGATTTGAAAGGAAACGCCATTGGCTAGCCAGGACTGGGTGGACAAGGACTTTTACGCGATCCTTGGCATCGCCAAGGACGCTTCCGACGCCGACATCAAGAAGGCCTACCGGAAGCTGGCGCGCAAGTACCACCCGGATACCAACTCCGGTGATGTGGCTGCGGAGAAGCAGTTCAAGGATGTTTCGGAGGCCTACTCGGTGCTCTCCGACCCAGAGGACCGCCAGCAGTATGACGCGATCCGTGCCATGGGCAGTGCACGCTTTGCTCCCGGCGGTGCCGGCGGAGCAGGCAACGGAGGCTTCGAGGATATGTTCGGCGGGCTGTTCAACGGTGCCGGTGCCGGCCGCCGTCCCGGCGGTTACAGCACGTCCGGCGGACTCCCGCCTGAGTTCGCAGATCTCTTCGGCGGTGGAGGTTTCGGCGGCCAACCTGGCTTCCAGCGCGCACCCCAAAAGGGTGCGGACCGTACGGCGACCACCAGCATCTCGTTTGCCGGGTCCATCCGTGGCACCACAATCGGGCTGCGGGAGCCGAGCGGCGAGGTCATCGACGTCCGCGTTCCGGCCGGCATCAAGGACGGCCAGAAGGTCCGCGTCCGGGGCAAGGGCCAGCCCAGTTCAGCCGGTAACGGTGATCTGATGGTTGCCGTCACGGTGAAGCCCCACGATTTTTACACCCGCGACGGCGACAACCTCCGCATCCACGTGCCGGTCTCCTTCCCGGAGGCTGCTTTGGGCGCTGATATTGAAGTACCGACCATCGACGGGGAAAAGGTCAAGGTCCGTGTTCCTGCCGGCACACCCACGGGGCGCACGCTCCGGGTCAAGGGCCACGGTGTGAAAACGGCAAAGGTCACCGGCGATCTGCTGGTGACAATCGACGTCGCCGTTCCGCAGAAGCTGAGCAAGGAAGCAGAGGAAGCAGTCAAAGCCTTCGCTGCTGCCACCGCCGGTGCGGACCTGCGCGAAGACCTGGCAGCCAAAGCCAGGCTTTAGGGAATGTAGCCAGCCATGGACATCAACTTTGACCAGCCGATCTTCGTGATCTCCGTGGCGGCGGAGCTGGCGGACATGCACCCGCAGACGCTACGGCAGTATGACCGGCTGGGCATTGTTTCGCCGAGCCGGGCTCCGGGCAAGTCCCGCCGTTACTCGCAGCGGGACGTCAACATGCTCCGCGAGGTCCAGCGGCTGTCCCACGAAGGAGTTTCGCTGGAGGGCATCAAGCGGATCCTCGAACTCGAAAACCAGGTCTCGGCACTCCAGCGCAAGGTGACGGAACTGACGGAAGAGCTGGGCCGCCGTCGTACTCCGCTGGATTCGCGGATCTTTGCCGCCGGTACCGCCGGTGATGTGGTCAGCCTGGCCCGCGGCCAGCGGCCACGCGCCCGGTCCCAGGCTGTGGTTGTGTGGCGGCCGCGCGGCAGCGAGTAGTCTCGCAGGTTACCGTGTCCATTGGGGGCGGCACCGCTTGCGTAAATCGAGACCAAGGAGTTTCAATGCGTGACGTTTGGATTCGCACGGCCAACCGGAGTCTGATTCGGGCCGACAAGGTCACTGAAATTAGTTCTTCGTCTCGTGGATCCGTCCACGAGGAGACGGGATATTCGGTGAAAGTTGTTGCTGGAGATAAGGCTTTTACCCTTATCGACAACAGCGACCGCGTGGGGACGAAGGCCGAAAGGCTTGACCACGCAGGGCAGATGCAGGACGCGTTGTTGCTGGCCATTGATGCGGCCAGTGACGCTGGCCCATCCACCGTGATCAGCCATGAAGAAGACAGGGAGCGCTGGATGCTCACGCTGGCTTCTGATCTGGCCGGGGATTTCACGCCCTTGAGGTACACGAAGAACTAAGCCTCCGGCCAAACCGGCCTCCGGCGGCGTCGGCAACGGCCAAACCGGTCACCGCCGGCCCGGCGGCGTCGGCAACGGCCGACGTCCGGACTCGCCTGTCAGATTTGTAAGCGCCCTGGCACCCTCAATCCAGCCTGAAGGTCCCGGCACCGGCGAGATCCCCGCTGAGAGGCCGTGGGCGGTGGCTGAGATGGATGGCGTCGGCAACGACGGCGGACAGCTTTCCTGTGCGTGCGAGGGTGGCGCGTTGCCGGCGTTCCCCGGTTCCCCGCTGCATCATGGCAGCCAGCCCTGATTGCACACAGCCGAGATCCCCGGAGGCGGCCAGTGCGGCCTGGACATGGCTGACCAGTGCCCCGATGATGTGCGACGCCGGTTGCGGCCGGTTGTCCTCCGGGTGAAGGAGATCACCGTTGATGCCAGACCGGCTGGCCCGCCAGACCGCCAGCCGAAGCAGGGCGGACGGGACCGGGTGGGGCGGGACGCCCTGCCGCCATTCCTTTGCGGCCGTCTCCACGAGTGCACGGACCAGCCCCGCGATGAAAGCGGCGTCGTCGGCTTCCAGGCAGACATCGGCGACACGTACCTCCAAGGTGGGGTGTTCCCGGGACAGGCGGGCATCAAAGTAGATCATCCCTTCGTCCAGGAGAACACCCGATGCGATATGCCCCGCGATGAGGGAGCGGTACCCGGCGGCCGAGCCGAGGATCTCGGCCGGCCCGGCCGTTGGCCATCGGCTCCAGGCCTGTGTGCGGTAGCTGGCATACCCGGTGTCGGCGCCGTTCCAGAACGGTGAATTCGCGCTCAGGGCCGCCAGCACCGGCAGCCAGGTACGGATCCGGTCCAGGACCGCCACGCCTTCCTCATCCGAACCGATGGAGACGTGCACGTGGAACCCGCACGTGAACTGTTCCCTCGCCGTGAGGCCGAACCGCTCCATCATGGCCGCATAGCGGCGATCGCGTGTGGTGTGCGTGGAGGAGGGTACAGGGGACGTGGCCAGGGCAGCGACCCTGGCCCCCACAGCCCGCGCGGCAGCGTCCGCCGCGGCGCGTCCGCGGCGGATTTCCTCCAACAGGCCATCGAGGCTTGAACAGGGGCTGGTCTGGACCTCGATCTGCTCCTGTTTGAATTCGGCCGTCAGTACGGGCCCGCCGTCAGCGGATGAGGTGCTGCCCGGGGAGCTGCTGATGGCCAGTAAGCGTCCGGCCAGGGCCAGCGGTCGGCCGCTGGCAGGATCCACGATCAGCAGCTCTTCCTCGACCCCGAATGTACGCATACCGCCATTGTGGGCCAGCGGCACCCGTTTTGTCCGAAAATCGGGTTCACCGCACTCCTACTGGTTCTCAGAACAATAGACCGGAAGGAGCCCAGGCCTCCCCGAATGCCCCCGGCGCTACTATGATTGAATTTCCACCCCACAACGGGAGAACAGCGATGATACGCGGAATTGGCAGGCGCAAAATGGGCAGGCGCGGAATAAGTCTGATCGGGGTCGTGTATCTGGTCATCGGGGTAGTGGTCGCCGGTACCCACGGCTACCTCGTGGCATGGAACGTTCCCGGCAACATTCTGGAAGGCCTGGCGGCGATTGTGCTCTGGCCGCTCGTGGCCCTCTTCGGGGTCAATCTGCATACATTGATCGCCTAGCACCCTGCAACCCGACGCCGGTG
Organism: Micrococcaceae bacterium Sec5.7; assembly: GCA_039636785.1. Classification (NCBI taxonomy): domain Bacteria; kingdom Bacillati; phylum Actinomycetota; class Actinomycetes; order Micrococcales; family Micrococcaceae; species Micrococcaceae bacterium Sec5.7. Next base: position 3,563,398 of record CP144169.1, on the reverse strand, counting down.
ACGGGTCTTCACCTCGCCTTGGGGGCCCTCAGCAACCCGCATGTGGCGAAATACGGCGTAACCCATCGCTGCCGGCGAGACAGCGGCGTCTCCGGACACCAGCTCTTCAAAGGGGGATGGGGCCAATTCTGTCTTTTCTGACGGCTCTGTACCTACAATTAACTGTCGGCCTCCGCGGTATTCACGTCGACGGGGCGGCCAAATAAGGAGGACCACCATGGGATTGGGTGACAAGATCCACAACGCTGCGGAGAAACTCCACGGCAAGGGAAAAGAAGCGACCGGCGATGCCACCGGCAACGACCGGCTGAAGGCCGAGGGCAAAGGCCACCAGGTGAAAGCCGATCTGAAGCAGGCCGGCGAAAAAGTCAAAGACGCCTTCAAGAAACACTGATCCATACAGCCAGAAGGCGGAGTTCCGGTCCGGACCGGAACTCCGCCCAGGCTTTCGTGGGGCGAGCAGGGGCCCGGCGGATGACCGTCAGGCCGCTGGATCTGAGTACGACGTTGTGGCTACATGGCGGTGGCCCTGATTCCTTCGTCCTCCGCGTCAACGTCGGGTTCGAGTGCGGATACAGCGTCCCTGGCGAATTCCAGGGGACCGTCAGTCGTTGAACAGCCCGGCCAGGTCCTCCGCCGTGATGGAGCCGCCGGAGAGTGCGTCGCCTTCCATTACATCCGCGAACAACTGCGACTTCCTGGCCTTGAGCGCCATGACCTTTTCCTCGATGGTGTCCTTGGCGACCAGCCGGTAGACCATCACGTTCCTGGCCTGGCCGATCCGGTGGGTCCGGTCCACCGCCTGCGCTTCAGATGCCGGGTTCCACCACGGATCCAGCAGGAAAACATAGTCCGCCTCGGTCAGGTTCAGGCCAAAACCGCCGGCCTTGAGGCTGATGAGGAACACGGGCGCCGAACCGTTTTTGAACTCGTTCACCACATCGGTGCGGTTCCGGGTGCTGCCGTCGAGGTAGCAGAACTCGATCTTCTCCTCGACGAGCCGCTCGCGGACCTTGCCCAGGAAGCCGGTGAACTGGCTGAAAATTAGCGCGCGGTGGCCTTCCGCCACCAGATCCTCCAGTTGCTCGAACAGCACATCGAGCTTGCTGGACCGCACGCCGGACAGCGAAGGATCCACCAGTGAGGCGTCCAGGCTGAGCTGGCGCAGCAGGGTCAGCGACTGGAAAATGGTGAAGCGGTTCTTGTTGGCGTCGTCGATCAGGCCCAGGATCTTCTGGCGTTCGCGTTGCAGGTGCGTCTGGTAGACCTTCTGGTGCCGCGGATTCAGCACCACCTCCAGGATCTGCTCCTGCTTGGGCGGCAGATCGTCCATGACCTGGTCCTTCGTGCGGCGCATCATCAGCGGACGGACCCGACGGCGGAGCTTGGCCAGCTGCCCCTTGTCACCGTTCTTTTCCACCGGCTTCTGGTAATACTCGGCGAACCGCTTGGGGCTGGCAAAGAGCCCCGGTGCCACGATCGAGGTAAGCGCCCAGAACTCCATCAGGTTGTTCTCCAGCGGGGTGCCGGTGATGGCCAGTTTGAACCCGGCCGGCAGCTTCCGGGCACACTGGTACGCCTTGGACTGGTGGTTCTTCACGAACTGCGCCTCATCCAGCACCAGGCCGGACCAGGTCCGCGAAGCATAGGCGTCGTAGTCGATCCGGAACAGCGCGTAGGACGTGATCACGATGTCCGCCCCGGCCATGGCCTCCACCGGGTCCGCGCCGTTCTTGGCGAATGTCTCGCCGACGGTCCGGACCGTCAGCCCGGGAGCGAAGCGGTGCGTCTCGGCTTCCCAGTTGCCCACAACACTGGTGGGCGCCACCACCAAAAAGGGAGCGGCGCCGTCGGACGTTCCACTGCTGGGCGTCCCGGACGCTGCACCACCCGGCGCATCGGCCGCATGCTCTTTCGCCGCACACATCAGCGCGAGTGCCTGCACGGTTTTGCCGAGGCCCATGTCGTCGGCCAGCACCCCGCCCAGCCCGTGCCGGTAGAGGAAGCTCAGCCAGTTGAAGCCTTCCAGCTGGTACGGGCGCAGCTCGGCGTTCAGCGAGGCCGGCAGCGCGAGACCATTCACGCCGCCCTCGAGCAGGCCGCCCACAGCCTCACGCCAGGCTGCAGCCTGCTCGTCCACAATCCCCAGCTGGGCCAGCTCATCCCAGAGACCTGCCTGGAAGCGGCTGATCTGCAGGGGAGCGTCCTTGTTGTCCTGGAGAGAGCGCGCTTCGTCGATCAGGGCGCGGAGCTGGTGCAGCTCGGGCAGGTCCAGGGAGAAGTAGGCGCCGCTGGGCAGGAGCATCCGGGTCTGTCCGGCAGCCAGCGCGGAAAACAGTGCGGCGAAGGAGACAGGCTGGCCCTCGAGCGTGATCACAATGCCCAGATCGAACCAGTCGCGGCTGTCCGTGGCCTTCGTGGAGATGGCCACCACCGGAGCCTCGGACGCCTCCCTGTAATCGGCAATGTCCCCGGAGGTGTCCACCACAACGTCAGGCGTATCCCGGAGCTGCGGAAGGACTTCTTCGGTGAAAGCCAGCGTGTCCAGGCCGCTCAGTTCGGCGGACGCAGCGAGCCGCGGAGTGCCCCAGCCACCGGAGGCTGATTCGCCCAGCGCGGCCACCACGTCCCAGGGCTGGCCGAGTCCCTCGAGAATCCGGGCTTCGGCGGGATCGTCGCGGTAGCCGTGGTCGCCCGGGTGCCGCCACAGCGGCTGCGCCGTGACCAGATTCCCGGACCTGTAGTGCCATTCCCAGTGCAACCGGACGCGGTGGTCCTCGCCGTAGTTGGCCAGGAGCGAGAGCGTGGGCACGGCCAGCGTGGGCAGTTCCACGGATTCATCGGACGCAGTGACCCGTGCGGCCTGCTTGAGCCTGGGGTAGAAACCGGTGAGGAAACGGCTTTCGTCGCGCGCCGGGATGTGCAGGGTGCTGCCGGCCGTCACAAACGTCAGCAGCTCCTCGCTGAGCCCGCTCTCCAACGGCGCCAGCGTGATGACGTTGTCCGCGGCCACGCCGGGAAGCGCGTTCCCTCCGGATGTCAGGAAAATGCCGTGCGCCGGCCGGCCGATCGTCCCCACGGTCGCCGGATCAACCACCACCCCCTCAACGGTGATGGTGGGCGCAAGCTCCAGCCCGCCGCCGTCGGGCGCGTTCTTCTCTTCAGGGATGCCTGCCGCTTCAACAGCGGCGCCTAAACGGCTCAGATTAAGCCCGACGGCGGCGGGAGACTCCGCGAGCCGGACCGGCTCCTGCCCGCGGCTGTGCACCAGTGCAACGCCGATCTTCCCGGCTTCGAGCAGCAGGCTCCACATGTTCTTTCCGGCGAAAGTGTTCAGGCCGAGCCACAGCGCTGACGAGCTGTGCAGCCGGTTGGTGGCCACAGTGTGCGCGGCGAGGAACGACTGCATCCACTCCACATGGGCCTCGTTGCATTCGCGCCGGAAATTCAGGTAGCTCAGGGTGTTCCAGGAGACGTCGCCGCGGATCCACTTACCCTTGGCGCCCATGATTACGGGCCGGGCCTTGAGCTGGCGCACGCTGCGGAGCGGATCCCGGCGGCCTGTGTAGGAGAAGTGCGGGGCGGGCTCTTCAACCTCGAACTGCAGGGCCAGCGGGATGCCGTTGGTGGACTGCGTGATGCCCGGCCGTGAAATCAGCGGGCTCAGCGCCTGCTCCCAGTCGGCTAGTTCCGGGCCGGCCGGCTGGCGGGACAGCCGCGAGACTTCGGCGGGTGTGAGGAGCTGGACGCGGATGGCGGGGTTGTCCTCGGCGGCGAACAGCAGCGCGGCCACATGCTTGCAGTCCTTGCGGACTGGGCAACTGCATACCCCCACGGTGCAGCTCCAGCCGCCCGCCTTGCGGACCAGCTTGGCCGTGGTCGAATACGGCACCTCCGCGCCGCCGCGGACTTTGCCGAGCATCAGGCCGGTGGCGGAGTCGAAGGACATCCCCGAGACCCGGCTCCCCATGGCATACGCCAGTCCGGCCGCGAGGGAGCGGTCGTTGATCGCGGGGGTCTGTATTGCCAGTGCCGCACTCTCGTCCGGTTGGGATGGCATGGTGCGCGCTACTTTCAGCAGGTCAAAAATCTGCAGGTTATCTGATCCATCTTAGTCAGCCGGAAGGGGCACTGAAACTTCGCCTGACGTTCACTTCCGCCTCAGCCGCCAGGCGGCCGCCCCCGCGTACGTTGAAAGGGTCCTGAGTACCACCAGCTTGCAGCAGTGAGGATTTCCCATGACTACGAACCAGCCCACCCCCGGGTACCCAACAGTTCTGACCACCGAAAGCATTGAAGCGGGCAACGAGGAAGTTGTTGATGCGAACGTGAACGTGGTGAACGCCATGTACCAGGTGCTGCTCTCCTCCGAGGAAATCGCGCCGAATGCCCTGCGCAGCTACTACGTCGACTTCTACCTTGCGCAGTCCGTGGGCGGCGGCTTTGCCCAGTACGTCTTCACGGCACCGGACCGCGAGGACCTGGATACCTACATCCGCGAGGGACTCGAAGGCATGGGCGCCACCGCCCACCTGGAGCTTTTCAACCGCACGGCCTCAGCGTTCGACTCACTGTCTGAGGGCGACGCCGAGATCTACCTTGACGGCGATCTGGACGAGGAAGAGGAAAGCCCGGAAGGTGTGCAGGCGCTTGAAGAGCTCGACGGCGAATTTGAGTCGCTGCTCGAAACCGAGGACATCATTGCCCTCAATGCGGCCTGGCTCCGCAGCCAGGAAGGCCTCCTGACACTGAACGAGGAGGAGCTGGACGCGCACATCGCCGAACGTGTGGCGCATATCCCCAACCTGGAAGAGCGCCAGGCCGAGGCCGATGAAGAAGCGCTGGAGAGTGCTCCGGAGTTCGAGGTCATCATCCGCGAACTGTGCGATGTTGCCGGTTACGCGCTGGAGAAGATCACCATGGGCGATCCCAATTACGAGCACAACGGCGAAACCATCCTGGCCTGGCACTTCACCACGGACCACGGCGACTTCATCATGGTTGAAGACGAGGACGAAGCCTTCATGATCAACCCGGAGACCAAGGAAATCGTGGCCGCCGTGGAGTTCGAGGAAGCCGACGACGAACTGGTTGACGCCTGACCCGCACCTGATTGGCGCGCAGAACTCCATCAGATAGGCCGGTTCCGGGTCCGTGTTGGCCCGTAGCCCCGCTAACTGATGGAGTTCTGCGCCGCTTCCTAGCCGCACCCACGATCTCGACGGCGGCCGCCGGTTAGACTCGACCAGTGCGTGCGTATTGGGAGCTGGCGAACTGGCGAACCGGGTCAAGAGCGGGGACATCGCCGTCGACCTTTCCCGTTCCGTCAATCTGACGGGCTCCTACTGGGCACAGGATCTGGGACGGGCCGCCTTTCCTGGTGCCGGTGACCTGGTTCCCGCAGTGGCTGCTGGACTTCGCCCGCGCCACCCCGTTTCCCTCGATGCTTCAGACTCCGGTGGACATCCTCGCGGGAAGGACCGACGGCGCGGAGTCCCTTGCGCTGGTGGGTGTCCAGCTGCTCTGTCTTGTGGTGCTGCTGGTGATCACGCAGCTCATGGTGCGGATCGGCTCGCGGAAGCTGGTGGTGCAGGGTGGCTGACAAAATGCTGCAAAACGCCGCCCTCGACGACGCCCCGGTTACCAATGCGAGGCTCCTCCGCCTCCTGGTCAGTGCGCGGCTCCGTTCACAGATTGCCTACCGCGGCAGCTTCCTGGCAGCTGTAGCGGGCCAGATCCTCCTGGGTACCACTGAATTCGTGGAGCTCTATGCCATCGTCCACAACATCCCCACGTTCGGTGGGATGACCTTCGCCCAGGCCCTGCTGGTGTTCGCCTTCGCCTCCCTTGCCTTCTCCATCGGGGACCTGCTGATGGGGGAGACGGACTCCATGAGCGAGACCATCCGCACAGGAAAGCTTGAAGTGCTCCTGGTCCGGCCGCTTCCGGTGTTGCTGCAGCTGATGACCTCCGACTTCCAGCTCAGACGCGTGGGCAGGCTGATGTTCGCCCTCGTTGCCCTCGCGGCCGCGCTGGTCATCACGGACATCCAGTGGGACCCGGCCAAGGTGGCGCTGTTCATCATCACGCCGATCGCCGGAGCCGCAATTTTCTGTGCCCCGTTCCTGGGCGCCGGGGCCGCGCAGTTCTGGATGTTGGACGGCAAGCAGTTTGGCAACGCTTTCACATACGGCGGCCGTTATGTGGCGTCCATGCCGGGCGCCGCCCTGTTCCTCCCCATGCAGGTTTCCTTCACCTTCGTGGTCCCCGCCACCCTGGTGGCGTACGCACCGAGCCTCGTGATTCTGGGGCTCGACGGCCCGGCCGGAATACCCAGCTGGACCGGCTGGCTGGGACTCCCTGCCGCCGTCGTGCTCTGGGGAATCATGCTGCTGCTGTGGCGGGCAGCCATCAAAAAGTACACCGGAGCGGGAGGCTGACATGACGATCATCGAAGTAGAGGGCCTGAGCCGGGAGTTCACGGTGTTCGAATCCGCGGGGAGGTTCCGGCGGCGCAAAAAGACGGTCCAGGCGGTGCGCGAAGTGAGCTTCACCGTTGAGCAGGGCGAGGCCGTGGGCTACATCGGTGCCAACGGCGCCGGCAAGTCCACCACCATCAAGATGCTCACCCGAATCCTGGTGCCCAGCTCCGGCCGGGTCACTGTCTGCGGGTTGCTGCCGGTGCCGCAGCGGCAGGCGCTGGCACGGAAGATCGGCGTCGTTTTCGGGCAGCGCTCGCAGCTCTGGTGGGACCTGCCGCTGCAGGATTCGTACCCGATCCTGGGCGCCATGCACCGCCAGCCGGAGTCCCGGTGGCGGCCCCGGCTCGAGGAACTGGCCGGGCAGATGCAGCTGGGTGCTTTCCTCTCCACTCCCGTCCGGCAGCTTTCTCTCGGCCAGCGCATGCGCGGTGAGGTGGCGGCCGCGCTGCTGCACCGGCCCGAACTGGTGATCCTGGATGAGCCCACTATCGGTCTGGACATGATCAGCAAGGAAAACCTGCGCCGCTTCCTGGACTTCGAACGCCGCGAAAACGGCACCACGCTCCTGCTCACCACGCACGACATGAGCGATGTCCAGCGGCTGTGCCAGCGCGTTTTAGTAGTCGACGACGGCGCCATCGCCTTTGACGGGCAGCTGTCCGGACTCGCTGAGGTGGCGGAAGCCGGACGCACCATGGTGGTGGACCTCGCCACCCCCGTGTACTCGGCCGAGGCGTTGCCGCTGCCGGCGGGCGCCGTGCACGAAGGCGTGGAAGCACAGGGGATCAGGCACAGTATCTCGTTCGACCCCCGGCAGCTGTCCGCCGCGGCCCTGCTGGCGGCCATCTCCACCACCGCGGAGGTGGCGGATCTGTCGCTTCACGGGCCGGACATCGAACACCTGGTGCGGCAGCTCTACACCTCGGGCCGCTAACGTCCAGCGGCCTTGCGCCGGGATCGCCGGAAACGTGCGAGATCGCTGGAAATTTGCGGCGAACTCGCACGTTTCCGGCGATTTCGCCGGCCCGGACCTTCGCGGCCTTCGGCAGGTGCGTCGATCCGGAGTATCGGGACTCAGCGACGGCCACAGAAAGTATTTTTCAGCCGACCGTAACTTTTGTGCCCACCGGGGCGATGTATAGGGAGTGTGGACCGCGTCCACACTCCTACAGATCGGTTCCAAGCGATCCGATGCTGAATTGTTCGCTAAGTTTTTGGAGGGTCATATGTCCTTGTTCACCGTTTTCGCCACCAGTAAAGTTGCCGCCGGAGTTCTGGCCGCCGGCACGTTGGCTGTAGGTGGCACCGGCGCAGCCGCAGTTGCCGGCGCCCTTCCTTCCGACGTCCAGCAGAGCGCCCATGAGCTTCTTGGCGCCCCGGCGCCGCACATCGGCGGAGTTTCCGCCACCGCCGCGACGTCAGCAGCTGCGTCTGCGGACGGCACCGCAAGTGTTTCGGAGTCAGGTACGGAAGCCGGCGTCAAAGCCGGGACCGCTTCTGGAACGGCAGTCGGCGCCGACGCAGCCGGCGCTGCAGCCATTGGCCTGTGCACCGCTTTCGCCAACGGTGGCCTGAACGCGCACTCCAACGGCTTCGCTTCGCTCGTGATCGCTGCAGACGGCAAAGCCAACATCGAAGGCTACTGCGCAAAAGTTTCCGCCAAGGGCCAGTCCGCAGGTACCAAGGCCGACGGCGCTGCCTCAGGTTCCGCAACGGTGAAGACTCACGTTCCTGCCGTGCCTGCTGTTCCGTCAGTTCCGGAGCTGCCCAACCAGGCCGCCGTACCGGCTGTCCCGGCAGTACCGGCCGTCCCCGCCACGCCCACGCTGCCGTCCCAGGTGCCCACCGACGCGGTTGACGTTCCGTCGGTTGCCGGACGTCCGTAGCCACCAGCTAGGGTGGACTGCGGGATTCCTTAGCCTTAATGGCCCGGAGTCCCGCAGTCCAACAGGCGATGGCTGAGGCCGCGCCGGAGACCGGGATGCGTGAATCCGCTGCCCCGGATGGAGGAGCCGCGAGTGCTTGACACTTTGGCTGAAGAAGACATCGAAATAGACACGGACGGGACTGATCCGGCCGTGCTGTTCGGTGCTGTCTACCGCAAATTGTCCGGTGCCGTCCTGGGATACCTGCGGGCGCGCGGCGTAGATGATCCAGAGGCTGTCACGCAGGACGTATTCCTCGCCTTCTTTCCAAAAATCGGAGATCTCAGCGGGGGCCTTCAGGGTGCCAAATCATTGGTTTTTTCGATCGCGCATGCCCGCCTGGTGGATCACTACCGACGCCGGGATCGCGCCCCGGCCTTCAGCCCCTATGACGCCTTGGCAGATAGCCGAAGCACGGCTTCGGCAGAGGACCAGGCATTGGGCCAGATAGACAGCGGCGGCGCTTCGGCTCTGCTGCAGGGTCTCAGCGAAGACCACCGGGAAGTCCTGGCATTGCGCGTTGTCGCGGACCTGTCGATCGAACAGGTTGCCGGCATCATGGGCAAAACCCCGGGCGCAGTGAAGCAGCTGCAGCGCCGGGCACTGTGCAATCTCCGGGACCAGACGCTAGGAAGAAACAAGGCACATCATGAGTGACACATCAGCATCCCGAAATTACGGGGGCATCGACCAGCTGCTGGCTGAGTCCGGACTTGGCGACGACGCCGGGCTCCGTTCCAGCCTGATGGAGCTGCGAATGCTCGCGGACGAGCGGCCGCGGGCGTCTGCCCAAGTTGAAGCACTCATGGTTCCTGCCGTTTCGGCAGCGGACTCCAGCCCGGAAGCCTCCAGCCCGGAAGCCGCCGGCCCGAGGGTCGACAGCATCACCGACGAGCTCGCTGCCCGACGACGCGTCAAACGCCGGCTGGCTCTTACTACCTTCTCCGTGGCTGTGTCCCTGGCTGCTGGAGGTGCCGCTGCTGCAGCGTCCGATCAAGGCGTCCGTGACTCGGTTGGCCACGTGAATCAGGCAATTACCTCTTTTGTTTCTGCTTTCATTTCCGGGCCGGGGGCCAATCCCGCTGACAGGCCGGCGCCGTCGTCCCCGGAGCCAGTGACCACCGGATCAGCCGGTGGCTCAGCCACTCCCGCCCCTGCGGCGCCCAGCCCCGCACCCGGACCGGCGAAAGCGACAAGCACGCCGCCGGGTGGGGGAGAAGCGTCGAAAAGGCCTGCTCCGGAAGTCTCACGTGTTGTGCGCGTTCCGTGGACTCCCCTGCCAGGCCAGGCTGGCGCCGGCGTCCCGGGAACGGGTCAGCCCATGGCGCCGGACCTGGATCTGCCCACCGGCACGGGCCCGGTCCAGGTATTACCTGTCCCGGACCCGACTGTGACCGAACCTCCGGTCCAGCTGCCGCATCCCGTTCCCTAGTGACTGCCCCCTAGTGACTGCCCCGGCCTGGTAACCAGCCGGTGCCTACTTGATCATCTCGCCAGCCGGGCTGACCAGATACCAGACGTCTTTGACGCCCTGGCCATTGATATCGCCCTCGGCTTTGTCCTTGTGGAAGTAGTAGACGGGCATACCGTTGACGGTTACCTGCTTCTTGCCATCGGCCGTGGTGATGGTTCCGACAGTCCCGGTGACGCCGTCGACAACAGGGGTGTCATTGGTGGTGAAAACCGGAGGCCACACGACCAGGCAATCACCGGAACAGTTGCTCTTGCCGGAGTCCTTTACATCCTTGGTGAAGTGGTAGACGCTCATGCCTTTGCCGTCCACCACAATCTTGCCGGCGCTGGACGTTGCGGTTTTAAGATCAGCGGTGGCCGACTCACTGGTGGTCGCCGTGGCTGACGCGCTTTCGGAGGGGGCGGGTTCGCTGGCAGACGCAGTGCCGGCCGGTGCGCTTGTGGGTGTTGTGCCCGCACCACCGCCACAACCTGTCAGGGCGGCTGCGAGAGCCAGAACGGTAAAACCAATGCCTAGTTGCTTTTTCATGTATTGCTCCTTGGCTTGTGCCCGGCGATTGGAGGACCGGACGCTACCCCGTAAGACGCGCGAAGGTGAAGAATGGTTCAAGGCGGCGTGAAGCAATGCTCTGAACCATTCGCAGCGCGTGCACGTCGTAACTACCGGGATGTGCCCGGAGGCGACAGGAGGCACCAGTCATGTCATTCGATGAAGATGTTGTGGCCGCGATCTACCGGGACCACGGAACCGCGCTTCGCCGATTTGTACTGAGCGCGTCCCATGATCCGCAGCTCGCCGAGGACGTTGTGCAGGAAACCGTATTGCGCGTCTGGCAGCAGGCGCCCGAGATCACGGGGAGCATGCGCAGCTACCTCATCCGGACGGCTCGAAACATCATGATCGACAACTATCGCAAGGCCCAGCGGCGGCCGCTCGAGGCTATTGAACGCGACATCGCCGATCCCGTGGAGGCGGCTGAGCGCGTTGATGAATTACTGAACAGGGTCTTGATGGAGGAAGCATTGATCAGGCTAAGTGCCGAACACCGGGATGTCCTGGTGGCACTGCATTACCGCCGCTTCACCGTGAATGAAGCGTCCGTGCAATTGAATATTCCCAGCGGGACGGTGAAATCACGGGCCTATTATGCAGTGCGTGCCCTGCGGACAATTCTTGATGAAATGGGGGTGGAACGATGAGCGTTCCTGAGTTGCATCAACTGCTGGGCGCCTACCTGCTCGGTGGCCTTAATGCCGCAGATACAGAGCGGTTCGACGCCCACTTGCAGGAGTGCCCCGCGTGCCGCGAGGAACTTGCAGAACTCCAAATCGTCCCGGCGCTGCTGGATGCAGTGCCCGTTCCGGACGCCGTGGCCTTGACCGCCGGCCGGCCGAGTGAAGCGGGGCCACGACAGCCGGACGTCCGCTTGCCTAAGCCGATGCTGGACGAGTTGGCCGCTCGCCGTCGTAATTTGCGACGCCGGTGGACAGCAATCGTGGGTGTCGTCGCGGCCGCCTGCCTGGCCCTCGGATTTGCCGCCGCACCGCTGCTCATCCGGCCGTCCCCGCCGGATGCGAGCTACTCGGCCCAAGCCGGGAACGGACCGCAGTTCACTGTGGACCTCGCCCGGAAAACGTGGGGCACGGAGCTCGCCGTGGCCGGTAGCAGCATGCCACTCAGCGGCACGCTCTCCCTGTGGGTTAAGGACCGCAAAGGCGGCGAGGACCGTGCGTGTGCATGGACCGCGACCCCCAGCGGCCGGATCAAGGTCACCGGCGCCACCCCGGTTCAGCTGGCCAGCATCGCGAGCGTGGAGCTCCGCAATGAGCTCAAGCAGACCGTCGCTGTGATCACCGTCCCGGACGGTTAAGGGCCGCGGAACTCAGCCACCGGGTCCGGGTCCCGGCACGCCCGCGCGGAGGCTTCAATCCGCTTTTCGATCTCGCGGCCCAGGAGCCAGCCGCCGATCCTTTCCGCCACGGGCCGCAACCAGGCCGGGCGGCAGGAGAAGGTGTACTTCCAGACCGCGCGGGTGCCGCCGTCATCGGAGGTAAACCGCCAGCCGGCACCAAAGTTTTCAAAGAACCACGGCCCGGACACCATGGTCATGCCCACATTCTGTGGCGGCATAAAGGAGACGTACTCGCTCACCATCACCAGGCCCATGCGCGACACCGTGCGTGTCCGGACGCCTTTACCCGCGGCCGTTGCTCCGTCCAGCCAGTCCTGGGCTGAAATGAACGGGTCCCATTTCAGCCGGAAGGCGCCGGTGGTCTGCGAGAAGGCAAAGGCCGTCTCCAGATCGAGTCTGATGAGTCGTTCGGCGCGGATCTGGGGCATGGACACCACGTTAGTTCGGAAGCGAGGGCGGACTACATTTTCGCGAGGCGCGCCCGGACCATCATGTATACGCCGTAGCAGATCAGTCCGATGGCCACCGCGGCCAGCAGGTATACGCCGAAGGGTTGCTCGCGGAGAGCCTTCAGCCCGCCGTCGAGCCCGGTGGATTCCGCCGGATGGGCGCGGACTGTGGCAATGACGATCAGGAGTCCCGTCAGCACGAGGACTATCCCTTTGGCGGCGTAGCCCACCACACCGAGCGCGGTTACGGCGGTCCGGGCGGTTCCTGATGCCGGCATCCTCAGCTGCTTCTCGAAGGACTTCCGGACACCCTGGACCACATACACAATGCCGGTGATGGCAACGGCGGCGCCCACAACGATCAGCAACGCCACGCCGCCAGGTGCCTTGATGACGGCGACAGTCAGGTCGCTGGCCGACTGGCTGCTGTCCTTGCCCGACCCTGTACCCCTTGCGAAGGAAGCCAGCGTCACGGCAAATCCGATGAACACCAGGGCCTGCCCGGCGGCTTTGAGCTTTTTCCCGAGCTTCTTTCCCGCGGGCAGTTGGTTGTAGTCGAAGATGGCGTCGCTGACCTGCCAGAGCGCCAGCGCCACGCATGCAGCGAAGCTGCCCCACAACAGGAGTGTTCCGGCAGGCTGGCGCGCCAGCTGCCCCACAGCGCCGCTGACATCGGCGCTGCCGCTGCCGCCTGTCGCCAGCCGGATGGCAATGACCCCCACCAGCAGATGCAGAATGCCGCTTACGGCAAAACCGGCTCGCGCCACCAGCTCAAGGGCCCGTGAGTTGGTGACATCCTCGGCGGTGTCCGCGGCTTGTTTTAGTTCTCTTTTGATGGTCAGATCCTTAGTGCCGGCACGACGATATGAAATTCCTGCGCCCCCGCCACACGCCAATCGTGCCACGGGATTGCACCGGAGGAAAGGCCTCCGGTGTCCGGTATTTCGCTGGATCCATGGCCACCGGCAACCCCAACGCACACCCTCATCCGCAACGTCCGTCCCTGGCGGAGGGAATCCTTGGGGGAACGCTCGACGGCGCGGCGACCGCCGCCGTCGAACCTCACGTTCCGGAGAATCTCCGGGGAGCCGGAGTCACGGTGATCGAGGGCCGTGGACCGGTTGCCGGACCGTGCCGTGATCCACAACGGCCGCGTGGTAGCTGAGGGGCTGGAACTGCTTGCCCATGGGGAGTGATCCCCATGGCAGGGATCAGGGCGCTGTGCAACGATATGGATCAGCGATGGACCCTGAACCGCGCGCTTCTCCGGGGGAGACACCATGACTTTTTACGGCGCTGACGTCAGCCAGCTTCGCGCGTTGGCCGAGGCCGCCGACAAAGCCGCCGCGCTGCTCAGCAGCAGGGCTTCGTCGCTGCAGAGCCAGATCCTGGCGGCTCCTTGGAAAGGCGGCGACGACGAACGCTTCAGACAGGACTGGACCGGAAGCCACCGCCCAGCATCGAACGTGCGGTTTCCAGCCTCCGCCAGCACTCCAAAATCCTGCTGGAGCATGCCGAGGAGCAGGAGAAATCTTCAGCAGGCAGTACCGGCAGTACAAGCAGCGGCCCCGGCTTCATTGAGAAGGCATCGAACTGGCTCAAGGAGAAAGCGAAGGAAGCGGCCGAGGTGCCGCCCACCGCAAAGAGCTCGGGGCCGGGCTGGACAAGATGTCCGATGCCAGCCCCGAGGCACAGGCCAAGTGGTGGGACAGCCTGTCCGCAAAGAACCTGACGGACGGCACCTCCACGGCCAGCGCCGAGGTCTCCGCCGAAGGTTCCCTGGACCTGAACGGCCGGACGTTTGAGGCATCAGGCAAGGGCGGCCTGGAAGTCAGCATGGACAAGGACAACAGCATCAGCTCCGTTTCACTGTCAATGGAGGGAACCGTGGCGCAGGGGCTGAAGGAAGGCATGGTCGTTAAGGCAGCCAACGTCGAGTCCAGCATCACGGCAGGAACCCAGGGCACGGTTAAGATCGATGTGGATTACTCACCGGAGAACAAGGCCGTGATCGACAGCTACATGAAGAATGTGGCCATCGGCAACACTGCCGGTGCCGCAGCAGACGCGGCCCGTCTCTACGATGCCGGTTCCGCCACGGTGCAGGTTAACAGCGTTCTGACGGCCAAGAATGAGGCCGGATTCGACCTGGAGGCCGGCGAGGTCAAGGTCAGCACGGAAAATTCCGCAACGACCAACGTCACCACGTACCACAAGGTGCCGAACGACACGAAGCTTGAGCAGCTCTAACACTCCAGGACCATAAGGCATCCCGGCCATTGCTGAAGGAGCAATCACACATCATGTCAGTGCACATTGAATCACCGCTTGGTTTCACGGCAGAATTTCCGGAGCACACGCAGATACTGGGCGATTCCACTGCGGGCCCCAACACCGAACAGTACGGCCTCCTGGGTGACATCCTGGTGACCGTCATCAAGGACGACAACTCGGTGCAGGACGCGCCCGCGGCCACCGGCTGGGCGCACCTGATGTCCGGCTTCTACCTCGAAGAGCGTGCCGGAACCCTGCTGACGGAAGGCGAACTGAACCTTCCCGGCAAAGCCACTTACGCCGTCGTGGTTGGTTATGACGACGCCGACGGTTCCGCAAAAGCCGCCGCTACGGTGGGCCTGTGGGAAAAGAACCGGTTCATCGGAGTTGTGGTGATCTGGCCCTGCGTCAACCCCGGGATCGAGCCGCGGATCAGCATGCTTAAAGAGGTAGTGGGCGCCATCAGCGTCAGCTGACGCCTTGTTGCGCAATCGATCCTTGTTACGCAGTCGATCCCGGGCAGCGCCGGCAATCCCGGGCAGCGCCGGCGACCGCCGCCGTTACAGGCGGCGGTAACAGAGGTCGAAGATCATCCGGCCCGCTTCGTGGGCCTTGCCTTCAAAGCTCGTGAGGACGCGGCCGTCGAACCGCGGCGCCCAGCCGCCCGCTACGTCGACGCCCTCGTTGGGGCCGGTGTGTTCGGTGCTCACCGGTGCCCGGCCTTCTTTGACGGGCGCGCCGCCCACCAGGGACTCGACGCCGGATTCCCACACCTGGGTGAGGGGGCTTTCAGGGCCGCTGCGCTCGCCGTCGTGCATGTTTTCAAAGTCCGTGGAGCCGGTCAGCACTTCCCGGACGTGCACGGCGTAGTTGGACCAGTCGGTGGCGATGCGCCACAGCCCGCCGGGCCTGAGGGACTTTGCAGCTAGCTCGGCGAACGCCGGCTGGATGAGGCGGCGCTTGTGGTGCCGCGATTTGTGCCACGGATCAGGGAAAAAGACCCACAGCTCGGTCACCGAGCCTGCCGGCAGCATGGTGGCCAGGACCTCGGGGGCGTTGGCCTCCACCACGCGGACGTTGCTCAGCCCGCGGCTGTTGATCTTGATGATGGTGTTGGCGAGCCCTGGCGTGTAGACCTCAACGGCGAGGAAATCGGTGGCCGGGTTCGCTTCCGCTGCATGGCACACGGCGTCGCCCAGCCCTGAGCCGATCTCCACGATCAGCGGCGCCTTTCGGCCGAACTCGGTTTCGGCGTCGAACGTGTAATCCGGGTGGACCGAAGTGTTGGCGATGTGGCGGGGGACGTCGATCGCCCAGCGGTCCGCGTGCTCTTCCCACGCCGCCTGTCGGCGCCCCTGCAGCCGGGTGCCGCGGCGCACGAAACTGACGGGCCTGCCGCCGTACGTGCCTAACGAGGCCTGGGTGCCGGGTGTCACGAGGCGGGCAGGTTGCGGTGTTTCCGGCGAGGCGGCGTCGGACAGCTGGGGGTTTTCTGGGGTTTCACTCATCCCTTCCAGAATAGTTGAGATTGCCTGCAGGACGGTGGCGGGAAAGCAGAACGATGTGGTTTCCCGGCACCGGGACCGGCGACTGAGCGGCACTGGTTCAAAGAAAGATCCGGAAACTTCCGCGGGCGGCCGCCAAGGCAAAGTACAGAATGCCCTCAGACCCCAAAATCCACAGCGCGGCGACGGCGGCACTCCAGCTGTTCGAATGTGGCACGGAGCGCCTAACGGCAGGTATGGCCTGGACCAGGCTAAGCACACCGAATAGCACCGGCAGGCTCCAGAAGACCGCAATCGCCGCCCAGTCACGGCCTCCACTGCCTTCGTCCGGACGCGTGAAGAGTGCCACAAGCAGACTGGGCATAACGGTGAGCAACATGCTGGGAATTATCAGCATGCCAAACACGAGGCTCGCTACTCCAGAGCCGCTGCCGCGTTGATTCAGGGGTGCAGGCTGATGGTTGATCTCTTGCGTCTGCGGCACGCTCATGTGTCTCCCATGGGTTCAGTGGCCAGATCTTGCGGAGTCCGGCCCGTTCAGCCCACAGTATTTGCCGGGCGATGGAAGCCGACACTGATTTCTGGCCTATGTGGATAACTTCCGGCAGCCTGGCCCGGCAGCGGCTGCCGTTGCCGCTCATCCAGGGTCCCGGACCACGATCCCCGTGGAAGGTCTGTGGGGGACCAGTGCGCAATCCTGCGAAAGCTCCTGCAAGAATGGGCGCGTGACCGAAGCGAGGAATGCAGCGGCGAAGAATGCAGTGCGCCGGGACGTTCGCGACGGCGGCCCCAGCACGCTGGTGGACGCCGAAATCGATGAAGTGCCCGCAGCCGGGCCCACGCACGTCGGCAGCACCCGGGTACTGATCTACCTTGGCGTGTGCCTGGTGCTGATCGGGCTGAACCTGCGCACGGTGTTCTCGAGTTTTGCGGCGGTGCTCCCGGAACTCACGGCCGGTGCCGGCCTGCCGGGCTGGGCGGTAGTGGTCCTTACCACGGTGCCGGTGACACTGCTGGGTGTCTTTGCGCCGCTGGCACCTGTTCTTGCGCGGCGCTTCGGCGCCGAACGGGTGCTTCTTGGTGCCATGGCGGTGCTGACTACGGGCCTGCTGCTCCGTCCTGTGGAGTTCCCCGGGGCCGGGCATCTACCGGCGCTGCTGGCCGGAACCGCTGCCTGCGGTGCCGCGATCGCGCTGTGCAATGTGCTGCTTCCCGGCCTAGTGAAACGCGATTTCCCGCACCGGCTCGGGCTCATGGGCGGGCTCTACACCACAGCCATCTGCGCCTCGGCGGCCTTGGGTGCCGGGTTCACCTACCCCGTGTTCAGTGCAACGGGCGAATGGCCTGCGGCGCTGTGGGTCTGGGCGATGCCCGCCGCCGTCGTGCTTCTGCTGTTTCTGCCGCTGGCCGCCAGGCAGCACCAGGGACGCCACACATCTCGGGCGGAGGGAGTCAGTGTGTGGCGCTCGGCGGTTGCCTGGCAGGTGACCATCTTTATGGTGCTGCAGGCCATGATGTCCTTCAGCGTTTTCGCCTGGCTGGCGCCGATCCTGCGCGAACGCGGCGTTGGCGGTGGGACGGCCGGGGTTATCGTGTCGGCATCGATTGTGCTGCAGATGCTGGGTTCTCTTTTTGCGCCGGCGCTGGCCACGAGGTTCCGCGACCAGCGCGTCATCAATACCGTGGTGGCGCTGATGACCGGCGGGGGATTCGCGCTGAGCATCTTCGGACCGCTGGACCTGATCTGGGTGTGGACCGGCTTGCTAGGACTGGGCCAGGGAAGCCTGACGGCGGTGGCACTGACCATGATCATGGTCCGCACCCGGGACGGCCACGCTGCCGCGCACCTCTCCGGAATGATGCAGGGGGTGGGCTACGGGCTGGGCTCCACCGGAACGCTGATGGTGGGCCAGCTGCACCAGTCCACGGGTTCGTTTACCGCCGCAGGTGTGCTGTTTCTGGTTGTTGGCACCCTGGCTGGCGTGTTCGGGTACCGCGCGGGGCGGAACCGCTTCATCGGCGACTGAGCCGCGAAAGCCGGTCGCCGCCGTCGTGCTTTGTCCCCCGACTGGGTAGCAGCAGACGCTGTTTTGCGCGCGTGTCATGTCTCAGGAGCTCGTAGACAGTTCATGTCTCACGTTCTTGTAGACACTTGGTGTCTCATGACCATGTAGACGGTTGTCCTGAGGGGTCCTGGGCTGGTTGTGGTGTGGTGCCGGTTTTTCGTGGGTAGTGTTTTCTCTTCTTGCGTGCTCCGACGGGGTCGGCCGCGATGCCTGAGTGTGGCCGTATGGTTTTGCCGTTGCCGACGTAGGCTGTTCCCTTGGCGGGTCTGGGGTGGCTGATGATCTCGGTGCCGTGGGGGTCGAAGAACAAGATGGTGGCCTCGTCATAGACGATATGCACGGTTGCGCCGATGTGTTCCTTGCCCATCCTGAAGTGGGTCCCCAGGACGGTGGCGCAGCCCTGGCGGTCGACGCGCCGTTGGGTGCTGCGGCGTTCCGTGCCGGCGGCCGCGTCCGGTTCCGGCGGTGTGGGTCCGGGCGCCTTGGGAGTGGCGTCCCAGGCCTCCTGCGGGGTCAGGCCGGGGGCCAGGGCCTGGTGTTCGCGTTCGGTGTTGTAGTAGCGGTCGAACGCGTCGATCTGGGCCTGCAGTTCGGACATCAATTCGGCCGGCGGTTGCCGGTGAAGGTAGGTGTGCAGGGTCTGGTGGAAGCGTTCGTTCTTGCCCTGGGTGGTGGGTTTGTGGGGTTTCCCGGTGATCGGCTGCACACCCCTGGCTTTGAGGAACCCGACCAGGGCGCCCGTGCGTCCGCGCCGGGTCGGGTTCAGGGCCGCACCATTATCGGACAGGAATTTCTCCGGCACGCCGTGGCGTTCGATGGCCAGGGTGGCAATGGCGATCGCTGCCGCGCTGGTCTCCCCGGTGGCCACCAGCGAGGCCAGTGCCAGGCGGGAATGGTCGTCGATGAGCTGGAAGACCGCGACCTTCGTTCCGCCGGCCAGGAGCCACTCGGTCGCGTCGATCTGCCAGCATCCGTTCGGCTGCGGGTAGACGAATCTCCGGTAGGCGCTGCGGGGCTTCTTCCGCGGCTCCGGGACCGCGGCTCCGGCCCGGGAGAAGATCCTGGCCACGGTCGCCCGCGACGGCGGAGCGAAGCCCTGCCGGGTCAGCTTGGCCACCACCGACAGCGGGCCGTGGTCGAACCCGGCCTGCATGAGCCCGGCACGCGTGTCCACCACGAGATCGACCATGGCGGGGGCCGTGGCGGAAGGCCTGCCCAAGGGGATCGGGGGCTTCTTCTCCAACGCCTTCACCGGCCCCACAGCCACGGCTGCGGCGCGGACCTGGTAGAACCAGGCCCGGGACACCTGGTGTTTTTTGCAGAACGCACTCACGGCCCCGCGCGGGGCATCCGCCGGCCAGGTGGCGACTGCGTGACGGATCTTGATATCGGGTTGGGGTTTGTTCATGCATCTGAGCAAACCCCAACCAAGTGTCCACGAGGTCCTGAGACATGAGTGTCCAATAAGACATGAGACTTAACAGTCGTTTTGAGCACGCAAAACAGCGTCTGCTGCTACCCAGCTGGGCTGTCAGGCCGGCTACTGAGTCAGGTCCTTGCCCATGGTCTCGGGGATGCTGAAGACGAACACTGCGCTGATAGCCAGCAACACCACCGCGTACACATTGAACAGGTTAGGCATCTGCATGGTGGTGCCCAGCCACTGCTGCAGGTACGGTGCGGTTCCGCCGAACACTGCCACGCAGATGGAGTACGGGACGCCGACGCCCACGGTCCGGATGCTTGTGGGGAACAGCTCGGCGTACACCGCGGGAACAATCGCGGCGCTCGCGGCGATGAAGATGAGCATCACGGACATGCTCGCGGCCAGCTGCCAGGCGGAGTCCTTGAGCAGCCACGTCATGGGGAAGTGCATGATGCCGGTGCCGATCGCGCCTGCCCACAGGACCTTTTTGCGGCCGATGCGGTCAGAGAGCTTGCCCCAAAAGGGGAGCGCGGCGATGAATACAAGGTTGCCGATGACGCCCGCCCACAGGGCTTCGCCGCGGTCGATCTTCAGCGCGGTGGTGGCGTAGCTCGGAGCCACAACGCCCCAGACGTAGTAGATGACGGTGAGCCCAACCGTCAGGCCGATCACCTGCATGGCCTGCTTGCGGTGACGGACAATCTGCGGCCAGATCGGCGCGCGTTTCTCGGTGGGTGACTCACCCTCGAAGACGTCGCTTTCGTGCAGACGGGACCGCATGATGAGCGCGTAGAGGCCCAGGGCTGCGCCGATCAGGAACGGGATGCGCCAGCCCCAGGCATTCATGACTTCCGTGCTGAGCGCCATGTTCAGGACAGCGCCCAGCAGCGTACCGAACAGGATGCCCACCGTGCCGGACGTGTAGATCAGGGTTGCCCAGAAGCCGCGCTTTTCCTTGGGCGCCACCTCGGAGAGGTACGTCTGCGACGACGGCAGCTCGCCGCCGTGTGCCAGGCCCTGGACCAGCCGGGCCACCAGCAGCATGAGCGAGGCCCACGCGCCGACGCTCGCAAAGGTGGGAGCGATGCCGATCATCAGGCTGCCCACGGAGGCCAGGCCAACGGCCAAGGTCATGGAGGTCTTGCGGCCAACACGGTCACCGATCCAGCCGAAGAGGAAGCCGCCGAAGGGGCGGGCAACGAAGCCGACGGCGAAGATCGCCAACGTGGATAGCACCGCCGACGCCGGGTCCGCCTTGCTGAACAGCTGGCTGGCGATGAACGGGGTAAAGGTGGCGTAAATGGCCCAGTCGTACCATTCGACGGCGTTGCCGATGCCGGTGCCGATGATGGTTTTCCGGGTAGACGCCCGGTCGGTGAGCTGAGGGTTGACGGTAATGGTCATGGTTTTCTCTCCGGGATGGTGGGTCTAGGACGCGTTGTTGGCGGACGCTGGCGCGGCTGCTGGCGCGGATGCCAATGTGGCGAGCCGCGAAATGGCGAGTTCCGCATAAAGGGTGGCCCCGTCGGCCAGCACGCCGTCGTCGAACGTGGCGTACGGCGAGTGGTTGTACGGGGACGTCGCGTGGTCGTTGCCCTTCGGCACGGCGCTCAGGCCGATAAACGTGCCAGGTACCTCGGCCAGCACGCGTGAGAAGTCCTCGGATCCGCTCAGCGGCGTGGCCCAGCGGGAGAGCCTGGATTCGCCGAACAGCCCGGTGATGACGTTTTCAGCGGTGTGGGTCTCGTCCACATCCGTAATGGTGAGCGGGTACTCCTGCCTGTAGTCCACATCGACGTCCAGGCCGTGGGCTCCCGCGATTCCGCGGAGCAGCCGCGGCACTGCCTCCATCATCTTCTGCCGGGATTCTTCGGTGAACGTCCGGATGGTGGCCTCGATGCGGGCGGTTTCCGGGATGACGTTGCGCTTGGTGCCGGCGTGGAACACACCGACGGACAGGACTACGGGATCGAACATGTTGAACTGGCGGGTCACCATGACCTGGAGGGCCGTGACCATTTCCGCGGCCGCCGTCACGGGATCCTTGGCCGAATGCGGGGCGGAACCGTGGCCGCCGGCGCCCAGCACGGTGACAACCAGGCCGTCCGAGGAGCTGAGCATTACCCCGGGCTTCGTGCAGAACTTGCCGTGGGGCTCCAAGGAGGAAAACACATGCATGCCGTAGGCGGCGTCAACGCGGCGGCCGGCTGCATCCAGTACGCCTTCGCGGATCATGTAGCTGGCACCATCGAAGCCCTCTTCGCCGGGCTGGAACATCAGGACGACGTCCCCGGCCAGCTGGTGCCGGTGTTCGGCCAGGAGGGTGGCGGCCCCGGCGAGCATGGAGGTGTGGAGGTCGTGGCCGCAGGCGTGCATGGCGCCGTCGATCCTCGAGGTGAAGTCCACGCCGGTTTTTTCCTGGACAGGCAGGCCGTCCATGTCGGCGCGCAGCAGCACGACGGGCTTGTCGGCGGAGGCGTGGCCGGCGCCGCCGCGCAGCACTGCGGTGACCGACGTCGTATCCCGGCCGAGCGTGATTTCGTAGGGAAGACCGTCCAGCGCCTTGAGCACCTTTTCCTGGGTGCGCGGGAGCTGCAGGCCGATCTCCGGTTCGCGGTGGAGCTCGTGGCGGAACCGGGCAATGTCGTCCTGCAATTCCCTGGCGTCGGTGGTGATGGTCATGTGTTCTCCTGGCCTGCAATCGGATTCCGGGTTTCCTGTATTGCCATTGTGTGGTGACGGGCTTCACAATCTTCCGAACCACTGAAAAGATTCATTTAGATGCCAGAATTAACAGGATTCGCGCGCTGATAATGAAGGAGTCGCTGATGGAACTCAGTGAAGAGGATCTTCGGCTGATCAATGCCCTGCAGATCTCCCCCCGCATCAGCTGGTCGGACGCCGCCGACGTCCTCGGCGTCCATGCCACGACGCTGGCGACGAGGTGGGACCGGCTGCGTGCCGCAGGTGCTGCATGGACCACGGCGCATCTCATGGGCGATCCCACGAACGCCTGCCTGGCGCTGGTGGATGTGGATTGCGAGATGCACCTCAGGCCCGACGTCACGGCCGCGCTCGCCGCGATCCCGGAAGTGATCACCGTGGAGGAGGCAGCGAGCAACCGGGACCTCATGCTGACGGTGATCACCCGGAATCTGGGGGAGTTCAGCAACCAGATCGTGCCCCGGCTCAGGGAGATCCGCGGACTGACGAAATACCAGACCTCGCTGTGCACCCGGATCCACACGAGCGGTTACGCGTGGCGGCTCAATGTGCTGAGCCGGGCAGAGCAGCAGGCGCTGCGGTCCCTGGCCGGACCGGAGGCTGCAGGTCCGTCCACGTCCGACGCCGTCAGCGCGCCCCTCCCGGACAGCCACCTCGCGCTCTTTCCGTTCCTGGCACGTGACGGCCGGGCGTCAGCGGCCGAGATTGCTCGCGCACTGGGGCGGCATCCCGCCACGGTGCAGCGGCAGCTTGGCCGGGTGCTTTCCAGCAGGCTGCTGTCCTTCCGTTGCGAAATCGCGCAGAAGTACTCCGCGTACCCGGTCACCTGCCAGTGGTTCGCGAACGTTCCGCCGGGAGGGCACGAGGCCGCCGCGACCGAACTCCGGGCCGTCCGGAACGTCAGGTTCACGGCATCCACCACCGGCCGGACCAACTTTGTGATCATCATGTGGCTGCGCTCGCTGGCCGACGTCCTGGAGATGGAACTCGCCATCCAGCAGCGCATTCCGGGCATCGAACTGGTTGAGAGCGTCGTCATGCTGAATACGGCGAAGCGCGTGGGCTGGATGCTGACCCCGGACTCGACGGCGAGTGGCGCCGTCGTCGTCCCCGGTCCCGAAGTGAAGGGCCCAACTGACTGACAGCAGGTGTCGTTTTGAGCGCTCAAAACGACACCTGCTGCCAGCTAGTTTGGGGGCGTTTGGAGACCCGGGTTAGGGTTCCCAGCGGCGAGGGCCGGAGCCGGTGCCGCCCAGCTCGTCGCCGGGGTTCTGCAGCCTGCATGCTTTCAGACTGAGGCAGCCGCAGCCGATGCATCCGTCGAGGTCGCGCCGGAGATGCTCCAGGGCCTCGATGCGCGAATCGAGCTCGGAGCGCCAGAGCCGCGAGAGCCTGGACCAGTCGCGTTTGGTGGGTGTCCGCCCTTCCGGCAGGGATTCCAGTGCCGCGCGGACGTCCTTCAAGGGAATGCCCACCCGCTGCGAGACGCGGATGAATGCCACGCGCCGCAGCATGTCGCGGCGGTACCGCCGCTGGTTGCCGGAGGTCCGTTCCGAGTCGATCAGCCCGTTGCGTTCGTAGAAATGAAGGGCCGACGGCGCCACCCCGCTCCGTTCCGACAGCTCGCCGATGCTGAGGGCATGGTGTGCTCCACCGGCGAGCTGTGGCATGCTTCCCCTTAGTTGCAATATGTCATTCCGCCCGCAGGACGGATCCTTGACCTCAACCATAGTTGAGGTTCTAGGGTTGCGTCCATGACAACTGATCAGGCCATCACTGTGCGCGATTCCGCCGTTTCCGTCTCCAGCCCGCCCGCCGGCATCCTGCAGCGCCCCTATGTGTGGGTGACCATCGGCGCCTGCGCTCTGGTGTTTCTGGGCGCGTTCGAATCGCTGGCGGTGACCACCATCATGCCGCTGGTCAGCCGGGAGCTTGACGGGGCGAGCCTGTACGCCCTGGCTTTCGCGGGCCCGCTCGCCACCGGTGTGATCGGCATGGTGGCTGCAGGGAACTGGTCTGACCGGCGGGGGCCGTCCGCGCCGCTGTATGCCTCGGTAGCGATGTTCGTGCTGGGCCTGCTGATCGCCGGAACCGCCGGATCCATGACCGCGCTCCTGGCCGGCAGGCTGGTCCAGGGGCTCGGCGGCGGCGCCATGACGGTTGCCCTCTACGTGGTGGTGGCGCGTGTCTATCCGGGCACGCTGCACCCCAAGATCTTCGCGGCCTTCGCCGCCGCATGGGTCATCCCATCCCTCGTTGGGCCGTTCGCCGCCGGGATCGTCGCACAGATTGCCAGCTGGCACTGGGTATTCCTCGGCGTGGTGGGGCTGGTGATCCCGGCGCTGGTGATGATTGTGCCCGCGCTCCGGGGGCTGGACCGCGCACCGGAAGGCAAAGCGAAATCGGCCAGGCACACCCCCAGGCCCACCCCGTGGGTCTTCGGCCGGATGGCCTGGGCCGCACTCGCTGCGTTGGCAGTCCTCGGCCTGAACCTCTCAGCCGAGGTCCGCATAGCCAGCGTCCCCGTGGCCGGAGCGCTGCTGGCCGTTGCCGCCGTCGCGGTTGCCCTGGTTGCCGTCCGCCCGCTCGTGCCGGGAGGAACCCTGACCGCCCGGCGCGGATTGCCCAGCGTCATCCTCACACGCGGGCTTGCCTCGGCCGCATTCTTCGGGGCCGAGGTCTACCTGCCGTACCTGCTGATTGAGCGCTACGCCTTCCCGCCCACGTTTGCCGGCCTGACACTCACCGGCGGCGCGTTGGCGTGGGCCGGGGCTTCGGCAATCCAGGGCCGGCTCGGCGCGCGGCTGATCCACAGTGCGGCGGTGCGGATCGGTTCGGTCCTGGTGCTCGCCGCCGTCGTCCTGGCTCTGGCAACGACAGCGTTCAGCTGGCCGGCCGCCGTCGCGATTGCCGGCTGGATCTTCGCCGGTGCGGGCATGGGCCTGATGTATCCGCGCCTGAGCGTTATGACACTGGCACTGTCCACGAAGGACACCGAAGGCTTCAACAGCTCGGCGATGTCCATTTCCGATTCCCTCGGCGGGGCGCTGGCGCTGGCGACCACGGGCATTGTGTTCTCGGCATTTACGACGACGGCGGGCTCGTTTTCGGGGGTCTTCGCACTGGCGGCGGTCATCGCCGTAGCCGCGGTGGCCATTGCGCCGAGGGTTGCCACGCGACCGAAGAAGCTGCAGAAGGATCCTGCTTCGGCCTAAGTGTTGTCGTGACCCGGCTGAGACGCGCTAACGGCAGGGGCCGCCGCGCCGCGGTGCAGGCAAAGGGAGACTGCCTGCACCGCGGCCGGGGTCAGCGGGCGACGTCGACTTTTTCGGCTGTGGACATGGCCTTCCATTCTTCGATCCGGGCCTGCTGGAGGGGGGTCTGGCGGTTGAAGTACCACGCCACGCCCAGCAAGATGAACCAGACCGGCGCCACCACCAGCGCAAGACGCGTGTCAGCGGCCTGAGCCAGCGCCACGAGCATGAAGATGAAGAACGCCAGCACCACATACGGCATGACGCGCGAGGCCGGCATCTTGAAGGCCGAGGCCGCGTGCAGCGCGGGCCTGCGCCGGCGGAACACGATGTAGCTGATGAGGATCATGGACCAGACAAACATTGTCAGCACCGACGCCACTGAGGTGACGATGGTGAAGGCGCCGATGACGGAGTCGCCGGAGTAGAGCAGGACCAGTCCGGCCAAGAGGAAGATGCAGGAGAACAGCAGGGCGTTCTGCGGAACCTTGCGGATGCTCAGTTTCCCGAAGGCCTTCGGTGCGTTGCCGTCCTGGGCCAGGCCATAAACCATGCGGGAGGTGGAGTAGATTCCGGAGTTGGCGCTGGAGGCTGCGGAGGTCAGCACCACCAGATTGATGACGACGGCGGCGATGCCCAGGCCGGCCAGGGTGAACATGCCGATGAACGGGCTGCTGGCGGCGTCGATGCTGCGCCACGGGTTGACCGCCATGATGACCACCAGGGCGCCCACGTAGAAGAGCAGGACACGGACCGGTATGGAGTTGATGGCCCGGGGCAGGTTCTTTTCGGGGTCCTTGGTTTCCGCGGCGGCGGTGCCCACCAGCTCGATGCCGGCGAAGGCGAAGATGGCAATCTGGAAGCCGAGGACGAAGCCGAACATCCCATGGGGGAACATTCCGCCGTCGTTCCACATGTTGGCCAGATTGGCCACCGCGCCGTTGGGCGACGTGAAGTGGGTGGCGATCATGACCACGCCGGTGGCGATCAGTGCGACGATGGCCACCACCTTGATGATGGCGAACCAGAACTCCGCCTCACCAAAGGCCTTGACGCTGGGAAGGTTCAGCACGATCAGCACCAGGGGCGTGATGAGCGCCGGGATCCACAACGGTGTTCCCGGAGCGAGCTTGTCGACGTAGCCGGCGATGGCCACGATGTCGGCGACGCCGGTGACCACCCAGAAGAACCAGTAGGACCAGCCGGTGAAGAAGCTGGCCCACGGGCCCAGGAGATCCCCGGCAAAGTCGCTGAAGGACTTGTACTTCAGGTTGGAAAGCAGGATCTCACCCATGGCCCGCATCACGAAGAACAGCATGAAGCCGATGATCATGTAGACGAAGATCACGGACGGGCCGGCCAGTGAGATGGTCTTGCCGGAGCCCATGAACAGGCCGGTGCCGATGGCGCCGCCGATGGCGAGCAGCTGGATATGGCGGTTGCCCAGCGCGCGGGCCAGATGCGGTTCCTGGCTGTGGCCCCCGGTGGCGGATTCGGTTGCGGTGTTCGCGGCAACCGTGGTGGTGCGTTCAGACATAAATGCTTCTTTCCTTGTCACGGGCGGGGCGAAGCGGGAACCGGAGGGCCGCAACGCCGACAGTGCGGATCCCTCACAGATGTGACGGAGGTAACAGATCGGGCTTGTGGATCAACAATAGGTCCACGTTTCGGGCCGTTCCGAACCCTCCGGCGGGCGGCCGGTCCGCGCCGATGGGCGGTCCGGGCAGCCACGGCGACTGCCCGGCGCGTCCTCGCCGAGCGTCGGGAAAGGGCATTCTCCCGCGTGGTGCCGCGTTTAGCGGAGAGGGCGTGCGCAGCCCGTCCGGAGCCGCAGGCCGGCGTCCTGGCCTGGCGGCTGGAGGGAAAGTTACTCGACAAATGTCGAGGTTCGTGGAACCAAGTGTCGACCCTTGTCCGCCGGGTTTTCGAACCGAGCATGAACCTGTCAACGCGAGCGATGGTCCAGCCGTTCGTCCCTCAGCTGCGCGGCCGGGCTAACGACCGCCTTTCATCTTGTGCCTGCCGCCGGAGCGGTTGTTGGCGATGATGCACTTGAGCATTTCGATAAGTGCGGCGGCGTTGACCGCCTCACCTTGGCGGAAGGCAACGGTGCGTGCGGTCTTGTTGTCATGTCCTGCCGCGATGATGTGTTCGGGATCAGGGACCATGGCGCCGTCGTACAGGAACAGATTGACGTGGTCCTTGGCTGCCAGCAGTGCGCAGATGTTGCCCTGGAGTACGAAGTACGGACGATTCGTTTCGTTCGCTTGATGGTTTCGACGACCTCGGGGTCGGCGGCGTGGACCACACTCCGGACCTCATGGCAGATGGCTTGCTGCCAGTCCGGCAATGCGTCGATATATTCGTCGACGCGCGGATCGACGGCGTACCTCACAGCTGCCCACCTTCCCTAGTGGCCCGCAATACGGCGTCGGCGATCGTGGCCCGCTGCCCGTCCGGGCCCTCGACCGCGCGCTCCCGGCTGGCCGCCACGTCCAGCCGCCAGCCCGGTCTGGTGGGATGGAGCTCGAATGCCAGCTGCTCAGGCGTGAAGAACCTGTCAGCTGACATGTGGCTGCCCCAGGGCGGCAGCCGGTCCGGGTGGTGGCCCACAATCAGCAGGGTGCCGCCCGGCCGCACGGCCGATGCCGCCGCCTTGAGCGATTGTTGCCATGGAAGGGCCGGAGAATGCAGGAACTGCGCGGACACGAGATCGAATTCCGCTTCGGGTTGCCACGCCGCCAGATCCTGCTGCACCCACGTGATCCGGGGCCCGTGCTTTGCCTCCGCGGCATGCGCCGCAGCGCGTCCAAGCGCGACGGCGGACACGTCGACGGCGGTGACCGTCCAGCCCTGCTGTGCGAGCCACAGGGCATCGGCGCCTTCGCCGCAGCCGAGGTCCAGAGCCCGGCCCGGCTTCAGCCCGGATGCCTCCCGCACCAACTGGGGGTTGGGCTTCCCGCTCCAGATGCGCGGGCGGGTCCGGTACATTTGGTCCCAAAGGTGAGCGGCGCCGTCGTGCGTGTTGCCTTGATCCTGGTGGTGCGCTCCCGGATGATCCCTGCCGTGTTCCGTCATGGCTCCAGCCTGCTCCACGGCGCCCGGCATGGCAACGGTTCCCAGCCCAACTGGGTCGCATTAGATGTCGTTTTGAGCGCTGATAACGACATCTAATGCCGGTCAGTTGGGGAAGTGGGAGGGGGCGGGGAGTGGGATGTCGGGGCCCTGGTCAGGCGGATGATAGACTGGTGGAACTTGATGTGCAGTGATGCCCACTTTTGAACTGGTTCATCAACCGGTTCGCCCCAAGGATTCGTCCGGCAGGGAGTGGGCTATTTTCATGTGAGAGGCACATCCTGCGTCGATGAACGCGTTCTATTTGGTCCCAGCCGCCGCCTTGTATGTTTGGCAGCAGCCCGGTTGACCACCTGACTTTTCTTCGGCGAACCCCTGAGCCAACCGGCATCGGGGCCGATATCCTCACGGATACCGCCAGAAAGACCCTTGAAATACATGACTACTTTCGCTGCCCTTGGCACGCCCAAGGCCCTCGCCGACACCCTCACCGCACAGGGAATTGAAACCCCGTTCCCCATCCAGGTGAAAACCCTCCCGGAC
This sequence comes from Micrococcaceae bacterium Sec5.7, assembly GCA_039636785.1. Lineage (NCBI taxonomy): Bacteria > Bacillati > Actinomycetota > Actinomycetes > Micrococcales > Micrococcaceae > Micrococcaceae bacterium Sec5.7. The sequence continues at coordinate 3,534,289 of CP144169.1, read as the reverse complement.
ACCCTGGCCGGACGCGATGTCCTTGGCCGCGGCCGCACTGGCTCCGGTAAGACCATTGCTTTCGCTATCCCGCTTGTAGCACGACTCGCTGAGCGCGAAGCCAAGCATTTCCGCAAGCCGGGCCGCCCCATGGGCCTGGTCCTTGCACCCACCCGCGAGCTGGCTACGCAGATCAACGCCACCATCGAGCCGATGGCCAAGGCCATGGGCCTGACCACCACGGTGATCTACGGCGGCATCTCCCAGGCCCGCCAGGAAAAGGCACTGCGCGCCGGCGTTGACATTGTCATCGCCTGCCCGGGCCGCCTGGAGGACCTCATCCGCCAGCGCATCCTGACCCTCGAAGCCGTGGAAATCACCGTGCTGGACGAGGCCGACCATATGGCCGACCTCGGCTTCCTGCCGGTCGTCAAGAAGCTCATGGACATGACCCCCGCCAAGGGCCAGCGCCTGCTCTTCTCGGCGACACTGGACAACGGTGTGGACAAAATCGTCCAGCGTTACCTGTCCAACCCGCTGACGCACGCCGTGGATGATCCCCAGGCCTCGGTCACCACCATGGAACACCACGTCCTGGTGGTCAACGACCAGACCGTCAAGAAGCAGCTGATTGTTGAGCTCGCCTCGGGTGCCGGACGCCGTGTGCTGTTCATGCGCACCAAGCACCACGCACGCAAGCTGGCCAAAACCCTGACGGACGCCGGCATCCCCGCCGTCGACCTTCACGGCAACCTGTCGCAGAATGCGCGTGACCGCAACCTGGCGGAGTTCTCCTCCGGCGAGGTCCGTGTCCTGGTGGCCACCGACGTCGCAGCCCGCGGCGTCCACGTGGACGACATCGAACTGGTCATCCACGTTGACCCGCCCACAGAACACAAGGCTTACCTGCACCGCTCAGGCCGTACGGCCAGAGCGGGCTCGGATGGCACTGTGGTCACTCTGACCCTGCCGGAGCAGCAGTCTGACGTCAAGAAGCTGATGAAGGCTGCCGGCGTCGAGGTTAACTTCGAGCGCGTCACCGCCAACTCCCCGCTGGTTGCTGAACTGGTGGGCGAAATGGCCGACAAGATCGATCCCCGCACCCGTGCGGCACTACTGGCGGCCAAGTCGCAGCAGGGCGGCGGAGGCTCCACCGGCGCCAACGCCGAGCGCAAGCGCGCACGCCGCACCACCCAGGCTGCACCCACCGCGGGTGGCCGTGGTGGACGTGGCGGCCGCGGGCGGGTTTCGTCAGAAGCCCCGCGCACCGATCTTGCCCGTGCTGACCGCCGCGCCGTGGCTTACGAGGGCCAGGCTGCTGCCCGCAACGCTGCAGAGCGCGTCACGGAGAAGAACGAAGACCGCATGGACGCCGAGCGCGCCGAACGCCGCAGCTCACGCGCCCGCAGCACTGCCTACACGCACCGCAACGACGTACCCGCAGCAGGTGGCCGTTCATCGGCTGGCCGCGGGTCTGACGTGCGGGCACCTGAAGGACGCGGCGACTCACGCGGTGCTTCGGCTCCGCGCGGCGGCGCAGCAGGAGGCCAGCGCAACGGACGTCCGGCAACGGGACAGCGTGCCGCCGGAACCGGCGCCCGCACAGGCGGAGCCGGCCAGCGTGCAGGTGCCGGGGCTTCAGGCAATGCAGGCAACAAGGCTGTCTGGTCTTCCAACACAGGGGGCAACTCCGGTGGATCCTACGCCGGCGGCGGCAACGGCCGCTCCAGCGAAGGCCGTCCGGCCCGCAGCGGCCCCCGCCGTGCTTCGGCTCCGGCCTCTAACGAGCGCCGCAGCCGCTAGGCTCTGAAACTAAACATCGAGTGCTCCGTAAACGCCGTTTAGCAGGATCATAACGGCGTTATCGGAGCACTCGATGGCATTTAAGCGGCCTACCAGCCGCGGGCGCGCCACTCCTGCAGGTGCGGGCGTTCCGCGCCGAGGGTGGTGGGCCTGCCGTGGCCCGGGTGCACCACGGTGTCATCCGGGTACGCGTCGAACAGCCGCTCGCTGACATCGGCGATCAGCTGCTGGAACCGCTCCGGATCCTTCTGGGTGTTGCCAACGCCCCCGGGGAACAGCGAGTCGCCGGAGAAAATGTGCGCCGGGCCCGCCGGGTCCCGGTACACATAGGCGATGGATCCCGGCGTGTGCCCTCGCAGGTGAACTGCGGTGACATCGAAGCCGTCGAAGTTCCCGACGTCCCCGTGCTCCAGCAGTACATCAACGGCTACCGGCAGCTCCGGGGCATCATCCACGCCGGCTGATGTCCTGACCCCGGTGGCTTTCACGAGCCCTGGCAGCGCGCGGACATGGTCCCAGTGCTGATGTGTGGTGGCGATCAGTGCGAGCTTCGGTGTCACCTCACTGTCCGCAGAGGAGCCTGCGATCAGGCTCTGGATTGCGGGCAGGTCGTCGGCGGCGTCGATCAGCAGCTGCGCACCCGTTGCCTTGGCGGTGAGCAGATACACGTTGTTGTCCATCTCGCCGACCGAAATCCGGCGGATGGTGATGTCGCGCAACGAGTGAATGAGTGTGTCCATGGGCCTCAGTCTACGGAAACGCTATTCACGGCCCTCGGACACCCACTTGGGATCCGCGGAACGGGAGCCGACGACGGCGTCCGCAGCGGCGTCGAGCTTCTCCAGTTGCGCTGTGGTGAGGGTCAAAGCGAGGGCGCCAAGGTTTTCGTCGACCCGGCGGGCCTTGCGGGTGCCGGGGATCGGGACCACCGGCAGGCCGAGCCGTGTGCCCTGCGCCAGCAGCCAGGCGAGCGCCACCTGTGCGGGCGTTGCGCTGCGCCCTGAAACCACAAGTTCTGAAGCGACGGACTGCACGGCTGCCACAACGGCCTGGTTGGCGTCCAGGGCGCCGTCGGCGAAACGGGGGATCCGGCGTCGGAAGTCGTTGTCTCCCAGCTGGGAGACGTCAACGGTGCCGGTGAGGAATCCCCGGCCCAGCGGCGAGTACGGCACAAAACCCACGCCGAGCTCGGCCGCGGCCGGAACAACGTTGCGTTCCACATCGCGGCTCCAGATGGACCATTCACTCTGGACCGCGGCGATGGGGTGGATGCTGCTTGCTTCGCGCAGCTCCTCGGCTGTCACTTCAGACAGGCCAAGGTGCCGGACCTTGCCCTGCTGCACGAGCTCCGCCATGGCCTCCACGGTTTCCACAATCGGAACGCGGAGGTCACGGCGGTGCATGTAGTAGAGGTCGATGACATCCGTGCCCAGGCGCTTGAGGCTGGCCTCTGCAGCCTGCTTCACGTAGGCGGCGTCACCCCGGACATCCGTGTAACCGGCGGCCGGGTTGCCCACCAGGGCGAACTTGGTGGCCAGCTGGATCTCGCCCCGGCGCTCCGTGAGTAGCTGGGAAATCAGCTCCTCATTGCTGCCTCCACCGTAGATATCCGCGGTGTCAATGAAGCTGACGCCGGCATCAACTGCGTGGTGCAGAGTCTTTATCGCTTCGGCCGGGTCAACCTCGCCGTAGACCGGGGTGAGGGCCATGCCGCCGAATCCGAGCGGGCTGACAACAAGGCCGTCGCCGAGCTGAACTGATGTTGCTGCCGTCATTGTGGTTCTCCGCTTCGCTGTTGGGAGGTGCCGTGTGAGTTGTGCGGCGCTGACTGCCTCCCCTGCCAAGAACCCCGGCAGCCGCGTCAGTATTCCTGACCATCCTGACCATCCTGCCCAGTTGCCCATTCCCAATCGGTGGGCTGCCCGGCGTGTTGGGGCCGACACGCCGCATGGAGCCGGACTAACTGGGCGGGAGAGCCGGCAACTTGGTTGGCGCACCGGCTGGCAGACGCTTCAGCCCCGCAGCGCACCCCACAATTCCCGCGATGAACATCAGCTTCAGCGGGCTGGCAGGTTCGACGCCGGTGAGCATCGCCCAGCCCACGGTCAGGGCCGCGCCGATCCCAGGGGCGCCACGCCTCGTGTTGGGATCCACGTCGATGTCCGCCGGATCATCGAGCAAAAGCGGGTCGGGACGGAAGCAGGCAAGCACTTCCATCAGACATCATGTCCCGAGCCCCTCCCACGTTTTCACGGGAAATGGTCGTCGACACGCCTCGCCATCGGGCATGGCTGAATGCTTCGTCTCCCGTGGCCGGTAGCCTCGTTTGGCGGTTTCGGTCCTGCTCAGGCCGAAGGCTCAGTCGGCCTGTTTGCGGGCGGTCAACGCGACAGCCCACACAAGTCTCTGCGCCGTGAAGCCTTTGGCAGGTCGACCTGGTTCCGTAGCGGAACGACCGGGCTTGGCCTGTCGGTGTCAGGTGGCGGGTTGCACGGTGAGGGTGCTCACACCGTAGATGCCAAAGAACTTAGTGAATGCCAGCACCTGGGGAGCTGCCCCCTGGGCGTCTGTTCGAAAAGTTACCAGCGGGATCTGCATGCCGTGGAATGTGCTGGAGGCGGTGTAGGCCGTGTTCGGAGTCAGCCCCTGCGCGCTGAGCTCGACCATGTCCGGCCCCGTCAATCCACGCACCGTCAGCCCGACCGCTGCCTTGGGCTCACCGGGTACGGACACATCGGCGTTCGCGACCGGTTGATCGAGTCCCTGGCGGCCGAGATTTGTTCGCCTGTACCGGACGGGACGGCACCGGCAACGTAGATGAGGGCCTGCCCTTCCTGGCCGACGTGCAGGGTATCAACCACCTTTTGTGTGGCCGTGCTAATGACGTCCACGGTGTCCGAGTGCTCGTTGACGACGTAAACCCGGCTGCTGTCCGGGCTCGGCCAGATGCCATGCGGTTCTACTCCGGAGGAAGCAACCGAGCCGACATACGATGGTTCTTCGCGGGCGGAATCCTGCCGGTAGACCTTGGTCTCACTTGATCCCCCGACCGTCAGGTAGACGGACTGGCCCTTCGGAGTATCAACAAAATTGGGGTGGTTGGTGCCGGGGCCGGTGGTGAGCTTCGTAACGACCCGGCGCCCGAGGATGTCGATGACACTGACCTGGCGTCCCGGGAAAACCCCAGACCATGCACATCGACCGCACGCAAGTACTGGGGACCCAGCACATCAGTCAGTCGCGGGCCCCCGAGGGAGATGGTGCCCAAAACCTTGACCGTTGCCGGATTGATGACCGTCACAGTGTTGGAGGTCTGGTCCGCCGTGTACACACGGTCACTCGCCGAGATGGGCTGTGCGCCGGGTAACGCCGGAGCCTGCTCAGGCCCTGTCCGGGAATCCTTCCGGATTCGCGTGCGCGGCAGACGCCGGCGGGTCATCGACAGCCCCGGTACTTACGGCCCCGGTGGTTAGGGCCGCGGCATAAAGAGAAGGCACGATCCTGATCCCGTGCCCGGATGGATGGCACACAATGGTGGCACGCCAAGTCCGACTTGTAGCTGATCGTGTCCGGGTGGGGCGCGTTCCGGTTCCGGCCCGGGTCCGGGCTGCACACGGAAGAAAAGTATGCAGCCCGTAGACCAGCCGGGACGACTAGCTGGCAGGTGTGCTGACTTTTTCTCCTGTGGGGGTGGTGACCCACCAGATCTTGTTGACGCCCTGGCCTTTGACGTCGCCCGGGGCGGCGTCTTTGGAGAACAGGTACAGGGGCATCCCGTTGAGCGTGACCTGTTTCGTGCCGGCCTCGGTGGTGATGACGCCGGCCTTCCCGCTCACGCCCTCCACGACCGGGGTGTCGGTGCTCGTGGTGACCGCGGACCAGATCGCCTGGCACGCCCCGGTGCAGGCGCTTTTCCCGGAGCCCTTGACGTCCTTATCGAAAACGTAGACAGACATTCCCTTTCCGTTAACAACGATGTCCCCGAGCGTCGTTTCAGCGGTTTTGAGATCCGACGGCGCGGAGCTGCTGGCCGGGGCACCAGTGGAGGCAGACGTTGTACCGGTGGACGTCGCTGCTGTGGCGCCGCAGCCGGTCAAGGCCAGGCCGGTCAGGGACACCACAGCCAAAACTGTGGTGATTCGCTTGTTCATCAAATGTGGCTCCTCTAATGACAAAGACCCCGGGTTGTTAGCCGCCGGTCGTTGCTTGGGGTTTCATCAGCGCAGGTACGCCGATGTGCACCCCCAAGCATCCTCGGAATCAGTGGACACTACAGGGGCCAGATTAGGTCGAATCATCCAGACCAGTTTTGCGGCGCGCATCTCCCGTTTATCTGGCTTTGCTGCGTGGTCGCCGGGATCGAGGAGGCCTCCGGGTTCCAGATATCAAGTTTTTCCCGGCCGGGATCCAGGCGGTTTGACGCCGGGTGGCCAGCGTCCCACCGGCTCAGCCGGTGAACGCTGGCTCCCTCTTTTCTGCGTGATCTGGCTCTGTGCACCTTAACGCTGCCTACGTAGGTTTGGGGCTACACCAGGAGGAGTGATCGGGATCACTCAAAGCTAGACTGTAGGGACCGATGCCTCCGGTGGACCCTAGTCCCGCCTCTTGGCGCAGGCGCAAAAGTGCACTTCAACGGGTTCCGTCAGAGATTTTGGAGGAAACGTGAACATTGCCGAACCTCGGCAGGCCGAGAATTCAGGCCTTACAAAGGGCCTCAAGAACCGACATATGAATCTGATCGCGATCGGGGGCGTCATTGGCGCCGGACTGTTCGTCGGCAGTGGCGTAGTGATCAGCAGTACAGGACCGGCGGCGATTGTTTCGTTCTCCATCGCCGGCATCATCACCTTGCTCCTGATGAGGATGCTTGCTGAAATGGCCGTGGCGCGCCCCGTACTGGGTTCCTTCTACGTCTATGCGCGGCAGGCGTTGGGCCAGCGGGCTGGCTTTGCCACCGGCTGGATGTACTGGTACTTCTTTGTGATTGTGGTGGCCGTCGAGGCCATCGCGGGCGGGCGGATCATCCAGCTCTGGTTCCCCATGGCCCCGCTTTGGATGCTCAGCCTGGGCCTGATGGTGCTGTTGAGTGCCACGAACATGGTTTCGGCCCGCTCCTTTGGCGAGTTCGAGTACTGGTTCTCCTCAATCAAAGTGGTCGCCATCGTGGTGTTCCTGGGACTTGGCATCCTGTGGATCACCGGACTCTGGCCCGAATCCACGCCCGGGCTGGGGAACCTGTTCGATCACGGCGGGTTCACGCCGCTGGGCTGGGGCGCGGTGCTCGCCGCCGTCGTTCCCTGTGTGGCCTTCTATACCGGCGCGGAGATCATCACCATTGCGGCGGCCGAATCGGAAGAACCCCAGCGGGCGGTCAAGAAGGCCATGCGCTCAATCGTGGCCCGGGTGGTGACGTTTTACGTCGGTTCGATCTTCGTTGTGGTGTCCATTCAGCGGTGGGACGCCGAGAGCGTTGGCGTGAGCCCGTACGCGGCCGTACTGGACGTGATGGGCATCCCGGCGGTTTCAACCATCATGAACTTCATTGTCCTGACAGCCGTGCTCTCCTGCCTGAACTCGGCGCTGTACACCACCTCGCGCATGCTTTTTGCCCTCACCCGCAATGGCGACGCACCCAAGTTCTTCACCAAGCTTTCCAAGGGCGGCGTTCCGCGCCGCGCCATCCTGCTGGGCACCACCGTGGGATACGTTTCCGTGGTTTGTGTCTATGTGTGGGGTGACGTGGTTTTCGCCTTCCTGGTGAACTCGTATGGCGCAGTGGCCCTCTTTGTCTATCTGGTGATCGCCATTTCGCAGGTGGTGCTGCGCAAGCGGCTTGACCGCGAAGACCCGGGGGCGCTGAAGCTCAAGATGTGGCTCTTTCCGTGGCTGAGCTACGCAACCATCGCGCTGATGCTGGCCGTGATCGCAGCCATGGCCATTCTTCCCAGCACCCAGTCCCAGTTCCTGATGAGCGGCGTGACGCTCGTTGTGATCCTGCTCGGCTATGAGGTGCGCAGACGATACGGGAAACGGCCCGCATCCACTCCGGACAGCGGCGATGGTCCCCCTGCAGATGAGGACCTGCATGAGGATCTGGACAAAGAACCAGAGGTAGTCCGCAGCTGATCTGCCCACGGGAAATTTTCAGCCCGGAAATCAGCCCTGGCTGCGGAGCCCGCTGCGGGAGAGTGCCAATGGAGGCACTCTCCCGCAGCGGGCTTTGGTTATTATTGGCGGCGGGCGGCCAGCATGGCCAGTACCTGGCCGACGACGGCGCTGCTGGTTCCCGCGGACAGGTCCAGTGAGATGTTCCGCCGGTAGTACGGCGACAGATCCAGCCCCACTCCCAGTCCGAAGATTTCGGCGCTGCCGGCTGCCTCATGACCGGCCACGGTATCCCGCAGGTGTTGCTCCAGATAGTGGCCGTCATTGGCCAGCGCGGTGGCACCATCCATCGGGCTGCCATCGGAAATGACCAGCAGGATCCGCCGTTCTGAGCGGTTGTCCCGGCCCCCGCTGTTGAGCCTCGCGCATGCCCAGTCCACGGCCTCGCCGTCCACGCCCTCGCGGAACAGATCCTTCTTCAGCAGCCCGGCAATGCCCGGGCGTGCACGCCGCCACGGGGTGTCGGCGTCTTTGAATACCAGGTGCCGTACCTCGTTGAGGCGCCCTGGATGCGCCGGCCTGTTGGCACGGATCCAGTCTTTCCCGGCACGGCCGCCATTCCAAGCACCAGTGGTAAAGCCCAGGATTTCGCAGCGCGCACCGGCCAGCTCAAGGGCGCGCGCATACACGTCCACCAGGGCCGCTACCGCTGCGCTGTGTTCCTTCATCGATCCGGAGCAGTCAACCAGAAATGTCACGGTGGCATCGGCCTGGGGCGCGATTCTTTCAGTCCTGAAGACCCTGCGGTCCGCGGTGGACGTGACCAGGCGGGCCAGCCGGCTGCCATCGAGGCGCCCCTCCAGTGCGTCGCTGTCCCAGCCATCGTGGATCGGTGTGGACAGCACCGCACCCAGGGCACGGCCCAGCCGGGGCACATTGATGCCCTGCCGGGTGATGTCAGCGTCCAGCTGCTGCCGGTATCCGCGCAGCAGCTCGGTGCGGACCAGGTCCGTGGCCTGAAGCTGGCGGTCATAGGCCGTGGAGAATTGCCGGTAGCGCCCGTCTCCGGCCTCCAGGGAGCCGCTGCGTCCGTACCCGGCAGTGGGGACCGCGCCGTCGTCGTCCTCCTGATCGAAGAGCAGCTGGAAAACCGGCGCCCTGCCGCCGGAGCGGGCGGGCCGCGTCTCCTGAGCTTCCAGTTGCTGGCACCGGGCCGCAACCGCCTCCGCGATGGCGCCGGCGTGCCGGGCAAAGCCGGACTGCGAGAAACGCTCCCGGCGCAGGGCGGCCAAATGGGATCCGATGCTCGGCGCCAGATCAGCCCTGGTGGATTCGATCAGGTTCTCGAAGGCTGCGGGCATGGGTTCGGCGGTGATCCGCGCCCGGCAGACCTGGGTCACAGTGAACAGCAGAATTCCCAGGGCTGTGTCGTTCAGGGTGGACGCCTCGAAGTCCTGGGACCACTGCTGGAAACGCCTGTTCAGGTTTGCCCGCACGCCGGGCATTGCAGGATCCAACAGTGATTCGGTGCGGAACTGTTCCAACATCTCAAACACCAGCATGGGTGCGGCCGCCGTGGGGCAGAGCTTGACGTGCAGCGCGGCGTCGCTGTGCTGCAGCCGCAGGGCCATGCCGTCGGCCGCTCCGCGGAAGGAAGCCAAATCAGCGTCTGCTTCCGGGTGGAGATGGGGCGCGGGCATGGCCACCGGGGTGTTTTCCCGGTAGAGCACCGGTCCGCGAAAATGCAATCCTCCCTGTCCGCTCAGCCCGCGGATGGCCGCGGCGCACAGTTCATCGGTACGCTTGCGACGGCGGAGCTCCGCTGCTGCGCCGGACCGGCCGGCTGTCTCCGACGGTTGCGTTTGGGCGGCCATGGGCGGCCTTACCCGACAGCGACGGCGGTGGCGAGAACAGGCGTGGCGAACTGCGGTTCTGCTGCGGGAGACTCTGACTTTGCTGGCGTGTCCAGTTCCCGGTTGAAACAGCGCTGGAAATATTCGGCGATGATCGGCTGTTCAGCCTCATCGCATTTATTGACGAATGACAGCTTGAAAGCCTTGCCCGGGTCACCGAAGATCTCGATGTTCTCTGCCCAGGTGATGACGGTTCGCGGGGACATCAGCGTGGACAGGTCCCCCACGCGGAAGCCTTCGCGGGTCAGCTGGGCCACGGCAACCATCGATGCCACCAGTCGCCGCCCGGCCGGGTGGTCCATTTCCGGCACCCGCGCCAGCACAATCCCGATCTCGTCCTGGGCCGGCGGATGGTTCAGGGCCGCCACGATGTTCCAGCGGTCGATCTGGGCATGGTTGAGCCGCTGGACACCGTGGTACATCCCGTTAAGGTTGCCCAGTCCCACCGTGTTGGCGGTGGCAAAGAGACGGAATCCGGGGTGCACATCAAGGACCCTGTTCTGGTCGAGCAACGTCAGCTTGCCGTCCCGCTCCAGGAGCCGCTGGATCACGAACATCACATCCGGACGGCCGGCGTCGTACTCATCCAGGATCAGCGCCACGGGCCGCTGGATGGCCCACGGGACAATCCCTTCCTGAAACTCGGTGACCTGTTTGCCGTCCTTGATGACCACGGTGTCCCGCCCCACCAGATCCAGCCTGCTGATGTGGCCGTCAAGGTTGACGCGCACGCAGGGCCAGTTCAGCCGTGCCGCCACCTGCTCAATGTGAGTGGATTTTCCTGTCCCGTGTAGCCCCTGGAGCAGCATCCGCCGGTTTCGGGTGAAGGCCGCCAGGATGGCCAGCGTGACGTCGTGATTGAACCTGTAAGCCGGGTCCACCTCGGGGACATGCTCCTCAGCTTCCCTGAAAGCCGCCACCATCAGGTCCGAGTCGAGGTTGAATGTATCCCGGACGGAGACCATGTGGTCCGGCATCAGCCGCGTCAGCTGGTCCACAGCTCGTCCTCCGACCCGTCAGTTGCGCCGCCGTCGTCGCTCTTGCCGCCACCGGACTCGGCTTCAATCTTGCCGATCGCCGCGGCCGCACGCTGAAGTGCGGGCAGTAGTTTCAGGCCCTTCTCCGGTGTGAGCCGCATGACGGGCGCCTGTACGGCGACACAGAGATTGGAGACTGCATTCGTCGTGGGGACCAGCACGGCGACGCAGACCAGTCCCGGAAGGAATTCTTCGTCGTCGATCGCATAGCCGTCCCGGCGGACGCGCTGAAGTTCCTCCTCGATCAGTTCAGGGTCTGTCACCGTTTTGTTCGTATGGCGTTCCAGCGGAGCGGCCGCAATGAGGCGCTTCCGCTGGGCCGGGCTGAGCTGGGAGAGGATCATTTTGCCGCTGGCCGAACAATGGACCGGAACTCTGGATCCGGGCTGGAGCGTGATGCGCAGCGGTTCGGACGTTTCAATGCGGTCCAGGTACACCACCTCGCTGCCGGATACCGCGGTCACGTTGCAGCTCTCGCCCAGTTCCGTGACCAGATTGCGCAGCACCGCGTGCCGTGCCCCGTGGTGCATGTCATTGATCAGCAGGTCCTCGGCCATGCGCCGGAGGCGGACCCCGGTACCGTAGTGCCGGCCGTTATTCTCCCGGATCAGCAGGCCGGAGCCTTCCAGCTGTTGCAGCATGCGGTGAAGTGTGGGCTTGGGCGTGCCAGTTTCCTCAACCAGGCCCTGAAGCGTGAAGAGCTGGTCCTTGGTGGCAATCAGTTCCAGCAGGGAGAACAGCCGCATGGTGGGAGTATCCCCGACCAGCTCTGTTGACGACCGCCCGTGCGGGTCACTGAGCCTGTGAATCTCAGCCATTTGTTGTCCTCCACCTCATCAAGCCGCACTGCATCCGGCATCCTGCGTTCAAATATATCGTACGGGAGGTTCCAAATATTTGAAATAGCCGTTGACCTGCTCGTCTTTTTGCCATAATCTCGGCGTTAGTACCAAAACAGGAACGTATTGTTCCACTTTTTATATTCCTAGCTTATCTGGGCGAAGTCCCGGAGGAGGAGCAGCCACCATGAACCAGCACACAGTCGAGGACACCGTCGAAATTTCAGATGTCGCCAACGGCGGCACGCAAGAGGCACCCGCCGCAAACGACGCACCGGTCCAGAAGGCGCCGGCCAAGGCAGCACGGGCTGTAGTCAAGGGCGTGCAGAAGATGACGCCGTCGGAGGCTTTCGTGGAGACGCTGGTCGCCAACGACGTCACCGACATGTTCGGCATCATGGGTTCGGCATTCATGGACGCGATGGACATCTTCGCGCCCGCCGGCATCCGGCTGGTGCCTGTGGTGCACGAGCAGGGAGCCGCGCACATGGCCGACGGCTATGCCCGTGCCAGCGGACGCCATGGCGTGGTGATCGGCCAGAACGGTCCTGGTATCAGCAACTGCGTGACCGGCATTGCTGCCGCCTTCTGGGCACACAGCCCGGTGGTCATCGTGACGCCGGAGGCCGGTACCACCGGGATCGGGCTCGGCGGCTTCCAGGAGGCCAAGCAGCTGCCCATGTTCCAGGAATTCACCAAGTACCAGGGCCATGTGACGCACCCGGCCCGGATGGCCGAATACACCGCGCGTTGCTTTGACCGGGCGATGTCCGAAAACGGTCCCACCCAGCTGAACATCCCGCGTGACTACTTCTACGGCGAGATCACCACCGAGATCCCGGAGCCGCGCCGCGTGGACCGCGGTGCCGGCGGCACCAAGAGCCTGGATGAGGCAGCGGCGCTGCTCGCCACGGCCAAGTTCCCGGTCATCGTCTCCGGCGGCGGCGTGGTCATGGCCGACGGCGTCGACGAATGCAAGGCGCTCGCTGAGCGCCTTGGCGCGCCGGTGGTCAACAGCTACCAGCACAACGACTCCTTCCCGGCCAGCCACCCGCTCTGGGCCGGACCGCTTGGCTACCAGGGATCCAAGGCGGGCATGAAGCTCATCTCGCAGGCCGACGTCGTTATCGCTTTGGGTACCCGGCTGGGGCCCTTCGGTACCCTGCCGCAGTACGGCCAGGCGTACTGGCCCACCGAAGCCAAGATCATCCAGATCGATGCCGACCACACGATGCTCGGCCTGGTCAAGAAGATCAGCGTCGGCATCTGCGGCGATGCCAAGGCCGTTGCCATCGAACTGACCAAGCGGCTGGCGGACCAGAGGCTGGCCTGCGACGCCACCAAGGCCGAGCGGGCCGCCGCTATCAAGGCCGAGAAGGAAAGCTGGGAGCAGGAGCTGGGCGCCTGGACTCATGAAAAGGACGAGTACAGCCTGGACATGATCGAGGAGCAGAAGAACGAAGACGGCAACTGGCTGCACCCGCGCCAGGTGCTGCGCGAGCTGGAAAAGGCCATGCCCGAAAATGTCATGATCTCCACCGACATCGGCAACATCAACTCCGTGGCCCACAGCTACCTCCGCTTCGAAAAGCCGCGCAGCTTCTTCGCCCCGATGAGCTTCGGCAACTGCGGATACGCACTGCCCACCATCATCGGCGCCAAGGCCGCAGCCATGGACCGGCCCGCCGTTGCCTACGCCGGCGACGGAGCCTGGGCCATGAGCATGGGGGAGGTCCTTACCGCCGTCAGGCATGACATTCCGGTCACGGCCATTGTCTTCCGCAACCGGCAGTGGGGCGCGGAGAAGAAGAACCAGGTGGAGTTCTACAACCGCCGCTTCGTGGCCGGTGAGCTCGACAACGAGAACGAGAGCTTCGCCGCCATGGCCCAGACCATGGGCGCCGAAGGCATCGTCGTGGACCAGCTGGAGGAGGTTGGGCCCGCACTCAAACGCGCCTTCGCCGCCCAGATGGATGAGGGCAAGACCACCGTCATCGAGATCATGTGCACCCGTGAGCTGGGCGATCCCTTCCGCCGCGACGCACTGGCCAAGCCGATCCGCCTGCTGGAAAAGTACAAGGACTACGTCTAGACAGAACGCTGGGAAGCACGTCCAGACAGGACAGCGCTACCTGCGGCAATGCTCCCCGGACCGAAGGGTCCGGGGAGCATTGCTGTCCCGCCGCGGAGATCAGTGCTGCCTGGCCGACTGGTCGCCTGGCTGCCGGGGCTACCCCTCGGCGAGCAGAGTCCGCGCTACGTCGCCCACTATCGCCAGGCCCTCCGCTATGGAGCGGGTAGGAATAGCGCCGAAGCCTATCCGGAAGCAGTTCCGCGGCGCGTCCGGCTGGATGAAGTAAATATCGCCGCGTTCAATCAGCACTCCACGCTGTTCGGCCCGGCGGACCAGTTCCTGGGCGTCAAGTTCTTTCGGTCCTTCCACCCAAAGGCTTACGCCGCCGGGCGGGTAGCTGCCCTGCTCCCATGGCAGATATTGTGCAGAGAGCTGGCTGACCATTTCCCAGCGCGTCTTCATCTGCCGGCGGTGCCGGCGCAAAGCACGGTGGTAGTCACCGCTGTCAATCATCAGGGCGAGCGCGCGCTGCATGTGCCCGGGCGGGTGGCGGACCTGGTAGCGCCGCACCCTTCGCAGCTCCTGGATCAGTTCCGCAGGTCCCACCAGGAAACCCAGCCGCAAACCCGGTGAAAGGAACTTGGAAAACGTTCCCAGGTACAGCACATCCCCCGTGGAATCGAGAGCCTTCAGTGCAGGGCTGGGGCTGCCTTCATAGCGGAATTCACTGTCGTAGTCGTCCTCGATGACCACTGTTTCGGAGGCAGCGGCGAGTTTGAGCAGACGGCGTCGGCGCTCCATGCTCAACGTGACGTTGGTCGGATGGTGGTGGCTGGGGGTGACATAGACCAGGGCCGTGCCGCTGAGCGTTTCAGGGAGGCAGAGGCCCGCCTGATCCACGTTGATCCCATATACCTGGGCGCCTGTGCGCAGGAAGATGTGGCGGGCGTCAAGGTAGCCGGGATTCTCGATGCCCACACGCTGGTGGGAGCCGAGCAGTGTCCTGGCCAGGAGGTCCAATCCCTGCTGGGACCCGATGGTGATCAGGATTTCGTCCGGCCCGGCCTCGATGCCGCGTGCCGGAAGTATCTGGCGCCGGATCATGTCGATCAGCATCGGATCATCGGCGCCAATGCTGTCCTGGAGGCTGGCGAAGCGATGGGGCTCGTACAGAGCCTCCCGAAGGCTTCGCACCCAGGCGGTTGCGGGAAAGCTGTGGACATCCACTTGGCCGGCTACAAAAGGGTACGGATACTTGTACCAGTCCGCCGTCTTCTCTACGTCCGGGACGCCCTCGTCAGCGTAGCGCCGCATCCTGGAGGACCAGTCGATCATCGAATCCGTTGCCGGCAGGTCAGCTTCCGCTGCGGCCAGCATCTCCGGATTCACAAAAATACCCCGGCGCTCGTGGCTGAGCACCAGGCCTTCCGTCAGCAGTTCCTGATACGCAAGATTAATGGTGTTGCGGGAAACCTTGAGTTCAGCAGCCAGTTCCCGGGAGCTGGGGAGCCTGCGGCGCGAATCGAAAATCCCGACGGCGATGCTGTGCTCGATGACGCGGCGGACTTGCCGGTAGAGCGGCTCACTGGAACTGCGGTCAATCTCGATGAGTGTCCGCGGCACGTTTCTCCTCCCGGGTTGCGAGTCAAAGTATCGGAACTGGAAGAGGCGGGGGAGTTCGCCAATGAACTCCCCCGCCAGGATCCTCTCTATTACTCTAGCGACGCGCCAAAGTTTCCGGTGAATCAATGACCTCGATGCCCAGTGCTGCACCCACGGCCGCGTTGGTGAGGCGCCCGCCGAGTGTACTCAGACCGGCCCGGAGGGCTGCGTTTTCAGCCACGGCCCGTTCCACGCCCTTGTCGGCGAGCTGCAGTACGTACGGCAGCGTCACGTTTGTCAGGGCATAAGTGGAGGTGTGGGGAACGGCGCCAGGCATGTTCGCCACGCAGTAGAAGACCGAACCGTGGACGCGGAATGTCGGTTCCTGATGCGTCGTAGGGCGTGAATCCTCGAAGCAGCCGCCCTGGTCGATGGCGATGTCAACCAGGACACTGCCGGGCTTCATTCGGGACACCAGCTCATTGGAGATGATCTTCGGCGCCTTGGCTCCGGGGACCAGCACGGCTCCAATGACCAGGTCCGCCTGGAGCACTTCCTGCTCGATGGCCAGCTGGTTAGCCGCAAGTGTGCGGACCCGCCCTTTGTACATCCGGTCCGCGGCGCGCAGCTTGTCCACGTTCTTGTCGAACAGCACCACGTCTGCCCACAAGCCGGCGGCCACAGCCACCGCGTTCATGCCGGACACACCGGCACCGATGATAACAACGCGGGCCGGTGCTACCCCGGAGACGCCGCCAATGAGCACACCACGGCCACCTTCGGGACGCGTCAGGCACTGCGCGCCCACCAGCGGGGCCAGCCTGCCTGCCACCTCGCTCATGGGGAAAAGCAAGGGCAGGGAGCCGTCCTCGAGCTGGACAGTCTCATAGGCAATCGAGGTGCTGCCCGAGTCCAGCAGCGCCCTGGTGCAGGCCTCATCAGCGGCCAGGTGCAGGTACGTGAAAATTGTCAGATCCGGCCGCATCCGGTGGTATTCCGCGGCAATCGGCTCTTTGACCTTCAGCAAAAGATCTGCCGTGTCCCAGACCTCATCCGGTGTCTGGAGAATAGTGGCGCCTGCCAGTGTGAAGGCGTCATCGGAGATGGACGAACCCTCGCCTGCGCCAGCTTCAATGAACACGTCGTGCCCGTGGGCAACCAGCTCATTGACTCCGGCAGGGGTGACCGCCACCCGGTATTCGTGGGACTTGATTTCTTTCGGGATGCCGATTTTCATGCGTGACCTCCGTGTGATTGATGCGTGATCTCAATACGTCCGCCGTGCGGGCTGCGCAGCATTAACGAAGTATGGGCCGGAGGCCAATGGGTCCAGAAGATCCAGAAGAGTGCCGGTGCATGGGTCCAAACTGGACCCCTCAGTTGCGCCTCGTTTGGCCCTGATGCCCACGGTGAACCCCGGCCTAGGCTTCGATCATAGCTATTCACCTCGAACAGAAGGAGATGGTCATGGACGCCACCACACTCCGGGCCCAGGCCCGGCGACACCTCGGACCCCACTTCACCCGCAAGGACACCTGGGACAGCGAGTTCCCCATTTTTGTCCGCGGGGAAGGAAGCTACCTCATCGATATCGAGGGGGACCGTTATCTGGACGGCCTGGCAGGACTTTTCTGCGTCAATATGGGCCACGGGCGCTCCGATATCGCCAAGGCGGCCAGCGAGCAGATCAGCACCCTGGCGTACGCCTCCAACTGGGGATCGGCGCATCCGCCGGCCATCGAGGCCGCCGCACTAATCGCGGAGCTGGCCCCCGGCGACCTTGGTACCACTTTCTTCGTTAACTCCGGCTCAGAGGCCGTGGAGACCGCGCTGAAGTTTGCCCGCCAGTACTTCCGCAGCCAGGGACAGCCGCAACGGACCAAGGTCATCAGCCGTGACATGGCCTACCACGGCACCACCATGGGCGCGCTCTCGATCACCCAGCTGCCCAAGATCAAGGATCCGTTCGGCGAGCTCCTTCCGGGAATCCGCAGCGTTCCGAATACGCTCGGCTTCACCGGAGACTGCGGTCCGGTCACCGAGCTGGACTGCTTCCGGGCCATTGAACGGGTGGTTCTTGAAGAGGGCCCCGAAACCATTGCGGCCATCTTTGCCGAGCCGGTCCAGAACGGCCGGGGAGCCCTGGTGGCACCGGACGGCTACTGGCCCGCGCTGCGCGCACTCTGTGACAAATACGGGATCCTGCTGGTTTCCGATGAGGTCATTTGCTCGTTCGGCCGGCTCGGGCACTTCTTCGGCTACGGCGTGACAGGCGTCGTTCCGGACATGGTCACCTTCGCCAAGGGCTCCACCTCCGGATATGCGCCGCTGGGCGGAATGATCGTCCGGGAGAAACTGGTCCAGGAACTGTTCAATTCTTCCAAGGGTGGCGTCTTCACCCATGGCGCCACCTGGGGTGGGCACCCGGTTTCCACCGCAGTTGCGGCCGCCAACATCACAGCCATGCGCGACGAAAACGTGCTTGGCAACGTCCAGGAACAGGGTCCGAAGATCATGGAGGCCCTGGAATCATTGAAGGGCTCGCACCGCTGCGTCAAGGCAGTCCGGGGTATGGGCTTCTTCTATGCGATCGAGCTCATGGCGGACAGTTTCAGCGGCCGGGAACTGACCGACGCGGAATCGATGACGGTATTGCGTGAAGTGCTGCCGGAGTCCTTCAAGCGGACCAAGGTGATCCTGCGCGGGGATGACCGCGGCGCGACCATGATCATGATCTCCCCTCCGTTGGTGGCGGACGCCGATGTGCTGTCCGAGCTGCTGCACGGCGTGGACGGAATGCTCAACGACGTCGAAAAGGCCATCCAGCCCTAAGCCGCCACTTCCGGTTTTACCCCTGCGGAGATCTCCCTCGTGGCGGCCTCCGCAGGGCTCGATTTGAGAGGTGGAGCCATGGCGACCGCGATCATTGACAGGCGGGGACCGCAGGCAGCGCGGCCGGCGGGCAGCCCGGTGTTTGAACGCTGGCGCCAGGAGCTGTCCGGCCGCGGGCGGGTGGTCGGATTTGCCGACGGCGAGGACC
The DNA here is from genome assembly GCA_039636785.1 of Micrococcaceae bacterium Sec5.7. Classification (NCBI taxonomy): domain Bacteria; kingdom Bacillati; phylum Actinomycetota; class Actinomycetes; order Micrococcales; family Micrococcaceae; species Micrococcaceae bacterium Sec5.7. The sequence continues at coordinate 3,515,897 of CP144169.1, read as the reverse complement.
AACGCGCCGTTCGCGCCGCCAGCACGCTGGCGGCCGAGGGGATTCTCAGCCCCAGGCTGATCGGCAGGAGTGCCGAAATCCGTCAGATCGCAGCGGATCTGGGCTGTGGGCTGCCCGACGGCACCATTGTCGATGTCGAGGCGCTTGCCCGTGACAGCACCATCAGCTCCCTGATCGGGGAGGCCTATGCCCGGAAGCCCGAGCAATTGGCACAGGCACGGCAGGAGCCCGTGCATATAGCCGCGGCTGCATTGCGGGCCGGGTATGTTGATGCCTGCGTCGCCGGAGCGGGAAGCCCCACGGCACTGGTGCTGCGGGCGGCGCTGCGGGTGGTGCGGCTGGCTCCTGACTGCACCACCTTGAGCAGTTCCTTCCTGATGCTCCTGCCCGACGGAAGAGAGCTGACGTTCGGTGATTGCGCCGTCGTTCCTGACCCTTCAGCCGAACAGCTGGCGGACATAGCCGGATCGGCAGCTGCCATGCACCAGGCCCTGACTGGGCAGGTCCCGAAAGTGGCCATGCTGTCCTTCAGCACCCGGGGCAGCGCCATTCATCCACACGTGGACAAGGTCAGAGCCGCGATGGAGATCCTGCGAACCCGTCATCCGCTGCTCCGGGCGGACGGCGAGATGCAGTTTGATGCTGCCCTGGTGCCTCAGATCGGGGAGTCGAAGGCGCCCGGCTCGGACGTCGCAGGCCTGGCAAATGTCCTGGTTTTTCCCACTCTGGATGCAGGAAACATCGGCTATAAAATCACCGAGCGCCTGGGCGGGGCGGTCGCGGTGGGCCCCATTCTGCAGGGCCTCGCCGCACCGTTGAACGATCTGTCCCGGGGCTGCAGCGCGGAGGACATTGTCTCCGTCGGCCTATTGAGCGCCATCCAGTCGCTTTCGCCCGCGGAGGCCTGAGCGTCCTGCCTCGGCGGACGGCCCAGGAGACCGGCCGCCGTCCCGATACCTGCTGCCTCGAAAGAAAGGAGATCCTCACCAGAGCCGGGCGCATGCCGCCTCCGGGAGGATCGTAGACAAACATGACACAAGAAGTTGCCACACCCGCAAGAAACGGACGGCAGGATGCACTTCTTCCCAGGGGCCTGCGGAATAATCGGCTGCCGGGGTTGGCGGCGGCCGCGGCCGCCGTCGCCGTCGCCTGGCTGATCCATTCGGCCGTCCCGGTGTTGCCTTTCCTCACGGTGGCCGTGATTCTGGGTATTCTTTCCGCAAATCTTCCCGGGATCAGTTCCGTCGTCGAAGGAGTCCTGCAGCCCGGGCTGGTTCTTTCCGCCAAGCGCTTCATGCGCCTCGGAATCGTGCTTCTTGGCCTCAAACTCAGCCTCATCGATGTGGCTGCGCTGGGCTGGAAGACGCTGGGGATCGTGGTTGGCATTGTGCTGCTGACTTTTGTGGGGACACTGGCTTTGGGCAGGGTGCTCAAACTTCCGGGCGACCAGCCCCTGCTGCTCGCCGCAGGCTTTTCCATCTGCGGTGCCTCCGCCATCGGGGCAGTGAGCGGGGTCACCAAGACCGACCACCGCGACACCGTTGTGCCGATCGCCCTCGTGACCCTGTGCGGAACGCTGGCCATCGCGGCTCTTCCCGCACTGAAAGGGCCGCTTGGCCTGGACACCGTGCAGTTCGGGCACTGGGTGGGAGCCAGCGTCCACGATGTGGGGCAGGTGGTGGCAACGGCGCAGACGGCTGGTGCGGCGGCCCTTGCCGGGGCGCTGATCATCAAGCTCACCCGCGTACTGATGCTTGCGCCGATGGTAACGGGGGCAGCGCTGGTGGACCGCTACCGCCGCCGGAGGGCGGCAAACGGCGCTGACGTTACCGGGATTAAGCTCCCGCCGCTGATCCCGCTCTTCGTGGCCGGATTCATGGCGATGATCGTTCTGCGTACGCTTGGATTCCTGCCGCCGGTTGTCCTCGAAGTTGCCGGCACCGTCCAGGATCTGCTGCTGGCCGCGGCACTTTACGGGCTTGGGGCGTCGGTGCAGGTAAGGTCCCTGCTCCAGACCAGTGGAAAGGCCATCATCGCGGCGATGCTCTCCTGGGGCCTCATAGCGGCGCTGGCCTTCGTCGGCGTGCAATTCATCTAGGAGTACAACACCATGACCACCACGGAACTCATGATTTCGGCGCTGATTGTTGCCGCCGCCGTGGTGGCACAGGCCAGCACGGGTTCCGGCTTCGGCATATTCGCCTCACCACTGCTGCTGATGATCAGTCCGGACCTGGTGCCTGGCCCGCTGTTGGTTGTCACCCCGGTGGTCATGCTGCTTGTCACCTGGCAGAACCGGAGCGGACTGCGGCACCTGGACCTCAACACGGCACTGGCCGGATGCGTGCCCGGTGCTGTCGCCGGACTTTTGGTGTTGCCCCTGTTGGATGCGAAATGGACGGGAGTCATCGTCGGGGGACTGGTGGTGCTCAGCGTGCTCGCCGGACTGGCGAAATTCCACGTACCGCAGAACCGGTTTTCCCTATTCACCGCCGGCGTACTTGGCGGCGTGCTGGGAATGGTTGCCGCGACGTCGGGTCCGCCGCTCGTGGTGGTCTACCGCAACCTGGATCCGCACCGGTACCGTGCCAACCTCTCGCTGTTTTTTCTCATCTCATCTGTGGTGGCACTCGTTGCGTCGATTGCTGTCGGTTCGTTCGGTACGTCAGAGCTGGTGGCCTCCAGCTGGTTGCTGCCGGGTGTTGTCTTCGGTGCGCTGGCTTCGAGGCCGGTGGTGAAGCGGCTTTCCGCCTCCGCAATCCGTCCCGCGGCTCTGGGGCTTTGCCTCGTGGCCGGCGTGAGCCTCGTTATCAAAGGAAGCCTTGCCTGACGGCTTGACTGACGGCTTGCCCGGGGATTCCTAGGGGGTATCGACGCCGGACGGGGCCGGTTCTGAATCCAGGCCGGGCGCACCGGCTGGCAGACGCTTCAGCCCCGCAGCGCACCCCACAATTCCCGCGATGAACATCAGCTTCAGCGGGCTGGCAGGTTCGACGCCGGTGAGCATCGCCCAGCCCACGGTCAGGGCCGCGCCGATCCCCACCCAGACGGCGTAGCCGGTGCCGAGGGGGATGCGCTTCACGGCGAGTCCGAGACTGAGCATGCTCGGTGTCGCCGTCACGGCGAAAACCGCGGTGGGCAGCGGACGGGTGAAGCCGTCGGACAGGCCCAATGCCGTCGCCCAGACGGCCTCGAGCACCGCGGAGGCCAGCAGGATCATCCAGCTGAAGCTTGGTTTGGCGAACATCACGCCACCACCTTCAGGCCGACCACGCAAGCGGCGATCCCGCCGAGCAGCAGAAGCCGCGCCGCCGTCGGGCGTTCAACTTTGGTGATGATGGCGTAGGCGGAGGTCAGCACAACGCCCACTCCCACCCACACCGCGTAAGCGGTGCCTGTGGGGATGGACTGCATCGCGACGGCGAGTCCGCCGGTGCTGGCCAGCACGGACACCAGGAAAAGCAGCGCCGGGAGCACCCGCTTGGAGCCCTTGGCTTGGAAAGTCCGGTGCAGCGCTGCGGCCCAGACGGCCTCGAGCGCCCCGGACAGAATAAGAATTAACCACGACATGACAGATCCCTTGGCCAGTCTTGTCGCGTGCCGGGTACTGAACCGTCGTCCGGAGGCTCCAGTCCGGAACCTTCATTTCAGGCTAGCAACGCCCGACGCCGGAGGCCACCTCTGGTGGTTAACCTCACCAGCGGTGGCCACGGACTCACGTGCCAAACAGACGGTGCCGGGCCTAGAGCGCTCCGCCGGCGGCCTCGGGTGCCGAGGAGTCACGCCCGCCGTTGCCAACGGTTTCCCGGGCGATGAAGTTCTCGATGTCGAACAGGTTGTCCGCCCGCTCGGCGATGTTCAGGAGCGTGGTCATGGAGGCGACTTCCTCCACCTGCTCCCTCAGGAACCAGAGCATGAACTGCTCGCCCAGGGCATCGTCCTCGGCACGGGCGGCGCGGAACAGGCTCTCGATGTTCTTGGTGACCTCTTTTTCCTGCTGGAGTGCTAGCGTCAGTGGTTCCGTCACGGAGGCGAAGTCGTTGCGGACGGCCGGGATGCCGGGAATGGTGACAGGCAGGTCGCGGTCCAGCATGTACTGGACCATCATCATGGCGTGGTTGCGTTCCTCCACGGACTGCCGGTAGAAGTAGCGCGCCAGCTGCGGGAGGTCCTGGTTGCCGAACCATGTTGCCACGGCAATGTACTGCTGTGAGGCTGCAAATTCGTTGGCAACCTGGGTGGTCAGAAGATCATTGAATTTAGGCGTCGTCATGGGCCCGAGTCTATGGTTTGTCCGGCACGACTGACCAGTGTGGAAAGGCTCAGGTAACGAAGGCGAGGCTAGCCTGTCACGTGGTCGATCGAGACCACGGCGAGGAATCCGCGGCCCAGGATTTCGGGGGAGTGAGTGTCCGTCCCGACGACGGCGTCATAGCGGTTCAGTGTCTCCGGCTCGCCGGGAGCCGGGGCTGCTTCCGTCGCTTCCGCAGCTCCTCCGGCAACGGCCGCGGCGGCGGGCGCGGCCTCCGTGGCCGGTTCGGCCCCGGGGCTGACCGAGGCCTGGCCCTGCAGCAGAATGCCGAGCTGTCCTTCGAACACCGGGTGCGCCCGCTTCTTGGAGAGCTCGATGATGGACGTATAGCCCTTGAACGCGCCGTTTCTGGTGATGACATTGAGATCGCGGATGTCGCCGGTGGGAAGTGCGCCGCTGGCTCCGGCGTCGCCGGAAAACTTGAAAGGACGGTACTTCTCCAGGGGGTGCTCGTCGCCGTCGACGGTCAGCAGGAGGAGCTCGCCGTCGATCACGGTCAGTACGCGGTCCATGCCCGGGAAAGCGGAGAAATCGCCGGCCTTGGTCACCTCGGCGATGCTCACCCGCCAGTCCCACGCGCCGTCCTGCGCGGAGGCCGCCTTGGGGTGGCTTGCCAGTTCACGCGTCACCCCGCCGCCATTGCGCCACGGTTCGGACCTGAGTTCTGCATAGCGGATGATCTCCATCTGCCCAGCCTAGCCGCGCACCTGCCCGACTTCAGCGCACATACGCTCGCCGCACGTAACGTCGGCACGGGAAGCCCGGTGTTGCTAACGTCAGGAGGAGCAAGACTGTCTGAAGGAGCTGGGATGTTCGTCAAAGTGTGCGGGCTGAGTACGCCCGAGTCTGTCCGTGAGGCTGTCGCTGCGGGCACGGACGCCGTCGGATTTGTCCTTACTCCCAGCCCGCGCGAGGTCTCTCCAGCGCGTGTTTTGGAGCTGCTTGCCCACGTTCCTGCGGGCACTGTTGCCGTCGGCGTTTTCCGCCACGAACCGGCCGCAGACGCCGTGACCATAGCGCGTGCTGCCGGCCTGAAGTGGATCCAGTTGCACGGCGACCGCCTGCCGGAGGACGTCAAAACAGCGCACGACGCCGGTATGAAGGTCATCAGGGCAGTCACCATGGGTGCCGCTCCGGAAGCGTTCGCAAGCCGGGGTGAGGAGCTCCTGCTGATCGACGCTGCCGTTCCGGGCTCAGGCGAAGCATGGGACTACGGCTCGGTGCGGGATAAAGGCCTCGAGGGCCGAAGCTGGCTCCTGGCTGGCGGACTCGATCCGGCGAACGTCGCTCAGGCAGCCGCGACAGCGGGTGCGTGGGGCGTTGACGTCTCCTCCGGCGTCGAAAGTTCCCGGGGTGTGAAGGACCTGGCGAAGGTCCGCGAATTCGTCACGGCCGCGAAAGCCTGAGCTGCCCGGGCCTGGCGGGCCTGTCAACCAACCCTTGACACCGGAATCACCAGGTGTCATATTTAACATATCAGTTAATTAGCGCAGGTGTTAAATACCAGGCTTTAGACTGGCGGTATCCCGGCGCATTTCATACGAATCCAACATGGTTCAGGAGTCAGAAAAAATGAGCACGGAGCAGGAAACTGAAACTTACACTCTGTCCATGGAGCGCGAATTTGATGCTCCCCGTGAACTGGTCTTCAACGCCTTTATGGACCCGGATCAGCTCGCTGCCTGGTTCGGCCCGGAAGGAGTGGACACACCCCGCGACCGGATCACCGTGGAGCCGCGGGTGGGCGGTAAATGGGATCTGGTGATGGTCTACGAGGAGGGCGGCGTCCACAAGGAATCGCCCATCATGTCGGTGATCCAGGAATACGATCCGCCCCGGTTGCTCGCGGCGTCCCAGCCGGAATCGGACCTGGGTGACGGGCAGCCCCACGTTATGGGGATGCGGCTCGAGTTCGAGGATCTCGGCGGCCGCACCTTGCTGACACTGACCCAGACCGGTTTCACGAACCAGGAACGGGTGGACATGACCCGCGAAGGCTGGGACAGCTCCTTCGCCATCCTGGACAAGGAGCTGACGGCGACCTCAGACACCGCCAGCTGAATTGAGCGTCTGCTGAATTGGCAGACTCAACCGCCGGTCCGGATTCGGCTACCGGCGGTTGAGCTTGTCTAGAATCCGCTGGTTGAGCCTGTCGAAACCCGGTGGTTGAGCCAGTCGAATCCCGGCCAGGTCATCACAAGGGCCGGTGCATTTCCACGGCTTCCTGGTGGCGGGGGCTGTCGGGGTTCATGAGGGAGTGTTTGCGGCCGTAGAGGAAGTAGATGGCGAGGCCGATGATGAGCCAGATCACGAAGCGCCATTTGGTGTCTGCGGGCAGTTGCCAGATGAGCAGTGCGGAGGCGAGGATGCCGAAGGCGGGGACCGCGGGCATGAACGGGAGGCGGAAGGTCCGGGGTGCGTCTGGTTTTTTGTAGCGGAAGACGATGACGGCGAGGCAGACGACGACGAACGCGGCGAGGATGCCGATGTTGGTCAGGTCCGCGACGGCTTTGATGGGGAACACGCCGGCGAGCAGGGCCGAGGCGGTGCCGGCGATCCAGGTGACGCGTTGGGGGGTGCCGTGTTTGTCGGTGCCGGCGAACCAGCCCGGGAGGAGGCCGTCGCGGCTCATGGAGAACCAGACGCGGGTGACGCCCAGGAGGAAGGTCAGCATCACGGTGAGGATGGAGAGCACGGCGAAGACGGAGATGATGGTGGCGATCACGGGCAGTCCCGCGCCCTGGAACGCGGAGGCGAAGCCGGCTTTCGGGTCGATGTCCTTGTAGTTCTGCATTCCGGTCAGCACCAGGGTGGCCGCGACGTAGAGGAGCATGGCGATGATGAGGGAGAGGATGATGGCCTTGGGCATGTGCTTCTTGCCGTCCACGGCTTCCTCGGCCGCGGTGGACATCGCGTCGTAGCCGAACACGGCGAAGAAGACCGTGGCGGAGCCGGCCAGGACCGGGCCGAAGCCGCTGGGCATGAACGGGTTGTAGTTGTTGGTGTCGATGTAGAAGATGCCCAGGCCGATGATGAACAGGATCAGGATGACCTTGATGGCCACGGCCACGAGCTCGAACCGGCCGAAGGCCTTGGTGCCGCGGGAGAGGATCCAGGTCACCAGCAGGCACACCAGGATCGCGGGCAGGTTCACGATCCCGCCCTTGCCCTCATCGGCGGTGGAGGTCATCCAGTCCGGCATGTTGATCCCGATCCCGGTCAGGAACGCGTCGAAGTAGCCGGAGATCCCGATCGCCACGACGGCCACGATCGCGATGTATTCCAGCAGCAGGTCCCAGCCGATGAACCAGCCGATCACCTCGCCCAGCGCCACATACCCGTAGGTGTACGCCGAGCCCGCCCGCGGGATCATGCCGGCGAACTCCGCATAGGACAACGCCGCGGCCGCCGAAGCCAGGCCCGCGATCAGGAACGAGAACAACACCGCCGGACCCACCCCGGGCGTATCCTCGCTCCCGGCCGCCACCAGCCCCGCGAGCGAGAAAATCCCCACACCGATGATCCCGCCGACACCGATCGCCGTCAGCTGCCACAACCCCAGCGACTTAAACAGCCCGCTGTGCTTGTTCTCTTCCTCAATGTCATCAATCGGCTTACGCCGCATGATGGAATTCGGGTTTCCTGCGTCGGCCATGGGTTCCTCCAGATATCGTCCTTCGGGTGTGACAGCTTACTGAAACTATTCACCCCGTCCTGTCATAGGGCAAGAGGTTTCGACAAGCTCCTCCACCGGCGGTTGGGCCTGTCGAAGCCGCGTCTGAACTTCCGGGAGCGGGCAATTCAGGGCTCAGTCAGGGTGAACCCCTACCTTTTTGTCGTACCCGGCGGGAGACAATGGATAGATGAAGACACTGCTCAACATCATCTGGCTGGTTTTTGGCGGTCTGTGGCTCGCCATCGGCTATTTTCTGGCCGGCATCATCTGCTGCCTGCTGATCGTCACCATCCCGTGGGGCGTCGCCTCGTTCAGGATCGCCTCCTACACACTGTGGCCGTTCGGCCGCATGGTGGTGGAGAAGCCTGGCGGCAACGGCGTGTTCTCGCTGCTGGGCAATGTGATCTGGCTTCTGGTTGCCGGAATCTGGATTGCGATCGGCCACGTTGTCACGGCGTTCGCCATGGCCATCACCATCATCGGCATCCCGCTGGCCATCGCGAACCTCAAGCTCATCCCGGTCTCCCTGATGCCACTTGGCAAGCAGATTGTGCCCACCAACTCCCCGTTCGTCAAAAGCTACCGCTAGGCGCGCGCTCAGACGCCGTGGACGTCTCCGGCCCACATGTCGCACCGGTACGTTGCCGGCCCAGCCTGAGAAGGCAGGGATGTCCCCGGATTGCAGCCGGAATGATGGTGCCGTATTCGGGGTCCTGGGCGTGCGTGCCCAGCACCGGCACCTGCTCTGCTTAGTGGCCTTGACCGATTTCCTTGTACGTCTGCACGTCCAGTCTGCGTTGCCGTATGCGAACGGCATGGAACCAGCTGGCGTTCCGGCAGATTGTTGGCCGCCCGGCGTAATTGGACGAAATCTCCATCAGGAGCTCCAATTCCGGGCCGTTCTGGCTTGAATCCGGGGTGTCTGACGGAGTTTTACGCAGCTGCTCAACTGGCCGAGATGCGGGATGGGTGAGTTGGCTTGAGCCGGCGGTGCTGCAAGGTGGCGCCGTCGGCGGCCGCTGCGCTCTTGCGCTGGCCGGGGTGGCGGCATTGCGCAATCGTAGGAGCCGGTGCTTGACACTACGGAATCCCTTCGCCATATTTAACATATTAGTTAATTAAGGGAACGGTTAGGTGCAGATGGCAGGCGACCAGCTCAGCATGATCTTCGCTGCACTGGCAGATCCCACGCGGCGGGCCATACTGGCGAGGCTGGTGGACGGCGAGGCCACGGTTAATGACCTCGCCGAACCGTTCGAGATCAGCCTCCCGGCCATCTCGCGCCATCTGAAAGTGCTCGAGGCTGCCGGCCTGATCTCCCGCAGCCGCTCCGCCCAATGGCGCTCAAGCCGTCTGGAAGCCGAACCTCTGCGGGAAGCCACCCAGTGGATGGAGAAATACCGCCGCTTCTGGGACACCGGTTTTGAGCGGTTGGACGCGCACCTCAAAAGAATCCAGTCCAAGGAAACCGAGGAAGGCCGAAATGTCTGAGCAAACAGCCACAACGGATGAGCTGATGCTGGTCATCACCCGCGATTTCGAGGCCCCCATCAACGTAGTGTGGTCCGCGCTGACGGACCCCGATCAGGCGCCGGAGTGGTGGGGTCCGCTGGGGTTCCGTACTCCGCGCGAGACCATTGAGACAGACCTGGAGGTGGGCGGGCGCTACCGGGCCTGCATGATCCAGGGGGAGACCGGAGAAAAATTGTGGTGGAGCGGCATCCACACCCGGATCGATCCGCCCGGCCGCCTTGACTTCACCCATGCCTGGGACAACCCGGACGGCACGCGCGGATCCGAGACCGAGGTCAGCATTGCATTGGAGGAATCCGACCTCGGCACCCGGATGACGTTCATCCAGGGGCCCTTCGAATCCGTGGAAAGCCGCGACGGCCACGGCAGAGGCTGGGGCGAATCGTTCGACCGGCTGGCCGCGCACGTCCAGGCCACCTGACGCGAAAATATAGTTTCTTGACTGTGGTCTGTCCGGCCAGGGTCTGCGGTTCGAGGGTGACGATGCATACGAGTGCGTCGGGTGGTCGGATCGCGCGGATCCGCGTTGTGCGGGCTTGCGCCGGGCGAAGGCATCCCTCGCCTTGCCTGACGGTCTGAGCCTCGCCGGGTTCCATCGCTTCCAGGCGCCGAACACCAGCCTGAGAGTTTCCGCAAACGCATTGTCTCCAGGCATCGCCACGGCATAGATTGAACGTGGTCGAGCAGAAAGCCGGAACAAATGAGCCGTAGCAGCGCTGGAAGCATTCCAATCCCGATCGGGAAACGCCGCGCGCCATGGGTGGCCATTGCTACGGGGGCCCTCATGGCGCTGACCGCGTGCCAGCCGACGCCCCCGCCCAACCTGGAGCACGTGTTTGTGATCAACCTTGAAAACGAGGGTTATGACAAAGTCTGGGGCTCCGGATCCGAAGCCCCGTACCTATCGCAGACATTGCGCGGCCAGGGAGTGCTGCTGACCCAGTACTACGCTACCGCGCACCCGTCGGCACCGAACTACCTCGCCCAGATCTCGGGTCAGGAATCGAACGCAGCCACGCGCGGGGACTGTCCGACATATGAGCCCTTCACCTCCACCGGGACCGCCGCACCGGACCAGATCCAGGGAACCGGCTGCGTCTATCCGGCTTCTGTCGACACAGTTGCCGGTCAGCTGATGTCTGCCGGCAAGACCTGGAAAGGCTACATGGAGGACATGAAGACCTCTTGCCGGCACCCGGAACTGGGGGCCAAGGACGGCAATCAGGGCGCCAAAATCGGGGACCAGTACGCCACCCGGCACAACCCGTTCGTCTACTTCCAGAGCATTACCTCCTCCCCGGAATGCCAGAGCAACGTGGTTGATTTCAGCACCCTCACCGGCGACCTGGCCTCGGTCCAAAAGACGCCCAACCTGTCCTACATCACTCCGAACCTGTGCAATGACGGCCACGACTCGCCATGCGTGGACGGACGTCCCGGCGGGCTGGCCAGTGCCGATGCCTGGTTGAAACAGCAGGTACCGACTATTCTGGACTCCCCGGCCTTCAAGAAGGACGGCATCCTGGTCATCACCTTCGATGAGGCCGAGGGCCGGGCGACGGGACCCTCCGGGATACCGGGAGGCACCGCCGGCGGACGGATCGGTGCACTGGTCATTTCACCCCTGATCAAGGGCGGCACCACCTCAGATACGATGTACAACCACTACAGCCTGCTGGCCAGCATAGAAGATATCTTCTCGCTTCCCTACCTCGGCCACGCCGGTGCACCAGGACTGAACCGCTTCGGATCCGACGTCTTCAACGCCCGGCCGTAGCCCGCACCCGGACGGCGGTCTGGCCATCACGGCCGCCCGCTTGTGCACATCGCCAAAGACCGGGCGGGCAGACCGCGGACTTTCCCCCACCGCGGCGCGACAGCGACGCCGTACCGCAAATCCGGGGTGCCTAGTCCATGAGTTCCTGGGCGTCGAGCATTTGAGTCCCCTGCCCCTGGACGAGGCCCTGGGCTTCTAGCTCCTCGGGACGGAGCGGGCGCAGCACACAGAACTCGTTGCCGTCGGGATCGGCCATCACCACCCACGTGACTTCACGGCCCTGGCCCACGGACGTCCGGGTGGCGCCGAGGGCTTCCAATCGTGCAACCTCGGCGGCCTGATCGTCCGGCCTGAGATCCAGATGCAGCCGGTTCTTCCGTTCTTTGCGCTCGGGAACCTTCAGGAAAAGCAGGTCCGGCGAGACGCCATCCTGGGGGCTGCCTGCCGGAGGTTCGAGGGCGATTTCCTCCTCCGATTCGAAGGTGCGGCGCCAGCCCAGGGCCTGCTCCCAAAATTTCGCCGGAACGGCAGGGTCAGGGGAATCGATGCTCAGGCACTGGATGCTTAGGTTCATCCGAGCAGTCTGCCACTGGAGCCTGCCACGGTAAAGGGCTGCTAGGCGCGCCGGAACGCGCCATTCGTCAGCAGCGCTACGGCGCTGCTCTGGTTCAGTTCCGCTGAGATGGCCACGTCCTCTGCGTAGCCGGCGAAGATCAGTTCGCGCCCGCTGGAGCACTCCTCCAAGGTGTCCGCCAGCCGAGGTTCGGCAGCGCTGAACGCTTCAAGGGCCCACTGCGCCTCCGGCGAAAAACCGGAACCGCGGTGTTCAGGGAGAGCCGCCAGGAAGGCACCCGCACCGAGTTGATCCTCAACGGCCGGACGCAATCCACCGCCGGGCCACCCCTCACCCGCGGCGATGACGGCAATGGTTGCGGCCGGAGGGAGTTGGGCTGCGGCCCACTCGGCAGTGGCCCGGGCATTCCGCAGCGACACCGCAACCACCCGCGGCACCAGCCCTGCCAGGGCACGCGAGATGGTGGAGCCGTTGGGCGAGGGCAACACCACACGGCTCAACCCGTGCGCCCTGCGGAGGCTCGCAGGGGAGAGGTTGAGTCCGGGACCGCCCCGGCGCCCGGCCAGTTCAGCGCCCTGTTCAGCGGCAAACGCGGCGGCCGATTCGTCGTTCCATCGGTACGGCAGCACGTGCGCCCCGCGGTCCACAGCGACGCTTACGCACGTGGTGAACGAGAGAACATCAACCACCACGGCAAGCTCCGCGCCGGGCGCAATGGCCATGGCGCCGTCGAGCCCCCATTCGAACCGGACCGTGAAGGGCAGCTGCCGGTGCGCGGCAAGAAGCTCTGTCACCCGAGTTCGCCCTGGAGGTTCCGGCGGGCGGCGTCCTGCCACAGTTCGCGGGCGCGGGCGCTGTGGAAGAGCGGGTCAACTTCCAGCAACTGACGGACGACGGCGGCGCGTCCGGCTGCGAAATCGGCGTCACCGATGTGTGCATAATCTTCCCGGACAGCTGCCAGATAACGGGAGTAGGCCACAGGCTCGCCGCCGAGAACGGAGAGGTCGGCGTCGCACAGCAGGGCGCCGTCGTCATCTCCTGGGTCCGGCTGGTGCGCGGTGGTGAGCAGAACCAGCCTGGCCACTTCTTCCACTTGGTCGGCCGGGAGGCCGGCGGCCGTGAGCCTGTCTTCGGCCAGCCTGGCGGATTCTTCCTCATCCTGGCCTGCAGTTCCGCGGTAGACGGCATCGTGGAACCAGGCCGCGAGCACCACGGAGCGGGACGGTTCGGTGGGCTCGCTGAGCAGGTCCAGGGCTTCCAGCACGGCCAGCAGATGGGTGCGGCCGTGGTACTTGCGGTGGCTCTCGCCCCAACGGTCCAGCAGGTCCAGGAACAGGGCATCATGGCCGGGCATCACCGTATTCCAGCGGTTCAGCAGCGGCACTTTCAGGGATTCGCTGCGCTCGCGGGCGCGAATGCGCAGGCCGCAGCCGATGAGCTTGCGGACCAGGATCCGGGCTTCAACGGGGATGGCGCCGGCTGACACGAGGCCGTTGTAGCGGTGCTCCGGGACATCATAGTGGTCGCCGTCGAACGCCCGTCCGGGGACCCCGGCCGCTGCGGCAAAGGCATGCAGTTCCTGCAGCGACGTGTCCGAAATCAGGTGAGAGAAGTGCGTTCCGTGGGCTGGCCAAAGCGGCGGATCCAGGTAGATGGCCATGCATGAAGTCTAGTGTGCCGTGGATTGATGGAGTGCGGGGCGGTGGGCCGCGGCCTGCTTGCGGATCTCGGTGACCTTGACGATTTCAGGCTCCGGCTGCAGCATCCTGGTGGTCAAATGCTTGTCGAGCGCTGCATCCAGCTGGGCGTGGAAGTTGACCTGCCCGCGGCACGTGGCGTCGGTGCCGGCGATCTTGAACTCGGCCTGGCACCGGCCGCCTGTCCCGCTGACACGGCATCGGAAGGGCTTCGGTGATGGCTTTCTGGAAACCGGGGTCGCTCCCGGCCGAGCCAGCGGTGGCCGTGGCGAGCCCGGGACCGGTGCGGTCCTGGCGTGCCGGTTCAAACTCGGATGGCGCCGGCTGATACGGGCGCGTCATAGCGGCGCTCGGGAACATCATCGTGGCCGCCGTCGAACGACCGTTCGGGGACCCCGGCCGCTGCGGCAAAAGGCGTGCCCTTCCTGCAGTGACGAGTCCGAAGTCAGGTGAGAGAAGTGCATTCCGTGGGCAGGCCAGAGCTCCTGAGCGGAGGTAGTGGTCAGCGGGTCCGTATCAGGTGGCTGACCGCTTGATGATGACGTCGTCGATGTAGCTGTCTCCCATCTGGCGGGCGTGCTCGGACCCGAGCATGATTGAACTCAGGCTCGTGGCGCCCATTTTGACCGTGCTGCTGGTGAATTCCGGCGAGCCGTCAAACCACACTTGGATCGTTGATGCAGTGCCCCTGGCCGAGACCCGCATGGTGACACGATGCCAGGAGTTCAGCGGAATGCTCGAGGCCTTCAGCTGCGTGTAGACAAACGTCCCGTTCGGCGCGGTCACCCGGAGCCAGAGCTGTCCATTGCTGTTGTACCGGTAGACATCCGCAATACGGGTGCTGCCGGAGAAGAACCGGTAGTACGGGACGTCGTTCCCGGCGACTCCTGCCTTTGTGATGTTAAACCAGCCGTCCGCGTAGGCCGTTGTGGTGCCTGCTGCCAGGGACAGCGCAGAATTCGCTATGGAGCCGGCATCCGCTGTCACGTGCAGTGTGGCTGCGCAGGTTCCGGAGTGGGCCAGCGGGCTGGTGACAGCCGCCGTACCGGTTCCCGCCGTACTCGCAATGAATGGGGAGAGGCTGTTGGCCTCGAAGTTCGTGGCGGCCGCGACGGTGCCGGGATATGTGTTCGTTGGCGCGGCCAGGCCGGTGCGGCATGTAGCCGCCGAACCTGCCTGGGCGGAACCGAATATCAGGCCGCCCGAAATTATCACGCCGAGAGTTCCGATCGTGCCTAGTTTCTTTAACCTACTCATTTGTACGTCATCCCTATCTAGTTCGGTGGTTGGTTTCAGCTGCCCCAGCAACCAGCACGGTAGTGCCGGTCACAGCAGATGCATGAGCCGCGCCAGGAGTGAGACGCCAATTATGGAAAGGAGAGCCGCGGTAGTGTAGACGGCGGCTCGAGGGAGCGGCGCATCCGGCCGCAATACGCGCAGGACGTCGCAGGTTACGAGGGCCACTGCTGTGGCCAGTCCTGTCAGGAAGACCATCATTTTGCACCCGCCAAGGTTTCGCGGGACCGTTTGACGCCGAGCGCCAGCAGACCCAGGGTGATGAGAGACAGCAGGCACACCGCCGCCGGCGGGGACCAGATCCGGGCGTAGATCATGGCCGTGGCCACGACGGTGGAGAGCGCGAGGCTGGAGGCAACCGCAATTGCCACGGCGAGCGGAAATGTCCCGCTGGCGCGCGGACTGCCCGGAGGACCGAACCGAAGGAACAGAACCAGCGCAGTTCCCGGGCCAGCGAGCATCAACAGGCCTATGACAGCCAGCCTGAGACCCTGCGGGCCGAAGAACGACAACGGTGCGGCGGCGATGGCAAGGGCGGCCACCGCGTAGGTCACGTACTTCTGGTCAATTGCCATTGCCGGCTCCTTTAATATGGAAGACAACGCCGCCTGCGTTTTCAAATATCTTCGACCAGCCGGGGCTGGCGCCGCACGTGGCGATGAAACGTTCAAGATCCCCTGGGGGCGTTGATCCGAGAAGCTCGGCGGCGCGCTGTTGGCTGGCTGTGACTATCAGGTAGGCCCCTGAGCGCTGGGCAATCCTGTTGGTTGCATCACAGGTGAGGGGGCTGGCGCCCGGCCTTGGCTCGGCAGCAAGCAGCGCCCTGTAATCGTAATCGGCGTACTTCTGGAAATGCCACGGCGTGTTGCGCACAGCCTCAATGAGCACCGCTCCGGCAGGTGCGGTGGAGTAAAGGCGGTTCACGAGCGAGACCTCATCGTGCGTGAAGTTCTCCATGCCGTCATTGCCGTAGCGGGTGACCACAGTGGTGGCGGCGAGGACCGACCCCAGCAGCAGCAGCGCGAGGCCGCGCCGCCAGCCGGCTCCGCCGGGCTTGTCCGATATCAGAGGAAGCACGGCAAGGCAGGCGGCGAAAGGCAAGCTAAAGAGATAGAGGCGAAGCAGTAGTTCGCCTCCGTAGGGCTGAGCGGGGATCAGGACAAGAGGCGCCAGCATGCCAAGCGCCGCAGCGAGCCACGGCGCACGCCGTCTGTGAGCCATCACGGCTCCAAGAAGGGCCAGTATCCAAACGAGTGCCACCTCGGCCAGCCGCGTGTAGACCACAAGTACGTGCGAATCGCTGCCCGATACTCTCTCTGCCAGTGCGTCGAAGGTATTCGCCTGGATATCGCCGAACGAACCGAACAGCTGGCCAAGGTGTCCCTCGAAATAGGCTGATGCCACAAACACCAGCCAGCACACGGGCAGCACCAGGGCAAGAGCGGGCAGGAGGCGCAATCGGAGGAGCCCGCACAGCGCAAACACCGCCAGGGTCGGGATGACCGCAAAGGGAGTGAGCTGGTGGGAAGCGGTCATTGCCACCAGGAATCCTGCACAGACCACCGCCAGGACGGCAGCATCGGCCCGGGGAGGGCTGATCATGCCCCGCTGCGGAACAGTGGGGTCAAGTCTTTCCACCGCGCGGGCCAGCGACGCGGAGAACCGGTTGCTGCCGGTGGGCCACGCCCATCCGCTGAAGACGCTGAGGACGCAGGCGAGCAGAGTCACCAGAAGCAGGAAAGCGTAGGCCTGGGGGGCCAGATAGTCCTGTCCGATCCAGCTGGTCAGGTAAAACAACCAAACGCCCGCCCACGCCTGCCGCGGATGGGACGTCAGCCTTGTTGCCAGCGCCAGCAACGGCGGCAGCAGAAGCAGGTTCATCCCAAGTGGCGCCCAGGTTGCGATGCCCATCAGGTCCTTCACCCCGGTTGCGCCCGAAAGCATCCCCAGGAGATCGAAGAAGCCCGGCCAGTTGAAGTAGGCGTCCAGATTCGGATCCAGCTGCCCGGATATGGCGATGTGGTCGGCAATGCCCAGGTGCCGGTAGCTGGCCTCAAGGCGGGGCAAACCATGAATGATGGGGTCGGCGCCATGCAGGATGATCACCGTGACCAGGACCTGACCGGCCAGAAGCGCCGGAATGTGCCGGCGCAGAGTCAGGGACGCCGCAAATCCCACCAGGCTAAGGGCGAGAGCGACGAAGTACACGGGCGGGAGGGCCCCCACGAGTCCGGTCCCGCCAATTTGCTGGGGATCCACACGGGTCAGGCTCCAGATTCCGAGAGCCAGAGACGCCGCGGCCACGACGGCAAGAGCGCCGACTTGCCAGGGAGGCGTTGACCCGCGACGCACGACGGCGGGGGGCACGGTGTCGCCGTGCCGTGCCGGCGCGGTGGCCAGCGGCGCCGCGGTGACGGTGGGTGTCGGTTTGAGTGTCATGGTTTCTCGATTCCAGCTAGGTTGTGCGCTGCTGACGGATCTTGGGCCGGTTCAGGGCAGGCATCGCGTGGGTCAGCTTTCTTAGGCGCCAGACGGCGATCAGGGCGGCAGCGGCTTGGGCGGCGGACCAGAGTGCAGAGACGCCGGTAAGGCCATACTGCTGTGCAGCGGCGGCGGCGGGCACCACCACCAGGACGGCTGCGAGGACCGCTACAGCCGTGGCTTCAACCAGGCGCCCCTGGGCGCGGCACAGCCCGTAGTAGACCTGGGTGAGGCAGCTCAGGAGCAGGGCCGGAACGAGGACCGGGAGGAGGATCCAGGCTGACGCGTATTGCGGGCCGAGGAAGCCAAGAAGGTAGGGTCCGGCCAGGAGAAGGATCAGCCCGGCCGCCAGAGTCAGGAGGAGGCTGACGCGGATTGCGGAGGAGACGAGTCCTGGCTTGGACCGGGCACCGGCCAACGCCGTCTGAAGGGAGAAGCCAGCGGACTGCGGTACGAAGAAAACCGCTGAGGCCATCATCCACACTATGTACCACGACGCTGTCGCTGCAGGGCCCATCGTGGCGGCGACGATCAGCGGAAGCAGATAGCCGGGTGCGCGGTCGGCGAGCATCAGGGCGTGGTTCGGAAGTCCGGGCCTAAGGAGTTTCAGGGCTGGGCGCGGCCTCAGCCCGCGCTTCCAGTCCGGGGACGTCCGGGCGCGGCCGAGCTGGCGCAGACCCACGAGTACGCTGGCCAGTGCGCCCGCTGCCACCGCGCCGACAACTACCGCCAGCTCACGGATTCCGGCGGCCAGCGAGATGCCCAGGACAGCGAGCTGAACCAGACTCTGCACCAGGCTGCGTATAAGCGTGCGGTCGGCCCGCTCCTGGGCCACCCCGACGTGGTCGAGCTGGTAGGCGGAGGCGGCGAAGAGGGCAGTCGCGATGAATATCACTGTCACGAGGGGGTCGTTCCAGGCCTCTCCAACGCCCGAGCCCAACGCGTGCGTCACGGCTGCCAGTCCGCCAGCGACAACGAGAGAGGAAATCGCCACTGTCAGCAGGCTGGCGGCGATCAGGCGGCGGCCGCCGTCGGCTTCTGCCGGAAGAAGCGTGAGTGTGGCCGATCCGACGCCGAGCATCCCGAGTTGTACGGCAAGAAGGGCGGCGGACACCACTGCGGAGCCCATGCCTATTTGCGCGGGCGGAAGCATAAGTGCCGCCAGCGCCCAGAACAGGAAGCCTGTCACCATGGGCGCAACCCTTGCTGCGGTCAGCCAGGCCGCATTTTCGCCGAGGGAGAGGCCGCGGGATTCGGGCCGCAGGAGCTCGCCGAACATGGCGCGGTAGTTGTACAGCAGGAATCCAACCCAATAGGGCAGAAAGCGGGGTGCGTGCAGCAGGGACAGGCCCACGCCGCGGACCGAGGCCAGCAGCGGCAGCACCACCAGCCAGCCGGCGCGGCCAGGATGTTTGCGGATGGTGCGGGCCATGCCGGCACCGTCCTGGAGCCACTGGTCGCGGGCGCAGTCGAAGGTGTCGACAAACCGGTGCCTGACCACAGTGGCAGTGGAAACGCCGAGGCGGTAGCCGGCCTCTTCCAGCCGTATCCTCAACTCGAGATCCTCGCCGGAGCGGAAGGTGTCGTCGAATGCGACCGACAGCAGCACGTCCCGGCGCATGAGGGTGGCGCAGACCCCGAACCAGGAGCGCACCCGGCTGTGGTTGTGATGCCAGGCCAGTGCCGCTCCCCAGTACCCGGGCCCGTCCGCCTCGCTGGCCAGCCCGAACTGCAGGCCGTCATAGCCGCCGGTCTCGAATTCGTCCAGAAGCCCCCCCAAAGTGCCGGCGGGAAGGATGACATCGGCATCTATGAGTGCGACGACTTCGCAGCGGGCAGCGCTGACGCCCAGCATCCGGGCGGCAGGCAACCCGCGGCCCTCGTCGGAGATGACGCGCGCCCCGAACGAGCGCGCGATCTTGACCGTGTCATCCATCGAACAGCCGTCGACGACGATCAGTTCGCGGGGGCCCTGGCTGCGGATAGACTCCAGGCATTCGGCCAGCCAATTGGCAGCGTTGCGCGCCGGAACCACCACCGACACCTCAAGATCGCTCACGTGGCCCTCACCTCACTCGTCCAGCTTTGAGTTGATCAGGTTCGCAACATAGTCAGAGGTCCTGTCCGCAGACCACGAGACGGGTATCCGCAGCAAGGAGCACGGAACTCCTTCGAGGGCGCGCTGCACAATGGCGGCCTTTTGGGCGAAATGTTCCGCCAGCGGCACAAGGCCGGTGGCGCCCAGGGCCTCGACGAGCCGCCGCGAAACCATGGGCAGCTCGGAATGGAAGTTCCCCACAATGCGGGAGGTCATCCACTCGATGCTGCGTGCTTCCAGCCGTGCATCAGGACCGTCGAAGCGTTCAAGGAAGATCGCCAGCCGGGTGAGTGCCCCTGATGAGATCCTGTCCGCTCCGAAGACCTGCTCCGGATGCACCATCCGATGTTCCGGGGACCAGCGCCTGGTGAACGCGGCAGTTTTCGGATACCGCACAATCACCGGGTGAACGGCCGTCGCCAGGCGGGCTACGGGGTTTGTGAGCCAGCCCGGGGCCAGCGGCTTGCGGACTCCGCTGAACACGTCCGGGTAGATGGCCCGGTGGTGGGGCTTGATGAACATCGGTTTTGCGTACCCGAGGAGCAGGCCGTCGTCACCGATGAAAGCCCAGTCATCCGCCATGAACCGCACCCCGGGCTGGGCAACCAGCTTGGCCACGGTGCTGGTCTTGCCGACCCCGCCCCAGGCTGGCAGCAGGACTCCGGAACCACGGAAGTCCACCACCGCCGCATGGATCATCGCGGCATTTTCCCTGACGCATAAATGGTCCAGCAAGGGGATCACCGCCGTCAGCAGTTCGCCCCGGCCCTGGACCTTATATCCATCGTGCATTTCAACGATCTGAACCCGGTCCGCGGAAACGTACAGCGAGCCTTCGGTGAAACGGTACGCGTCCTCGGCGTGCGACTGGCCTTCCACCGGCGTCATGTCTCCGCTGACGCGCAGCCGCAGCGGCGCGCGGGACTTACCCAGGAACGGGGCGAGCATGTCGCGCAGCTGCGACTCTCCAGGCGTGCCGGGATCCACCTCGATGCCCACGAGCCCATGGACATCAAAGCTGGCTCCCATTGACGCGGACGACTCTCTCATCACGTCTCTTTCAGACTGGTTCATGATCGAAGCCTCCGGTAGTCGTGGCGGTCAATGTCGGGCCGTCCGGCGGATACATGCGAATCAATTGACTTCCCTCCAGCGGTTAAGCGGTGCGGTTGGTTTGCCTTTCGGCCGCAACGAGACGGCAGGAAGGCTGCGGCCGCGCACATAGCCGCTTGCTGTGAAGGCGAGCACCGCGATGATGGTCATCGCCCGGCCGAAACCTGCCGGGTCCTTGCCCCGGGCCCCGTTCCGGATCCCTGCAAATACCGCACGCGGCAGGACCTGGCGGACATACCGCCGTTCAGTGCCCAGGGCCCGTTTGTGTCCCACCAGCCTGCTCACCTGCGCCTTGGAGATCCCTTCGGACCAGGCGCGAGCCAGCATGTATTTCAGTGCGCCCCGTTCCGCAGGAACATGATGGTGCACGAGCGCTCCCGGTTCATAGACAACACGGGCGCCGGGGGAGCCGATGACTGCCCTGATACAGATTTCTGTTTCTTCGCAGCCGAGCGGTACGGCGTCCTGGCGGCCAAGTGCGGGATTGAACCCGCCGACACGTTCGAGGACTTCAGAGCGGAATGACATATTCGCCCCGATCACATTGCGCACCTCAGCGGCCACCTTGGGCATACCCCGGTGCGTGCAGCCGACGATCCAGTCAAGTTCTTCGGCAAAGTGGCCTGGCCGACCCACTGCCCACACCGGCTCAACCCTTCCGCCCACCGCCAGCACATCAGGGTCGTCGTAGAAGGACGTGAGACGTTCGAGCCAGTTCGGGTCAGCTTCGGCGTCGTCGTCCAGGAAGGCCACGATGCCGGCGGTCGCGGCCCCGACTCCGGTGTTGCGGGCACCGGAAAGGCCCTTGGGGCCGGTGTTTTCGACAATCACCACGTCCGGCACTGTGAAGATGAGCCGTTTGTAAAGATCCACGTTGTAGTCAACAACCACGATCGTCTGCCGGGGGGTGAGCGTCTGGGCGCGGACTGAATCCAGGACGCCCATCAGCATGTCCCAGCGCTCTTCCGTGTACGAGCAGATCACCACAGAAACGTCCGGCAACCCTGTGACCTGGGACATCCTATTCCCCTGCCAGTAGGCCCAGAACGGTCTGGGGGTCCGTGGGGAGGTGCGGGAGCGTGATATTGGGATACTTGTACTTCACGCGCCGGAGCGCCTCGGGCCGGGCGCCAGCGGTGGGTGCCTCCCAACTGACGCATTCCCGCGCGAGGGTTCGCAGTACGCGCCACCCGTCCCGGAACGTGTGGAGGTTCGAGTTGCCGGATATGCGGGCGAGCTCGCCGCTGGGCACCTCGGCGATGCGAAGGCCGGCCCGGGAAGCCCGGACTATCAGCTCGGTTTCGATTTCGAAGCCGTCCGACTGCAGTTCAAGGACTTCCAGGCACTCGCGGCGCAGGGCAATGTATCCATAGCACAGATCAGAGTAGTCGCTGTGGAGCACCAGGTTGGCCAGCCCCGTCAGCACCCGGTTGCCGATGCTGCGCAGCGGGGTCAGGTCTTCAGATCCGCCCCCGGTGACGTAGCGGGAGCCTTTGACGAAGTCGAATTCATGCTGAAGCGGAGAGACGAACCAGCCGATCTCCTGCGGGTCCATGCTCCCGTCCGCATCCAGCATGACGATGATGTCCCCGGACGCCGCGGCAAAGCCGGCACGTACAGCGACGCCCTTGCCCGCCTGCGGCTCGGAAACCACTACGACGTCGAGGCGGAGCGCACGTGCAACGTCGATTGTGCTGTCAAGGGAACGTCCGTCGACTATGACCACCTCGTCGACATACGAGGGCATTCGGCGAAGGACCCACGGTAAGTTCATTGCCTCATTCAGCGTAGGGATCACCACGCTGACCGACGGCGTTGTTAACGGGGCCAGGGCCTCGGGGCGCAGATTTGAAACAAGTATCGGGATGGACATCAGCCTCACCGCTCAATGGAGTTGTTCATGTGCCCCAAACGCAGCCATTCCTGGTCCGGTGAACCAGGAAGAAGACCTACGCGCTGAATGCTGCGTTCAAGGCAACTTGCTTCCAATCCCCCCGCCTGCAATGGTGGCCCCCGGACCTTGTAAAAAGCTTGGGATTCGTTGAAGCAGTGCAGCGTATCGGATTTCCCCAAAAAACAGTTGATCGGCTGTCGGCGTGGTGCGACACTTAGCCGCATGCGGACTTCCAGCCACGGGGCCAAACCCAGGCCGCATCTCGTTCGAAAGCGCCACTTCTGGCGTGTCCTCGTTTCCGGTGCGGTACTGGCTCTCATCGGCTGCGGCGTCGGCCTGCTGGCCCCAGGCGGGCAGACAATGCCTGTTGGCGACCTGCCCGGCTGGAAACAGGTGTTCACGGAGGATTTCAACAAAGGCGATGTGCCCGTCGGCGCATTCCCGGGCGATGCCTACAGTGCACGATGGAGCGCAGGCTATCCGGATGGGACGCCGGATACTGCCGGTCAGCAAAGCGGAGGACGGTCCGCTTACTTCCCGTCCAAAGTGCTCAGCGTCAAGAACGGTCTCCTGGACTGGGACCTGCACTCCGAGAACGGAGTCTCCATGGGGGCGGCGCCCTGGCCCAAAATTCCGAACTCCAGCTCCGGCCCGGGACGTGACAACAGCCAGCTCTATGGAAGATACTCTGTTCGCTTCATGGCGGAGTCGCTGCCGGGCTTCAAGACCGCCTGGCTACTCTGGCCCGACAGCGGCCAATGGCCGCAGGATGGCGAGATTGACTTTCCGGAGGGCGATCTCGCCAAGACGATCTATGGGGCCGTGCATTTCCGCGGGGATGACCCGAAGGCTTTCGAGATGTTCGAGTCGCACACGACCTTCACCTCGTGGCACGTGGCCACAATGGAGTGGAGCCCAGGAAACGTTGAATTCTTCCTCGACGGCAAGAAGATCGGTGTGGGCACCACCGCCACCCCCACGACGCCCATGCACTACATCCTGCAGAGCGAGTCCTGCCTGCCTACGTGTCCGCTGCCGCACACACGGGGACACGTCTACCTCGACTGGATCACCATTTGGACGCGGGACTGAAAGGTGTGACCGAAAGGTGTGGCTGAAGGGTGCGACCGAGTGCCGTGACCGACCCCTGTGAGCGCCCCGGCTATTTCCGCTGGATAATGAAGGAGTCGGTGAAACTGTAGCCTTCAGCCGCAACGAACCGGGCGTCAAGTCCGTCTGCGGTGACCGTCACGTCCAGGGTGCCCAGGGCCGGATTGGAGTTCTTTCCGGACCAGACGGCAAAATAGCCGGCCTCAGAATCGTTGTCGTTCACGTTGTAAAGTCCCACACCGCCCACGCCGGCGGTGACGAAGACAGTTCCTGCGCCCCGCACCATGCTGTTGTCGGAGTCGGTCAGGCACTTTGCCGAGAAGGTGGCGGGGACGAGTTCCGGGCAATTGCCCCCGATCCGAAGCTGATGGGTCCGCTGGTAGACGTGGTCATGCCCTGTGAGCACCAGGTCCACTTTCTTGCGGACCAGCATGTTCGTGAAATCCTGCCCGATCTGGCATTCGTAGTTACCCATGCTGAAACAGGGCGCGTGCATGCCTACCACTGTCCAGATTTTCTTGGACTTTGCCCCGTCAATGGCATTCGCGGTCCACCGCCAACGGTCGCTGTCCTTCGAGTAGTCAAGTGGCTGCCCGCCATGGAAATCGATGCCGGGCGACACCATGACGAACCGCACCAGCGGATTTTTCTCCGGGACGTCCACATACCATTGGGTGCCGTAGGTCCCTCGGAGGCCGGGCAGCCTGTTGGGCAGGCACTTGACAATGTTCTCTATGTCGCCTTCGTGGCCGTCGCTCTCATGGTTTCCCGTGACGACTTCATATGGAAAACGGGCGCCCAGCTTACCGGCAACCATGTCGCAGAATTCCTGTTCGATCCCGGACTTGTAGGTGAAGTCTCCCAGCGCGAGATTCAGCTGCGGTTTGAGGCCGGCGATGGTGTCGAGAACCTTTTTGGCCCCCGTACTGACGCCGATGTCACCCTGGGCGGTGAAGTGTACAGAGGGTGCGGTTGTCGCGGGCCGAGAGGACGGCGGGGGTTGCGGGGGGCCGGGCTGGCAGGCGGACAGCAACAGAACCAGGCTCAGGAGTGCGGCCGCGATCATGCCGGTCCTGCCCCGCTTGTCGGACGATCCAGCCATGATCCCTCACATCAAGAACGGAACCTGATACAGCGGACCAGGCCTCAGCGCAGCGTGCCAATTGCTAGGCTTCAGAGTAATCCCGGCGGTCAGGATAAGACCAGAGCGCCTTCCGCCGTACTTCAGCACCGGCGGCGGTCACGATGCGGGGCCCTTGTGAGTAAATCACCCCCAAACACGCAATTGCGTTTACTACGGTGCCGCAGTGCCGCAAATGAGGAAGTATGCTGGGACTATGCCAACCATACGCGTATCCGAAGCTGCCCGTTTCCTAGGCGTCAGCGACGACACAGTGCGCCGCTGGACTGAGAATGGCAGCCTGACTCCGGTGAAGGATACCGCCGGGCGGCTGGCCGTAGACGGACTGGAGCTCGCCCGCCTCGCCAAGAAACTGGCGCAGCTTCCGGACGATCCCACAGATATCGGCAGCTCGGCCCGCAACCGGTTCGTGGGCCTGGTCACCGGCATCACGTCGGACAAGGTCATGGCGCAGGTTGAACTGCAGTGCGGCCCGTTCCGGGTGGTCTCGCTGATGAGCAGCGAGGCCGTCCGCGAACTCGGCCTGGAACTGGGATCCGTGGCCACGGCCGTGGTCAAAGCCACCACGGTCATTATCGAAACTCCGCACGGAAAGGGAATCATATGAGAATCCCCGCCAAGACTGCCGCCGCCATAGCTGCCGGGCTCATGGCCGCCGCGCTGACCGCATGCGCTTCGGGCGGGGCACCGAATGGAACGGGCGACGGCGGGGCTTCCGCTTCCGGACGCACCGTCACCGTCTTCGCCGCGGCGTCGCTCAAAGCCACCTTCACGAAGCTGGCCAGTCAGTTTGAGGCCAACAACCCGGGGACCAAAGTCACCCTCAGCTTCGCGGGTTCCTCGGATCTCGCCACCCAGATCGCCCAGGGAGCACCGGCCGATGTGTTTGCCTCGGCGGACACCAGGAACATGGCCAGACTCGCGGACGCCGGACTTGTTGACGGACAAGCCCGGGACTTCGCCACCAACGTGCTCACCATTGCCGTCCTGGGCGACGCCGAATTCGGAACGCCGTAGCCAGCGCATGGGCGCGCCAATGAGGATCCGGAAAGGGAGCCGCAAACCCAATGCCTATACCGGCATCCCGTCCTGGATCTACGCCGTTGCCGTGCTCGGCGGCCTGCTGGTCATCCTCCCGCTCGTGGCCATGGTGGCCAAGGTCAACTGGCCACAGTTCATCCCGCTGGTCATATCCGAATCATCGCTCACCGCGCAGGGGCTCAGCCTCCGCACCTCCGGAGCCAGCACCACCCTGTGCCTGGTGCTGGGTGTGCCGCTCGCGATGGTCCTTGCCCGCGGCAGCTTCCCCGGCCAACGGCTGCTCCGCTCCTTTGTGCTCCTGCCGCTGGTGCTCCCGCCGGTGGTGGGCGGCATCGCGCTGCTCTACACTTTCGGCCGCCAGGGTCTCCTGGGCCGGAACCTCGAAGTCCTGGGCATTCAGATCGCCTTTTCCACCACCGCCGTGGTATTGGCGCCGACCTTCGTGGCGCTGCCGTTCCTGGTGGTCAGCCTTGAGGGTGCGCTGCGGACGGCCGGCGGCAGGTACGAGGCCGTGGCGGCAACACTCGGCGCGAGCCCCACCACCGTGCTGCGCCGCGTCACCGTGCCGCTGGTCCTGCCAGGTCTTGCGTCCGGGGCAGTCCTTCCTTCGCGCGCAGCCTCGGGGAGTTCGGCGCCACCCTCACGTTCGCCGGCAGCCTGCAGGGCGTGACCCGGACTCTGCGGCTGGAAATCTACCTCCAGCGGGAATCAGACGCCGATGCCGCCGTCGCGCTTTCACTCGTCCTGGTGGCCGTGGCGGTCACTGTTGTGGCGCTCGCCTACCGCGGTCCGCGCTCCTCTCCAACGCAGGGAATTACGACGGCGGCACCCGCCACGGGCGGGAACGCCGGGTGACCGGGGAACCAGCGGCGGGGGATCGAGCGGCGTTTCAGCTGCAGGCAGCCGTCCATGCCCGCCGCTTCGACGTCGCACTGAGTTTGGGGCCGTCGGAGACGGTGGCGGTCATGGGCCCAACGGCGCCGGAAAATCCACGCTGCTGGCAGTGATTGCGGGCCTGCTCCACCCGGATTCAGGCCGGGCCGAAGTAGACGGCAAAGTGCTTTTCGACTCAGCTGAAGGACACAGAACCTGGACCGCCCCGCACCACCGCGGTACGGCGCTCCTGGCCCAGGAGGCGTTGCTGTTTCCGCACCTGAGCGCACTGGAAAACGTAGCGTTCGGGCCCAGAAGCGCGGGCGCCTCCAAGGCAACTGCGCGGGAAACCGCAAGGCATTGGCTCGCCGCGGTTGACGCGGAAGAACTGGCATCAAGACGCCCCGCCGAGCTGTCCGGCGGGCAGGCGCAGCGCGTGGCCGTGGCCCGGGCGCTTGCGGCGAACCCGGAGTTGTTGCTGCTCGACGAGCCCATGGCTGCCCTGGATATCCACGCGGCCCCGTTGCTGCGTCGGTTGCTCAAACGCGTGCTGGCAGACCGGCGGGCAATCATCATCACCCACGATTTCCTGGATGCGCTGATGCTGGCGGACCGGGTGATTATTCTGGAGGACGGCCGGATCACGGAGGAAGGCGCCACCCGCGAAATCCTCCGCCGGCCGCGGAGCAGGTTTGCTGCCGGTCTTGCCGGGCTCAATCTCGTGACGGGCACCGTCACCGGGAATGGCATCCGGACCTCATCGGGTCAGGACTTTGCCGGCCACCACGATGACGGATCCGAACCAGGCACCCATACACCCGACCCGCTCATGCCGGGACAGCCGGGCGCAGCGGTGTTCCCGCCGTCGGCCGTCTCTGTCTTTCTGACGGAAGCCCATGGAAGCCCCCGCAATTCCTTCCCCGTGACCATCACCGATCTTGAGCCGCACGGCGATCAGATCCGGGTCCGCGTAGGCGAAGCCGGGGGACTGGCGGCGGACATTACGCCGGCAGCCTCTGCTGACCTCGGTCTGGCGCCGGGAATGACCGTTTACTTCGTGATCAAGGCTGGGGCCGTCTCCATCTACCCGGCGTAAGAAAGCAACCCGGCCAAAGCTGAGGGCGCGGCGGCTGCCGGAGTGGCGCTGCGGAGTTACATCGGCCGGGCCCAGTCGGTACGCATTTCCAAGGGCGCCCGCCACCTCCTTCTATGACAGATATTGTCATTTAACGTGACAGACTTCACAAGTGCCAGTAGTGTCTCACTTGGATCGCCCGCACCCTCAAGTGCCGCGGTCCATCCACTGGAACTGACCCAGGCCGGCCCGCACAACGGATCCCTGCCGGTGACGGGTCTCCTCGCGAAGGAGCCAACCGCTTTGAAGATCGCTAAATTCCTGGCCACGGCCGCCGCCACAGCGGCGCTGCTGGTCCCCCTGTCCGCCGCAACCGCAGCCCCTGCACCGGGCGGCGGGTCGGCCAGCACGGACATCGCCGGCGGCACCACCACCACCATCTCCGCGGCTCCGTACGCTGCCCAGATTTCCTTTGACACCACGGGCAACAGCGTCGGCTGCACGGGCAGTCAGATTTCGGCCAGCTGGATCATCACGGCCAGGCATTGTAATTCCACTTCACTCAAATCCGTTCGCCTGGGCACCACCTACCTTGAGTCCGGCGGAACGGTGAAGACCGTCGCCGCCCGCTACGCGTCCACAGCCGGCGACGTCCTGCTGCTGAAGCTCTCCACCCCCTATTACGGCTCCTATGTTGGCCTCGGCAGCTCCATCCCGGCCACGGGTTCCGCCGCCAAGGTGTTCGGCTGGGGCGACCAGACCGAGGGTGCCGGCACCATGTCGTACTACCTGAAGACCGCCAATGTCATGGTTTCCAGCCAGGGCACGGACACATACGGCGGACCGTCGGTCCGCACCCAGTCGCAGACCGGTCACACCCTGGGCGGAGATTCCGGCGGGCCGCTGATTGTGGGCGGCAAGCTGGTTGGTGTGCTCTCGACCTCCAGCATCCTGCCCCCGCAGAACCCGTCCGACTACACCAGGTACTACAACGACCACGCCTCGGTGGCCCGGAACCTTTCGTGGATCACCAGCGTCTCCGGAGTGTCCGGCTCCTGATCCGACCGACCATCCGTCTCCAGACGCGGCCCGCCATCCGGGAACATTTCCGGAGTTGACCAGCCAAGCCCGCAACCTGGCGGGCGGCTCCTTGTGGGGGAGGCGCCCGCCGGGTTGCCTCATGTCCGGAAGGTGCCAGTCTGGACGCCTGTGGACAGGTGTTTCGCTGTGGGCAAACATGGACCCTTGAGGGAAATCGCGCAAAGTTGAGCGTAGTAGACTCAACTTATAAGCAAAACATCCCGAAAGGAGCTCTCTTTGGACGTCAGATTCACCACCAAGAGCCAGGAGGCTCTTTCGGCAGGAGCCATGAACGCCTCCACGGCCGGCAATCCCCAGGTGGAACCCGCCCATTTGCTCAAGGCGCTGATGGATCAGCGGGAGGGTGTCGCCGTCGCGCTCCTCCGCGCCACCGGCACCGATCCGGACGCCGTCAGTGTCCAGGCGAGCACCGCCATCAAGGCGCTCCCGGCCAGCTCCGGCGGCTCGGTGCAACAGGCCCAGCTCTCCCGTACTGCCATGCAGGCGATCCAGAATGCCCAGAACGAGGCCGACAAACTCGGCGATTCCTTCGTCTCCACCGAACATCTGCTGCTGGGGCTCTCGGCCGGAAGCGACGGCGTCGGGAAGTTAATGCGCGACGCCGGCGCCTCCCATGAGGCGCTGCTCGCCGCCCTGCCGGGTGTCCGCGGCGACCGCAAGGTCAACTCGGCCGACCCCGAAAACACCTTCCAGGCCCTCGAGAAGTTCGGCACGGACCTCACGGCGGTGGCGCGCTCCGGCAAGCTGGACCCGGTGATCGGCCGTGATGCCGAAATCCGCCGGATCATCCAGGTCCTGAGCCGCCGCACCAAAAACAACCCGGTGATCATCGGCGAGCCGGGCGTCGGCAAAACGGCCGTCGTCGAAGGCCTGGCCCAGCGGATCGTCGCCGGAGACGTCCCCGAAAGCCTCCGCGGCAAGACACTCATCGCCCTGGACCTTGCCTCCATGGTGGCCGGCGCCAAGTACCGCGGCGAGTTCGAGGAGCGGCTGAAGGCCGTGCTTGAGGAGATCAAGAACTCGGACGGGCAGATTGTCACGTTCATCGACGAGCTCCACACCGTGGTGGGGGCGGGTGCCACAGGGGACAGCTCCATGGATGCCGGCAACATGCTCAAGCCCATGCTGGCCCGGGGCGAGCTCCGGCTGATCGGCGCCACCACCCTGGACGAATACCGCGAGAACATCGAGAAGGACCCCGCCCTGGAACGGCGCTTCCAGCAGGTGTACGTGGGTGAGCCGAGCGTGGATGACACCATCGGCATCCTGCGCGGGCTCAAGGAGCGCTACGAGGCGCACCATAAGGTGGCCATCGCGGACTCCGCACTCGTGGCGGCCGCGACGCTCTCCAACCGCTACATTTCAGGGCGCCAGCTGCCGGACAAGGCGATCGACCTTATGGATGAGGCCGCGTCCCGGTTGCGCATGGAGATCGATTCCGCACCGGAGGAGATCGACCAGCTGCGCCGCTCCGTGGACCGGCTCACCATGGAGGAACTGGCACTCGCCCGTGAAACCGACGCTGCATCAGTCGAACGCCTCGCAGCACTGCGCGCGGACATGGCGGACAAAAAGGAAGCACTGAATGGCCTCAAAGCCCGCTGGGAGGACGAGAAAGCGGGCCTGAATCACACGGGTGACCTGAAGGCCAGGCTGAACGAACTTCGCTCCGCCGCGGACAAGCACCAGCGCGAGGGGGACCTCGAGGCCGCCTCCCGCATCCTCTACGGAGAAATTCCCGCGCTGGAACGCGAGCTCACCGCGGCTGCCGAGGCCGAAGCCGCCCGGGCAGCAAGCGGTGCCGCCAAGCCAGAACTGATGGTGGCCGAGAAAGTCACAGCCGACGACATCGCCGAGGTTATTTCCGCATGGACCGGCATCCCAGCGGGCCGCATGCTCCAGGGCGAGAGCCAGAAGCTGCTGGATATGGAGCATGTGCTGGGGGAACGGCTGATCGGCCAGTCCAAGGCCGTTGGCGCGGTGTCTGACGCCGTGCGGCGTGCCCGTGCCGGCATCAGCGACCCCAACCGGCCTACCGGTTCGTTCCTGTTCCTGGGTCCGACGGGGGTGGGCAAGACGGAGCTCGCCAAGGCGCTGGCGGATTTCCTCTTCGACGACGAACGCGCCATGGTGCGGATCGACATGTCCGAGTACGCGGAGAAGCATTCCGTGGCCCGCCTGGTGGGTGCGCCTCCGGGCTACGTGGGCTACGAGGAGGGCGGCCAGCTGACCGAGGCCGTCCGCCGTCGGCCGTATTCAGTGGTGCTCCTGGACGAGGTGGAGAAAGCCCACACGGAGGTGTTCGACATCCTCCTGCAGGTGCTCGACGACGGCCGCCTCACCGACGGTCAGGGCCGCACCGTCGACTTCCGCAACACGATCCTGGTGCTCACGTCTAACCTGGGCAGCCAGTTCTTGGTCGACCCGACGCTGGACGCGAATGCCAAGCGCGCCGCCGTGATGGCCACCGTCAACGCGTCCTTCAAGCCGGAGTTCCTGAACCGGCTGGACGAAGTGGTGCTGTTTGATCCGCTGAATGTTGAGGAACTGGCGCGGATCGTGGAGCTGCAGGTAGCCGAGCTGGGGGAGCGGCTGCGTGGCCGCAGGCTCTCGCTGGAGGTTACTGACGGCGCCCGTGCGTGGCTGGCCATGTCCGGCTTCGACCCCGCCTATGGCGCCCGGCCGCTGCGCCGGCTCGTCCAGCGCGAAATCGGCGACCGCCTGGCCAAAGCCATCCTGTCCGGGGACATCGCGGACGGTGACACGGTGCTCGTTGACACAGCCGCCGACGTCGACGAACTCACCCTTGAGGGGCTGGAGGCGCTGGAAGGGCCCGACGGCGGTGCTCCCGCCGGAAGCGGCCTGACGGTACGCCGTAAGGACTAGTTCCTGTTGGCAGCGTGCTCCCCCTGAGACTTTCGTCAGGGGAGCACGCTGGACATGATCACGTTGCCGGTTTCCGCCGTGATGTAGCAGTCCACGCGCCGGTCGCCCTTCTCCCAGCTGGTGGTGCTGGGATACGCCCGTTGGAAGATCAGCTTGTATTTGCTGGATGCTGTGGTGAGCTTGGCCGCCTGGCAGGCTTCCAGGGCTTTCGCCTTCAAGGCGCCGCTTCCCGGGTAGGAATCCTCGGCGGGGTAGCGGAAAAGAGCCACCAGCTGGGCCGAGTGTCCGGTATTGCACGCCACCACCGTGGAGCCGAGGGCCTCCGGATCAAAGTCCTTGAAGCAGTCGCCCAGATGGAAGTCCAAGGCGCTGACGCCTCCCCGGGGCAGCGGCAAGGCGCTCGCCGGGGCGGACACCGTGGTCTCAACAACGCCGGGGGTCCCGCTGTCAGTCGCCCCGCCGTTCCCGGGCTGCTGGTTTGCATTGGCCAGAAGCGACGCCACCAACCAGATAAGGAGCCCACCCACAATGAGCAGGACCAGCACAAAGGCGGCCTTGAACAGGCCCAGTCTGGCGGTGTCCGGCGTGGTATCCGGCCTTGCATGCCTGGTCTTCATTGGAGGCGCCGCGGGCTGCTGCGACGCGGGCGGCGCCGGAGGGCGGGGCGGAACCGCCCGGGGGATATCGTCGGGCTTCGGGTCCTGCGCCGGGTCTTGATCGTTCACTGGGAAACATCCTCCCCGCGTTCTCTCAGGGTAGAGCCGCCGGCCGCCGTATGGTGGCCCTGGCAGCGCGATTTACTGTCGTGCATGTGACTCTACCGAACAAAAACGGCGCGCGGGCCCGCAGTTGTGTGGCCGAATAGCGGCGACATTGGCCGTGGCGGCCCCGGCTGGCGAGCAGTTGCCGCCGAAAGCATGTAATCTAGGTGTACGACAAATTGACCAAACATTCCGGGGCCTCACCAATCGCCAATGGTGACCACCTCCGGTCCGAGTACAAAAGGGGGTCACGCCATGGGGCGCGGCCGTCAAAAGGCAAAAGCTACCAAGCAGGCTCGGGATATCAAGTACTACTCCCCGAACACTGACTATTCGGCACTTCAGCGCGAGCTCAAGGGTCCTGAAGGTCGTGCCACGAGCCACTTCGCGAACGATCCGGTTGAACCGGACTATTCGGCGTATGTGGATAAGTACGCGGACGATTTGCAAGAAGACGACGGCGAAGTGGACACCCGTCGTATCGGTTAGTTGTCGCAGGCTGATGTTGCCGTAAGGCCCTTGGCTGCGTGCCGCCGTCGTAGGTTGTCCTGAACGGCGCAGTTTTCCAGCACCCGGGCACTTTGCTCAGTATAGTGCTGACCACAGTTATCAGGCCCGCCGCCTGTACCGGTTTCCGGTGCAGGCGGCGGGCTTTTGTGTTCTCCGGCCCGGTGCCCGCCTGGAGGCAGGGGCTGATGTCTTGACTTAATACGTTAGTGGTCACTAACGAATTAAACATGCTCGACCCCCTGGAAATTGCCGCGGAACCCAACCGCCGACGCCTGCTGCAGCCGCTGGCCGGCGGTGAGCGCACAATGACGGCGCTTGCTGCGGAGTTCACGGTCAGCAGATCGGCCATCTCCCAGCATCTGCTGCTGCTGGAACAAGCCGGTCTGGTGATCGCCCGAAAGGACGGCCGGAACAGGTTGTACCGGCCTGACCCGGCCGGCATGAACGAACTCCGGCGGCTCTTTGACCAATTCTGGACGCACGAACTGGAGCAGCTCAGACCGTCCTTGTCCCGCTGGACATCGACCAGACGTTCGCCGGATCACCCAGCCGGAGCGATTGCGCCGCTGGCAGACGGTTGCTGCCCGTGTTGACCTGATTGTGGGTGGGGAATACCGCTGGACCATCACCCGGGCAACCATGCAACCGGCACTTTCACTGAGATCGAACCCGGCAGGCGCGTTGTCTTCACCTGGGGCTGGGAGCAGAACGCTGACACGGCACCGTCGGATTCGGTAGTGGCCATCACCCTGGAACCGGCCGACGGCGGCACCACCGTCCGACTGACCCACGAGGGCCTCAGCGAGCAGCAGGCAGTGGGGCACGCCGAGGGCTGGAACCACTACCTCCACCGTCTGGTGGCCGCGGCCGCAGGCGATGCCGGCGCGGACGACTGGGCGGCCGCACCGGACCCGATGACCGAGCTGAGCGCTGCGGACGCCACGCTGGCCGTGCTTCAGCAGGTACTCCGCTCTGTCGGTTCCGAGGACCTTAACGTGGCAACGCCTTGCGCCGACTTCACCGCTGGCCAACTGCTGGATCATCTGGCCGGCTCCATTAGCGGGATCGGCAAGGCCCTGGGCGCGGCAGCCATTGACGACGCCACGAAGTCCCCGGAGGGTCGGATCGCTGATCTGTCGCAGCCCGTGCTGGAGGCGTTCTACCGTCGCGGCGTGGACGGAAGCGCTGACATGGGCTTCGCGGAGCTGCCGGCCACCGAGGTGGCATCCATCCTGAACCTGGAGTTCCTGGTGCACGCCTGGGACTTTTCCAAGGCGATGGGGCGGGAGCTCACGGTGGCTGATGCACTGACCGATTACGTGGAGGTTTTGGCACAAAGGACCATCAGCGATCAGGTCCGTGCCGGCGGCAGTTTTGCCCCGGCGCAGCCGGTCGCTGAGACCGCCAGCAGCCTGGAGCGGCTGGCCGCATTCACAGGAAGGAAGGTGCGCGCCTAACCCTGTTGTCAGTGTCGGTGCCCCGTACTAGGTTGATCGTGGGGCATTCATCGAGTCCAGGCGACGCCGCCCGGCGTCCACCCTGACGGGAATGACCATGATCGTGGTGACGCACGAAATGGGCTTCGCGCGGGACGCTGCCGACCGGGTCGTGTTTATGCACAGCGGACGGATTGTTGAAGAGGGTCCCGCGGAATCGGTCATCAACCACGCGCAGCACAAACGGACGCGCACGTTGCTCTCGGCCGTCCTGTAACCCAAAACGAGTGCTCCGCAAGTGCCGTTTTGAGCCCTCTAAACGGCAGTTGCGGAGCAGTCGATGAGTGGTTAGGCGTAGGAGTTCACCAGGCGGACAGCGCCGCCGTCAACACCCTTGGCGCCCTGGACGTAGTCCTGGCCGGTCTTGATGATCGAATCCGAGTTCACGGAAACGGTACCCATGACCCAGGACGGCAAGCCGCGCTCGTTCAGGCGGGCCACGGCAGCGTCAGCGGCTTCGGCGGAGACGATTGCCACCATGCCGACGCCCAGGTTCAGCGTGCGCTCGAGGTCCGCCAGCGGGACGTTGCCCAGCTCAGAGACCAGCTTGAAGATGGCGGGCAGTTCCCACGTGGCGCGGTCAACCGTGGCCACGAGGCCCTGCGGCAGTACGCGTGCGAGGTTGGCGGCCAGGCCGCCTCCGGTGACGTGGCTGAAGCCGTGCACGGCCTTGGCTCCTGTGGCAGTGGAGCCGTTCACCGGGAAGGCGCGGGCCAGGTCCAGGCAGTCTGCGGCGTAAACGCGGGTGGGTTCCAGCAGTTCCTCGCCCAGCGTGCGGCCGAGTTCGGAAACCTGGCGGTCCAGGGCCCAGCCGGCGTGGTTGATGACGCGGCGGACCAGGGAGTAGCCGTTGGAGTGCAGGCCGGAGGAGGCCATGCCGATCACCACATCGCCGGCGCGGACGCGGTCCGGGCCCAGCAGGGAATCGGCTTCAACAACACCGGTGGCTGCACCGGCGACGTCGTACTCATTCTCGCCCAGCAGGCCCGGGTGCTCGGCCGTTTCGCCACCCACCAGTGCGGTGCCGGCAACCGAGCAGGCTGCTGCGATGCCGCGGACAATGTCAGCGATGCGCTCGGGAACAACCTTGCCGCAGGCGATGTAATCGGTCATGAAGAGCGGCTCCGCGCCCACCACCACGATGTCGTCAACGACCATGCCCACCAGGTCAAAGCCAATTGTGTCGTGGATGTCCATGGCCTGGGCGATAGCCACCTTGGTTCCGACGCCGTCGGTGGACGTGGCCAGCAGCGGGCGCTTGTAGGTGAGGAGCCTGGAGACGTCGTAGAGGCCTGCGAAGCCGCCGACGCCGCCGATCACCGAGGAGTTGTGGGTCGCCTTGACGGCACCCTTCATGAGCTCGACGGCGCGGTCACCGGCTTCGACGTCGACGCCGGCGGAGGCGTACGTGATGCCGGCTGTGTTGTCAGCGGCTGGGGATGCGGAGGTCATACTGGCTCTTTCTTGTCAGCTTCAATTAAGCGATCAGCGTCGGTCAACAGATTCTCGAGCTCGGAATCCGGTCCCGGATCGCAGCCCGTGGCGCCTGGCTTGTTGGCCGGGTCCTCGTCCGTTGCATCGGCCGCGGCGAGCAGGCCGCCGAGGTCCGTGCGCTCCAGCAGGTTCTTGCCCGCCTTGTCCGAGCCCGGGAGCTCGATGGGGTACTGGCCGGTGAAGCAGGCGGTGCAGAGACGTTCGCGAGGCTGCTGGGTGGCGCCGATCATGCCGTCTTCGGAGATGTAGGCCAGCGAGTCTGCGCCGATCGCCTGGCGGATCTCCTCGACTGTGGCGCCGTTGGCGATGAGCTCCGCCCGGGAGGCGAAGTCGATGCCGTAGAAGCACGGCCACTGCACTGGAGGGGACGAAATCTTGACGTGGACGCTGGCGGCACCGGCCTCGCGGAGCATGCGCACAATGGCACGCTGGGTGTTGCCGCGGACGATCGAGTCATCCACCACTACAACGCGCTTGCCGCGGATGACCGATTCCAGGGCGTTGAGCTTGAGCCGGATGCCGAGCTGGCGCAGGGTCTGCGAGGGCTGGATGAAGGTACGGCCAACGTAGGAGTTCTTGACGAAACCGTGGGCGAACGGGATGCCGGATTGCTCGGCGTAGCCCACTGCCGCAGGGGTGCCGGATTCCGGGACGGGAATGACGATGTCCGCTTCCTGGGTGTTTTCGCGGGCCAGCTGGCGGCCCATCTCCACACGGGCTTCGTACACGGAACGGCCGGCAATGGCGGCGTCCGGACGGGCGAGGTAAACGTATTCGAAAACGCAACCGGCCGGCGTCGCATCTGCAAAGCGCTGCGAGCGGACGCCTTTCTCGTCAATGGCGATGAATTCGCCCGGCTCGATTTCGCGGATGAAGCTGGCGCCCACGGTGGCCAGGGCTGACTGTTCGGAGGCGACAACCCAGCCGCGTTCCAGCCGGCCCAGGCAAAGAGGGCGGATGCCGTAGGTGTCGCGGGCAGCGTACAGGGTGCCTTCGTCCATAAACACGAAGCAGAAGCCGCCCTTGATCTTGGGCAGCAGCTCGACGGCCGTCTGCTCAAGGGACTTGCCTTCTTCGCCTTCAAGGAGTGCGGTGACAAGAGCGGTGTCCGAGGTGTTGCCCTGCTTCATTTCACCGCTGAGCTGGCCGTCGTTGCGCTCCAGGATCATGGCCTTGAGCTCGGCGGTGTTGGTCAGGTTGCCGTTGTGCGCCAGGGCCACGGTGCCGGTGGAGGTGGCGCCGAGGGTGGGTTGGGCGTTGGCCCAATGGCTGGCACCGGTGGTGGAGTAGCGGCAGTGGCCCACAGCCAGGTGCCCGGTCAGGGTGTTCAGCGTGGTCTCGTCGAAGACCTGGGAAACGAGCCCCATGTCCTTATAGACGTTGATCCGCTTGCCGTCGCTGGTAGCAATTCCAGCCGACTCCTGACCGCGGTGCTGCAGTGCATACAGCCCGTAATAGGTGAGTTTTGCTACTTCTTCACCTGGTGCCCAGACCCCGAAAACGCCACAAGCGTCCTGAGGGCCTTTTTCGCCAGGGAGAAGATCATGAGAAAGTTTTCCATCGCCGCGTGCCACTGGTCGATTATCTCACGATATGGGGTAAGTCTTTTCCGGCCGGGGCTTTATGACTGGTGCCCGGCGGCGGGACCGCCGTCGGCTTCCGCTCCGTCCGCAGCGTCGGGGACGGATTCGACGACGGCGCGGCGGGCGCGCTTGACGCTCAGCCGGTCCAGGAGCAGCGCCACGATGGCGCCCAGGATTACGCCACCGGCGCCGAACATCACCATGAAGAAGCCGAAAACCGAGCTGCGATCATAGCTTTCGTCGCCGGGGAGCCCGTAAGCGATGATCGCGGCCACGGCGATGCCCACGAGCCCGCCCAGGATCAGGAACGGGACGTATTTAGGTGCCCTGCGGACAATGATTTCGCGGCGCCGCAGGGAGTCCGGTGCCGTTTCTGCAGGCGCCGTTTCTGCCGGTGCAGCTGCAGCCGCAGCAGGGGTGGTGGCCGGCGGGTTGGTGGGTCCGGTGCCGGGAGTGTCTTCAGAAGCCATGCCATCTAGCCTACTGCGAAGGCTGCACAGGCAAAGTTCGGCCCGCGCTGAGCCGGGGCAGACTCAGCTCCCGCGGTAGGTGGAGAAGGCGAACGGGCTCAGCAGCAGAGGCACGTGGTAATGCTCGCTGCCGGTCACCTCGAAGACCAGGTCCACTTCCGGGAAAAACGTGGCTGTTCCGATCCCGCCGTAGTAGGCGCCTGTGTCAAAGTTCAGCCGGTACTTGCCGGCCGGCACCTGCTCAGGCCCGAGGTTTTTCGCACGCCCGTCTGCATCGGTGGTCCCCCTGGCGAGCTGAAGCCAGCTGCCGCCGTCGTTCGCGTAAAGCACGACGGCGACGCCCGCCGCCGGGCGCCCGGCGCCCGTGTCGAGAATGTGGGTGGTGATGTGGGAAACGCTCATTCGCTGATCACTCCTTCGAGGCGCAGCAGGGCGATTTCGCGCAGCTGCTGAGCCACTATGACGTCTTCTTGCTCGGAGGTGTTGGCCAGGCGGTCGCGGAGGGCGGTAAGGATTTCCGGGGCGGTGCGTCCGGCGGCGCGGATCAGGAAGACCCGGCCGAATTTGTCCTCATAGTCGCGGTTCCCCTTGGCCAGGGCATCGGTAACGGCGGTGTCTGCGGGGTCCACGCCGGCCTGCTCGGAGCGGGACATGGATGCCTCGGTGGTCTTGGCTGTGGGCCGTTCGCCGATGCGGGGGTGGTGCGCCAGCGCGGCTTCCACCTCAGCGGACGTGAACGGGGCTGCGGCGTCGCGGGCGAAGCTGAGCAGTTCCGCGCCGCCGGCGAACGGCCGGGCGTCGGCAATCTGGTCAACCCAGCGTCGGACATCGATACAGGGTCGAAGGACCGCGGTGACGTCGGCGCGGTCGGCTTCGTTGAATTCGGCAAGCTTCATGCTTGGTGATCCCTCGTGCAAATGCTGGCATCCATGGTGTTGGCTATACGGAAAGCCGGGTTCTCCCGGCAAGACCCGGCGCGACATACCGCGTCGGGTCTTCCGCATCATGGAACTGTTATTTCAGCATACGTAATAGTCAAGCTGATGGGCCGCTCCGGTGTCAAGAGACTACCCCAACCAGGCCGCAGCTTTTACAGCTTTTGGACAAACCCTCCCACGGTTTCTGCCAAAGAAGACTGATGGCCTTCCCTGGCGGGAGCAACCTGATAGATACCGTCTGGCAAAGAAGCGCCATGTCGGCACACGGACTGACCGGTGCCGGTGCGTTGCACTTCGGCTCTGTGCTCTTGCCCGAAGTTTCGACGACGGTCCGTGGATTTGGGCGCGTGGCCAGTCAAGGGGCTGTGGTTGGAGGGTTCCTAGACCGTGATGGCCTGGATGGTCCACTGCGCTTCATGAGACTCGCCGGGGGCCAGGATGATGAGGCCGGTGCCGGTGTTAAAGGCGTCCGGCGGGCAGGTCATCGGTTCCACGGCGAGGCCCACGCGGGTGGCGGCCGGCGCCGGAAGATCGGCTGTATGGATCTGCACCCAAGGGCACTCCGGTCCCCAGGTCATGGCCGTCCCGCTGCCATCGGGGCCCGTGACGCGCGCCCGGACTTCCCCTGCGGACTCCCGGATCAGGCCGGTAAAGGCGTGATCGATCTCGGTTGACCCGATGAGCCGGGGTGTTCTGAAGTCAAAGGACGGCGTGTCCGCCACGGCGCCCACCCCTTCCGGGATCAGCCGGTCCTCGGTGACGTGCAGAACGTCTCTGGCCGGCAGCTCCAACACCCAGCCATCCACCGGACCAGCACCGCCCACCAGATACGGGTGGGGCGCAGTTCCGTAGGGCGCGGAACCCGTGCCGGTATTGGTGGCCGTCACCTCGGTCTGGAAGCCGCCGTCGTCGAGCGTGTACGTCACCTGAAGGTCCAGGCGGAACGGGTAGCCGTCCTGCGCCGGAATCTGGCAGGTGAGGGTGGCCGAGGAGTCGCTGCGGACGGCAATGGTCCAGTCCTCCCAGACCACCAGCCCGTGCAGGGCATGTCCGCGGGCCGGCTCGGTGAGGCTGAGCCGGTGCTCGGCGCCATTGAAGGAATACCGGCCATCAACCACACGGTTGGGCCACGGCGCCAGAATTGCGCCTCGGAAGGCAGGACGGACCTGGTCGGGCTCAAAAGGCACCACCAGATCCCTGTCCTCGAAGCGGAGGCTCCGCAGTGACGCGCCAATGCTGGCGATGTCCGCCGTGTACTTGCCGTGCCCGAGCCGGACCTGATGGCCGGAAAGCGGGGGCGGTGTGGAATTCATTGACATCTTTCGCACGGAAACACGGAACACGCCGGTGACCACCGGAGGCACGGAGGAGCTAAGCGAGCCCCCATGGCTGATCATATTCTGGATGACGCTGAGAAGCAGAACGGTGCCTCCGCGCCGGCCGCCGGGATGGGGCGGGATCAGGAGATGAAGCAGCCCTCCTGCGCATCACATGCGGGAGGGCTGCCTGTTTGCTCGCGAAATATGCAGGTTGCTGGCGAAATTATGCAGGAGGGTTGGGCCGGAACGGCCATAGTCAGTCGTCACCGTGGGAATGGTCGTGCCTGGCTTCGTTCCCTCCATGTCCGCCCTGATCATCGCCGGGTTCATGGGAAGGGGAAGGCGATGCGGTGTCCGTCGGGGACGGCGTCGCCATCCGGTCGTCATCTTCGTCTCGTCCGCGGCGATCATCGTCGGTGCCGGTAGGCGACGGTGTTGGGCTGGCGGTGGACTTCGGGCTGGCGGACGGCGACGGCGTGGCCGTGCCGGTGGCGGAATCCTGCGGCAGGAGAACCTCATTGGAGTTTCCGGTGGTACCGGCAGGCGAGCTGTTCAGGGTCTGGGTATTCACCGCGAGAGCGGCGGATCCGGCGACCAAAAGTCCGGCAATCGAGAGGACAAGGGCTGTCTTTGTTTTCATGTTTCAACTGTATGAATCCGATGGAAAAGACAGGTGCCCTGGAAATCCAAGGGTTGTCCAAGATTGGTCCTGCAATCCGCCCGGCTTGCGGTCATTCGCCCTATTCCACGTCCGGCGGGAACATAATCAGATATGCAGATCCTGGTGGTTGAAGACGATGAAGCCGTGGCATCCGCTGTCATTGATGGACTGACCCGAGCCGGCTTCCAGGCCACCCACGTTGCCACGGGGGCAGCGGCACTGGCCGGGGTCCGCGGCTCGGGCCCCGATTTCATCCTCCTGGACCTCGGGTTGCCTGACATGGACGGCACCGATGTGTGCCGCGCCATCCGGGCACTGATCCCGACCCCCATCATTGTTGTCAGCGCCCGCGACGAGGAGATCGATCGAGTGCTGGCATTGGAACTGGGCGCAGATGACTACCTGGTCAAACCGTTCGGAATGCGGGAGCTCATTGCCAGGATCCGGGCGGTGGCGCGTCGCACGGACGAACGGGCACCGGACGGCCACGCTGCAGCCGACAGCATCAGAACTATTGGCGGGCTGAGCATCGACCACCGATCGCGGCGGGTGCTGGTGGACAACGTGGAGGTCCACCTGACCGTCAAGGAATTCGATCTGCTGTACTACCTGGCGGAGGATCCGGGTGCCGTGTGCCAGCGAAGCGATATTCTTCGCGCCGTCTGGAACGGCACCTGGTACGGCACCACGAAGACGCTCGATGCCCACGTGGCTGCCATCCGTAAGAAGCTAGGGGATCCCCGCTGGATCGAGGCCGTCCGGGGAGTCGGGTTCAGACTGGACGTGCCCGGATGAGGTGGCGGCTCATCTGCGCCTTTATGGTCACTACCCTGCTGGTGGTGCTGGTGCAGGACATCCCCCTGGGTAACTATCTGGTCCGCGTTGAACGCGACCGCCTCACCACCTCCCTTGAACGCGATGCATTTCTGCTCGGCGGAAGGACCGGTGGCCTGCTTGAAACCGCCGGTGGCCTGCCGGATGGCGTGGCCGAAGCCGTCCGGCAATACGGTGAGGCAAGCGGTGCCCGGGTAGTGATCGTCAACCCCGCCGGCACAGCCGTGGCAACCTCGGATGATGATCAATCCGCCACCGGGTCCTCCTACATCTCACGCCCGGAAATAGCCGAGGCACTGACCGGGCAGATCAACTCGGGTCAGCGATACTCGCAGACGCTGGGCTTTGATTTGTTGTACGTGACCGTTCCTGTCCTAAGCGGCGAGAAGATTTCCGGCGCCGTCCGGCTGACCTACCCGGCGTCCGTGGTCACGGACCAGGTGTCCGGCCAGCTGAGGGTGTTGTGGACGGTGGCAGGCACCACGGTGCTGCTCGCCGGCTTGCTGGCGTTCCTGATGGCCGGCGCCGTTGCCAGCAGGATCCAGAGGCTGCAGCGGGCCACGGAACTGCTTGCCGACGGCCATCTTGGCACCCGGACCGAAGAAGGCGGGGGCGCTCCGGAGCTGAGGGCTCTTGCGGGTTCCTTCAACCGCATGGCCGAGAGGATGGAACGCCTGCTCCAGCAGCAGAGGGGCTTTGCCAGCGATGCGTCCCATCAGCTCCGCACCCCGCTGACCGGATTGCGGCTGAGGTTGGAGAACGCCGCGGACTCCCTGGACAGCGATCCGGAGGCCGCCAAAGTCATGGTGTCGGATTCCCTGGAGGAGACCTACAGACTGCAACGGATTATCGACGGCCTGCTCCTCCTGAGCAGGGCGGAGGGCCGCGAGGTGGCCCTCGTCGGAACAGATCTGAGCGAGGTTGCCCGGGGCCGGCTGGAGCAGTGGGAAGCCCTCGCCGAGGAAACCGGAGTCCGCATCACGCTCGATGCGGCGCCGGAGGCAAATGTCATGGCCATGCCCGGAGCAGCGGAACAGATCATCGACAATCTGATCGACAACGCCTTGGCCGTAGCGCCGCAGGGGTCCCTGATCCGGATCATGGTTGCGCATGCCGAAAACCCGGACAGCGTGGAGCTGCATGTCCTCGATGAGGGACCCGGGCTATCCGCCGAAGACCGCCAGCGCGCCTTCAACCGGTTCTGGCGTGGCCCGGCGAGCTCCGGGGGAAGCGGCCTGGGCCTGGCAATCGT
This sequence comes from Micrococcaceae bacterium Sec5.7, assembly GCA_039636785.1. Lineage (NCBI taxonomy): Bacteria > Bacillati > Actinomycetota > Actinomycetes > Micrococcales > Micrococcaceae > Micrococcaceae bacterium Sec5.7. The sequence goes on along the minus strand of CP144169.1, from coordinate 3,472,901 downwards.
CCAGCAACTTGCTGAGGCCAGCGGTGCCGTGGCCACGCTGGCTCCGGGAGTCAAGGATCAACTCACCGGAGCCACCGGACTGGACGCCTCCGTGAAGTTCAGGAGCCGGGAGTGACGTGCCCGTTTTCCGGGGCGAGCGAGGAGTCGCGGGACAGGATCCAGGTGTTGGTCCCGTCCTGACGCTCGAACGTCACGGTTGTCACCAAGGCCTGGATCAGGGCCAGGCCGCGGCCGGACTCGGAGTCCTCATCCGGCATGCCCGGCTCCATCTGCGAAGCGAAGGGCTCCCGGGCGTGGAAGGCGCTGACGCGGGCCTGCAGCAGTGCCAGCTGGACACTGATGTCGACGCCCAGCTCCACGGGATCCTGGGCTTCCGGTTCGGCGTGCTGGACGATGTTCGAGGCGGACTCGATGATCGCCGTGGCAAAGGTCATGCGGTCCATGTCAGGGACAAAGGACGCATCTTCCCAGAGGTCGTCCAGCATTTCATGGACAGCTTCGATGGCCTCCGGGGAGGACTGGCCCCGGAAGCTCCGGCGGGCGAGAAATTCAGTCATTGCCGAACGCCTCTTCCGCGGAATCGTAAGAGGTCAGGACCCGGTCCATGCTGGTCAGCTCCAGGACCATTTTCACCTGCGGCTGGACGCCTGAGATCCGGAGATCACCGCCGGCCTGCCGGGCGGCCTTGAGGCAGCCGATGAGGGCTCCCAGCCCTGACGAATCCATAAACGCGGTGTCTTCAAGATTCACCACGATCCGGCTGGATCCGGCAGCAACTACGCCTGCGACGAACTCCCGCAGCTGCGGGGCGGACACCATGTTGAGGCGTCCCTGGGCCTTGATTTCCGCGTATGAGTCTTTGACCTCATAGCTGAGCTCCATCAGTTTTCCTCTCCTCGGGGTCAGGATCATTTTCGGGTCTGAAACCCTTGTACAGGACTGCCCGCACCAGAATGCTCATGACCACCAGGTCAAAGATTACCCACCCGACGTTCACCAGCGTGCCAATCGGTTCCGACAGGCCCGTGGTCAGGCGGACAACACCGACGACGGCGGCAATCGCCAGCAGGACGGCCACCGCAATCTGTGGCCGGATCAGGCTCCAGCTGGGTCCGCCGGTCTGACGGGCTTTGGGGGTGACGGCAAAGCCGAGTGGGCGGCCGAACCAGACGTTGCGGGCCGCCGTCGTGCATGCCTTGATCCAGGTGGGAAACAGCGCAAGGCTGTACTGCTGGCCCCGCCAGGTGCTGATGCCGCGCCCGGCCACCGCGAACAGCAGCTGGTTGACGATCATGAAGGGGATGAACCGGATGAAGAAGTCCGTGCTGAGGCTGTTCACGGGAAGGACGCCCAGTGTCAGGTAAATGATGGGCGCGGCGAAGTAGATGACGGCTGCGTAGCCGCTGAGATAGGTCCACATGGTGGCGAAGTACATCAGCCGCTGCCCCCATTTCAAGCCGCGCTGCACCAGCGGGTTCTCCCGTAGCATCACCTGCATGGTGCCCTGGGCCCAGCGCAGCCGCTGGGTAAGCATGGTTTTGAGGTCTTCCGGTGCCAGGCCGTAGGCCAGGATCTCGTGGTGGTAGACGCTTTCCCAGCCCATGCCGTGCATCCGCATGGCTGTGGCCATGTCTTCCGTGACGGAGATGGTAGCCAGCGGCATCACGGGCTGCGCTTCGTCATTCCGCTCGATGGACACGGCATCAAGAACGGCCTGCACGGATTCCATGGCGCCAAGCGGTGACCAGTCCCGGGCGGACATCCGCTGCACGGCATCGTCCGTCACCACATGGACGCCGGATTCGCCCACACGGGCCAGCTCCATGGCGGCGATTTCCTCCAGGTCGGCCTGAAGCGCGGAAACGTCTGCCTGCACCAGGGCCTGGACGGCCTGGTCCACCCGGCGGCGCACCCTGTACGTGATCTCGCTGAGCGATTCGCCGTCGCCGAGCTCGCGCTGCGCCCGGACAGTGGCGGCTTCCACCTCGTCCAGCATCTGTGCCACCAGCGGGGCTTCGATGTCCGCGGACTTCCGTGCTTTCCGGATGGCCGACTGGGACGCGGCCAGGGCCCGGCGGATGCTCTTCTCGGTTTCCTTGACGTAGCCCACCAGCCCCAGCTGCATCAGGGCTTCGCGGCGGAGGATGGCGTTTGATCCACAGAAGAATGCCGCGTTCCAGCCGTCCTTGCCCTGCTGGATGGGGCCATAGAACAGGGGTGCCTGGCTGCCCAGGGGATCGTCCGCGGGAACGTTGCTGAAGTACTGGGGCGTCTGCACCAGGGCCACACGCCGGCTGTTGAAGTACCCCAGCGTTTTGTCCAGAATGTCCGGTTCAGGAATCTGATCGGCGTCGAGGATGAGGATGAATTCGCCTTCGGTGACCATCAGCGCGTTGTTGAGGTTACCGGCCTTGGCGTGCCGCGGGCGGTCCTTCCAGTCTTCGCTTCGGGTCACGTAACCCATGCCGTGCTGTTCGGCGAGGTCGCGAAGCTCCGGCCGGGCGCCGTCGTCGAGAATCCAGGTGCTGTGCGGGCGGCGGATCCGCTGGGCCGCCAGGGCGGTGGCCATCACCATGTCCAGCGGCTCGTTGTAGGTGGTGATAAAGACGTCCACGGTGGCGGCGGCGGGTGCTGCCGGAGGTGCCTTGCGGATTTTGAGCTGCCACACCGTCATGCCGAACAGCAGGACGTCGATCAGGCTGTAGGTCTCTGCGGCCACAAGCGGCACGGCGATCCACCAGGCATCCCAGTTGAGCGAAACGGCCCAGCGCCAGCTGACGTAGTTCAGTCCAAGGACGACGGTCAGGATCACGAACAGCCGGGTCCAGAACCGGGTCATGGTTCAGGTGTTCCGGCCGTGCCTTGTGCGGGATTGCGGCTTGCGGGATCGCGGCGGACCACCACTGCCGTGACGTCGTCTTCCGCGGTGTCTTCCGGGGCCAGGCGCAGCACGGCAGCGCACGCGCTTTGTGCGGTGGGCCGGCCGTGGACGGCCCGCAGCACTTCCGCAGTGAATTCGTCCACGGATCCGAAGGCATCCAGAACGCCGTCGCTGACCACCACCAGGGAGTCGCCCGGAGCCAGTTCCAGGTCCGCCTGCCGCCAGTGTGCATCAGGCCACGCACCCACCGGGGGCCCGGCGGAGGGCAACCGGTGTGCCGTTCCCTCAGTCCGAACGTGAATGGCCAGGCCATGGCCGGCGTCCACATAGCTGACCTTGCCGGAACCGGAGTCGAGCCGCGCGTGGAAGAGTGTGACGAATGATCCCGAGAGGTCCAGGTCCGCCGCGATGGCGCGGCTCGCGGTGTCGAAGGCGCTGCCCAGGTCCGGGTTATGGGCCATGGATCGCATCACCGCACGCACGGTAGCAGCGATGAGGGCCGCGCCCATGCCTTTGCCCATGGCATCGGCGAAGGTCAGATGCAGCCCGTCCGGCGTCTGGTACCAGTCGTAGAAATCCCCGCCCACAGTGCGGGACGGCCGGAAGACGCCGGCCACCTCGTAGCCCTCAAGGTGGACTGCCTTCTTCGGCAGCAGGCTTTGCTGGACTTCGGCGGCGCGGTCGAGTTCGCTCCGCGCAGCGGAATCCACTACAGGCGTGCGGCGCGCCGGAAGAGCGCGTTGATCCTGGATTTGAATTCGCGGGGGCTGAAGGGCTTGCTGACGTAGTCATCGGCGCCGCTGTCCAGCCCCGTGAGTTTGTTGATCTCGTCCACCCTCGCGGTGAGCATGATGATGAACGCGTCGGAGAATTCGCGCAGCTTTTTGCAGACCTCCAGGCCGTCCAGATCGGGAAGATTCAGGTCCAGTGTGACCAGATCGGCATTCGTGCGCCGGACCGCCTCGATGCCCGGCAGCCCCGCGCCCGCCTCGGTCACATCAAAGCCCTGATTGACCAGAATCCGCGCGATCAGGCCGCGGATGTCAGGATCATCCTCAATCACGACGGCGCGGCGGGGTTCAGCGATTGAAGGCATGCCTCTATTAACCCCTGTATTTACAAACTTTGTCACGTCGGGTCCATGAAAGTGTTCGCACATGTCCCCGCCGAGGCACGCGCGCGGGGGAGAATATGCATCAACTGCTTCAAGGAGATCCCCATGGCACAAAATCTGACGTCCCGGTACCTGTTCGGCCCCGGGCCGGGCAATTGCTATCCGGAAGTGACCGCCGCGCTGGCACATCCTGTGATCGGGCACCTGGATCCGGTGTTCATCGAGAGGCTGGACAACACCTGCGAGGGCCTCCGGAAGGTGTGGGGGACGGCCAACGCCAGGACCCTGCCGCTAAGCGCGACCGGGTCCGGAGGGATGGAGGCTGCCTTTGTGAACACCGTGGCGGAAGGTGACGTAGCGGTCATCGCCGTCAACGGCCTGTTCGGTGAGCGCATGTGCGAGGTAGCCCGCCGCTGCGGAGCCACCGTTGTGAGGGTCGATCACGAGTGGGGCCGGCCTGTCGACGTCGAGCGCGTCCTCGAAGCCCATCCGAGTCCCACGGTGATTGCGGCCGTCCACGCGGAGACGTCCACGGGTGTGCTGTCCGATGTTGCCCCGCTGGGCCAGAACAAGGGCGACGCCCTGCTGATTGTCGACGCCGTGACGTCCATCGGCGGGCTTGAACTGCTTACCGACGACTGGGGGATCGACGTGGGCTACGCCGGAACACAGAAGTGCCTGGGCGTGCCGCCGGGGCTTTCCCCGTTCACGGTGTCAGATCGCGCATTCGAGCAGCGCGTCATGGATCCCCGGTCCTGGTACCTGGATATTGGCCTGCTGGGTGGCTACGCGGGTGCGGCCAGCGGGAGCGGCAGGACCTACCACCACACCGCTCCGGTCACCATGATTGCCGGACTGGAAGCCGGCCTTGACCGGATCCTGAACGAGGGGCTGGACACCGTATGGACACGGCACCGCGCCGCCGGGGCGGCTCTGCAGGCCGGGTTGCAGGAGCTGGGGCTGACGCTCTTCGCTGCGGAAGGGCACCGGCTGCCCAGCCTCACCACCGTTAACGTGCCCGACGGCGTGGATTCGGCTGCCGTCCGCCGCTATCTTTTGGAGAACTTCAGTATTGAGATCGGCGCGGGGGTGGGCGAGTTCGCGTCAACGGTCTGGCGGATCGGCACCATGGGACCCAACGCGGACAAGGCAGCCGTGACCCTGGTACTCGGGGCCCTTGCGGAGGCTATGGCGAAGGCCTGAGGGGCTCCTTGCCCGGGAAGAGGAAGCCGGTCTCGGTAGATCCTCTACCGGCGAGACCATGATGTTCAGTCTGGACGGAACCTCGTACGAGATCGTCCTGAACGACACTCGCCCGCCGCGAACCCAGCTTTCTGAGTTGATGCCGCTACTCGCCGTATACTCAAGACACCCTCCCGAAGCAGGAACTCCATGTGCCTTAACCATTCACCGGACATGTCCTCCCCCGTTAGCCGGCGCTCAGCCCTCGGCGCTCTCGGCGTTTCGCTGGTAGCTGGATTGAGTGCCTGCGCGAGCCCGGGCACCGGACCTGCGGCGTCGGTCGGCGCCGTTCCCTCCGCTTCCGCGACGAGGCCACCCCCGTATCCCTCACCGGCGGCAGCAACGCACAGTCCGACGGCAAGCGCTTCCCCCTCGGCAATAAAAAGGATCCGGAAGAGTTTTGTCCCGGACTTCCAGCTTCCACCGATTCAGAACGGCCTCGCCCCGGTGATCACCAGGGTCCAGACGAAGCATCCGGTGGTGTTCCTGACTATCGATGACGGCATCACCAAAACGCCCGAGATGGCCGCGCTCATGACGAAGTTCGACTATCCGGCAACCATATTCCTGACCCGGAATTTTGTTCAGGGCAATCCCGGTTTCTTCAAGGAGTTCCAGGCCCAGGGGAGCCTCATTGAGAACCACACGGTCAGCCACAACGTCAACATGGTGCAGCAGTTCGGTTACGATCAGCAGCTTGCCGAAATCACCGGCATGCAGGACTACGCCCTGCAGCAGTACGGGCGCCGCCCCACCCTGTTCCGGCCACCGGGAGGTGCCTACTCAAATCTCATGTTGAAAGCTGTAGCCGACGCCGGGCTAAAGGCCGTCATCACCTGGGAAGCCAAGGCCAACGCCGGTCACATGGACTATCAGGTAGGCAGTTCCCTGCGCCCCGGCGACATTGTCCTGATGCATTTCCGCCCCGAATTCGCCGCGGATCTGGCGGCGTTCCGAAAGGCGCAGCTCGCGGCTGGTCTGGAAGTCGTGCTGCTCGAAGACTTTCTCGGTACCGTCTGACCGTAATTGTCCCCATACTGTCGCGGAAGTGCTGCGGGCCAACTACCCAGCCGGCGCCCGGGACTGGTGGATCCCGGTAACCGAGGAGCCCTGGAACACGGCGGGCGGGCAGCCTGGCGGGTCTCCCCGTGCTCCCGCAGTAAAGCGCAACGCCCCCGCACCTGACGTGCGGGGGCGTTGCCTGAAACCTGCGAAAGCGGCGGGAGGGCCGGGTTTGGCGTTTGGAAGCCCTAAACGCCCAGGGATTCCTTCAGCGCCTGCACGTGGCCCTGGGCCTTGACCTGGTACTGGGCCAGGGTGACCCTGCCCTCGGGATCCAGCACCACGGTGGAGCGCACCAGGCCGTCAACCACCTCGCCGCCCACCAGCTTCTCGCCCCAGGCGCCGTAGGCGAGGGCCACGGCGTGGTCTTCGTCGGACAGGAGCGGGAAGGTCAGCGCGAAGTCGCCGGTGAATGCGGCAATGGCCTCCGGGCCGTCGGGGGAGACTCCGAGGACCTCGTAGCCGGAGCCCTGAAGGGACGCCAGGCTGTCGCGGAAATCGCACGCTTCCGTGGTGCAGCCGGGTGTCGCGGCCTGCGGGTAGAAGTACACGATGACGTTCTTGCCGCGGTAATCGGCCAGCGCGACCTGCTTGCCGTCGGCGTCCGGAAGCGTGAAGTCCGGGGCCTGGGTTCCGGGCTGAAGCTTGGTGGTCAGTGTAGGGCTCATGGGATTCCTTCGGGAGACTCTGGTGTCAATCAAAAACAGGTCAGACAAAATGGATCAGTCAGAAACAAGTGAAGCGGGTAACCGTATAGAGGACAACATCGCCGTCATATGCTGTATTCCGCAGGCCCGCGGACAGTCGCTGACGGGCCGGGGATGAACTGGTAGCCGCCGCCGCGAACCGTGGCCACAACATGGCGGGCACCGCGCAGTTTCCGCCGCACGCGCCCCACATAAACGTCGATGGACCGGGTGGCTGCTCCGGGGCTGTCCCATGATTCCAGGAACCGCTGGAGCTCCTCCCGGCTGATGGCCCGCGAACAGTTTTCCACGAGGTACCGCAGCACCTTGAACTCGACGCCGGTCAGCGCCACGCGCTTGCCGTCCAGCAGCACTTCACCCTTGGCCAGGTCCACGGCTGCCCGGCTCGCAGGGCCGGCCGACGGCGGCAGCCGGGTGGCGCCGGCGTCGTTCGTCGGGGGAACGTCCGCCGTGGAGGCATCCCGGAGGGAGGCATCCTCTGTGGAGGCATCCTCTGTGGAGGCCGACGGCGGAACGGGAGTCCCGCCGTCGTGGTCCGTTGCGTCCGGACCGGCCCCCTCGGGGTACGTTGCAGCTCCGGCGGCAGGCCAGTGGACTTCCGCCTCCGGAGCAATCTTCAGGGCGCGCGCCAGCACCAGCTGCGCGGCGCGGGCCATCACGGCGTGGTCGATTGCCTGGCCATCCGCGGGCATGACCCAGACGGCCAGCCCCCGCGCCTTACGCCCGGCGGCCTTGGCTCCGGCGGCCTCTGCCCGGGCCGCCTTGGACTCCGGGACGGGCGCCAGATGCCGCCGATCCCGGAAACCGCGCGGGGCGTGGACACTTACGGCCATTTGTGGCGCCTCAGACCCCGCCGCGGCGGAGGAGTTTGCCGCTGGGGGTCCGGCCGTCGATCGCGGTGCCGCGCAGGAACGTTTTACGGACCACGCCGGAGAGGGCTTTGCCGTCGTACGGGGTGATGGGGTTTTTGTGCTTTAGCTTGGTCACGTCCACCACGTAGGCCTCGTCCTGGGCGAAGACGGAGAAGTCCGCGTCGTAGCCCAGGGCCAGCTGGCCCTTGTTGCCCAGCCGCGCCAAAGCGGCGGGCTTCTCGGCCATCCAGGACACCACCTGCTCCAGGGTGATGCCGCGGTGCCGGGCTTCGGTCCAGATCAGGGACAGGCCCAGCTGAAGCGAGGAGACGCCGCCCCAGGCCACGGCGAAATCGCCGTTTTCCAGGTCCTTGAGGTCCAGGGTGCTGGGGGAGTGGTCCGAGACGATGCAGTCGATGGTGCCGTCCTGCAGGCCCTTCCACAGCAGCTCCCGGTTGGAGGCCTCGCGGATGGGCGGGCAGCACTTGTAGGCCGTGGCGCCGTTGGGGATTTCCTCGGCCATCAGGGTGAGGTAGTGCGGGCAGGTCTCCACGGTGAGGTGGACGCCGTCGCGCTTGGCCGTGGCGATCATCGGCAGCGCGTCGGAGGAGGAGAGGTGCAGGATGTGGGCGCGGGCGCCCGTCCAGCGGGCGCGCTCGATCACCTCGGCGATGGCCTTGTTCTCGGCGCCGCGGGGGCGGGAGGCCAGGAAAGTGGAGTACTGGTCGCCGCCCGGATGGGGTGCGTGGTCAATGGCGTGGGAGTCCTCGGCGTGCACAATCATGAGCGAGTCGAAGGACTTGAGCTCGGCCATGTCCTCCTCCATCTCGTCCGCTTCCAGATGCGGGAACTCGTCCACGCCGGAGTGCAGGAGGAAACACTTGAAGCCGAAGACGCCTTCGTCATGCAGGCCGCGCAGCTCGGCCTTGTTGCCGGGCACGGCGCCGCCCCAGAACCCTACGTCCACAAACGCCTGGTCCTCGGCCACCTCGCGCTTGAGTTTGAGGCCCTCCACGGTGGTGGTGGGCGGGATGCTGTTCAGCGGCATGTCGATGATGGTGGTCACGCCGCCGGCCGCGGCGGCGCGGGTGGCGGAGGCGAAGCCCTCCCACTCGGTGCGGCCGGGCTCGTTGACGTGGACGTGGGTGTCCACCAGGCCGGGGATGAGGGTTTCGTCGTCGGCCAGTTCAATGATTTCGGTGCCCTGGAGAGCGTTCCCGAGCGGCTCGATGGCCACGATCACGCCGCCGCGCACGCCCACTTCACGGGCGGTGATGCCGGCGGTGGTCAGGATCCGCTGGCCACGGATGACGAGGTCATAGGTTTCTTCAGACATGGAGGTCCTCCTTGGTGTCGGCGCTGCTTGCCGGGTTGTTTCCGGACAGCAGGTTGCCCGCGAGCTGCACGCCGATGTGCTTGCCCAGCTGTTCCAGAAGCGGTCCCGCTTCAGCTATACATATATCTACATTGGCTTCCAGATCCGTCAAAGCATAGACCTGGGCGAAGCCGGCTTCCGCAAGCTGTTCCTGGCTGAGCGTGGTGCGTCCGCACACCGCGATCACCGGGACGCCCGCGTGGGACGCGGCCCGGGCCACGCCCATGGGCGTTTTGCCCAGCAGGCTCTGTTCGTCCAGGCTGCCTTCGCCGGTGATCACCAGATCGGCGCCAGCCAGCCGGTCTGCCAGTTCGGTGAATTCGAGTACGACGTCGATGCCCGGCCTGCGGGTCGCGGCCAGTACCGCGATGGCTGCGTAGCCCACGCCGCCGGCTGCTCCGGCGCCCGGAGCCTGCGCGGCGCGTTCGGCCCGGGAGCCGATCTCACCTGCGAGAACCCGGACAAAGTTGGCCAGAGCAGCATCGAGGGTTTCGACGTCCGCCGGTGACGCACCCTTCTGCGGCCCGAAGATCGTGGCTGCGCCTTCAAGGCCCAGCAGGGGGTTGTCCACATCGCTGGCCAGCACAAAGCGTGATTCCTCGAGCCGGACATCGAAGCCGGACAGGTCAATGCTGGCAAGCCGGGCCAAGGCGGCGCCGCCGGGCGGGAGTTCCCGGCCGTCGGCGTCGAGCAGCTTGGCGCCGAGCCCCTGAAGGAGTCCCGCGCCGCCGTCGGTGTTGGCGCTGCCGCCGACACCCAGGATGATCTGCCGGCAGCCGGCGTCGAGCGCTGCCCGGATCAGTTCACCGGTACCCAGGCTGGTGGCGCTCTTGGCGCTGGCGGAGTCCGGGACGCCGCTGTGTTGGCCGAGGGGAGGAAGGACGGCGAGCCCGGACGCGGCAGCCATTTCAATGACAGCCTCGCGGCCGCGGACCGCGAACTCTGCCCGGAGCGGCTGCCCGGTAGGGCCGCTGACCACGGCGCTCCGGCGGGTGAAACCGGAGCCGACGGCGGCATCCAAGGTGCCCTCGCCGCCGTCGGCCACTGGAATGCGGAGTACCTCGAGGTTGCCGCCGGCAGCTGCCTGCAGCCCTGCTTCCAGATGCCGGGCAACGTCCGGGGCGGAGAGCGAGCCCTTGAACTTGTCCGGGGCAATAACAACGCGCATGGATTAGGCCTGCAGTCCCAGGATGGCCGTGGGGGCGTCCTCGCGGGTCTCGGCCAGGTCCTCGAACTCGTTCACAGCGTTGATTTCCAGGCCCATGGAGATGTTGGTGATCTTTTCCAGGATCACTTCAACCACTACCGGAACCTGGAACTCGCCCATCATCGCCTTGGCCTTGTCGAACGCAGCACCCAGATCATTGGGGTCCTCCACGCGGATGGCCTTGCAGCCCAGGCCTTCGGCCACCTTGACGTGGTCCACGCCGTAGCCGTTGGTCTCGGGGGAGTTGATGTTGTCGAACGCCAGGGACACGTTCTGTTCCATGTTGAAGCCGCGCTGGGACTGGCGGATCAGGCCCAGGTAGGAGTTGTTCACCACCACGTGGATGTACGGCAGGTTGAACTGCGCGCCCACGGCCAGTTCCTCGATCATGAACTGGAAATCGTAGTCACCGGACAGCGCAACAACGGTCTCGTCCGGCTTGCCGCGGACCACGCCCAGGGCGGCCGGGGCGGTCCAGCCCAGGGGACCGGCCTGGCCGGCGTTGATCCATTTACGCGGGCCGAAGACGTGCAGCATCTGCGCGCCGGCGATCTGGGACAGGCCGATGGTGGACACGTAGATGGTGTCCTTGCCGAAGGAGCGGTTCATTTCCTCGTACACGCGCTGCGGCTTGATGGGGATGTTCTCGAAGTGCGTCTTGCGGTGCATGGTGCCCTTGCGCTCGGCACACTCGGCAACCCAGCCGGAGTAGTCCGGCAGGGAGCCGGCGGCCTTGCGCTCACGCGCCAGTTCCAGCAAGCCGTCCAGCGCCGCGCCGGCGTCGGAGGCGATGCCCAGGTCCGGGGAAAACACGCGGCCGATCTGGGTGGGCTCGATGTCGATGTGCACGAACTTGCGGCCGGCCGTGTAGGTGTCCAGGCCGCCGGTGTGGCGGTTGGCCCAGCGGTTGCCGATGCCGATGACGAAGTCCGAGGCCAGCATGGTCTCGTTGCCATAGCGGTGCGAGGTCTGCAGACCCACCATGCCGGCCATCAGCGGGTGGTCGTCCGCGATGGCGCCCCAGCCCATCAGGGTGGGGATGACCGGAACGTTGAGCAGTTCGGCCAGTTCAACCAGCTGCGCGGAGGCGCCGGCGTTGATGATGCCGCCGCCGGCCACGATCAGCGGGTGGGTGGCAGCGGTGAGCATGTCCAGGGCCTTTTCCAGCTGCTTGCGGCTGGCGCGGGGCTTCTCCACGGCCAGGGGCTCGTAGGTGTCGATGTCGAACTCGATCTCGGCCATCTGAACATCGATGGGCAGGTCCAGCAGCACCGGGCCGGGGCGGCCGGAGCGCATCAGCTGGAACGCCTTCTGGAAGGCGCCCGGAACCTGGCCCGGTTCCAGGACGGTCATGGCCATCTTGGTGACGGGCTTGGCGATGGACTCGATGTCCACGGCCTGGAAGTCTTCCTTGTGCAGCTTGGCCACGGGGGCCTGGCCGGTGATGCAGAGCATGGGGATGGAATCCGCCCAGGCGGCGTACAGGCCGGTGATCATGTCCGTGCCGGCGGGGCCGGAGGTGCCGATGCAGATGCCGATGTTGCCGTCCGCGGCGCGGGAGTAGCCGTCGGCCATGTGGCTGGCGCCTTCTACGTGGCGGGCCAGCGTGTGGCGGATGCCGCCGTGGGCCCTCATTGCCGAGTAGAACGGGTTGATCGCCGCGCCTGGCAGGCCGAACGCCTCGGTGGCGCCCTCCTTTTCCAGGATGGCGACTGCTGCGTCTACGGTACGCATCTTCGTCATTGTGTGCTCCTTGAAAGTCTGTTTTTTGGTGCCCGGCTGTGGCGGCTGGGGCTGAAGTTGGGTGCGTTCGGGGAAGCCGGCGTCGTAATGTACGACGCCGGCTGTTCCCTTTTGAATTCTGGTGTCGGCCCGGTGGTTGAGCCTGTCGAAACCTAGCTGCGGCCGGAAAGCTGGAGGACCTGCTTGAAGAGTCCGGAGTGGTCCAGTCCGCCGTCGCCCTGGTTGACGGTGGCGGCGACGAGCTGTGCGACGACGGCGCCGAGGGGGATGGTGACCTTGGCTTCGCGGGCAGCGGAGGTGACGATGCCCATGTCCTTGTGGTGCAGGGCCAGGCGGAAGCCGGGGTCGAAGTTGCGGTCCAGCATCTTCTGGCCCTTCTGGTCCAGGACCTTGGAGCCGGCAAGGCCGCCGCCCAGGACCTTGAGGGCTGCGTCCATGTCCACGCCGTAGGCCTCGAGGAAGGCGATTGCTTCGCCGAGGACCTGGATGTTGACGGCCACGATCAGCTGGTTGGCTGCCTTGACGGTCTGGCCGGAGCCGGACGGGCCAACGTGGACAACGGTCTTGCCGACCGCGTTGAGGATGTCCTCGGCCGCCTCGAAATCGGATGCCTCGCCGCCCACCATGATGGAGAGTACGCCGTCGATGGCGCCCTGCTCGCCGCCGGAAACCGGGGCGTCAAGGGCGCGGATGCCGGCTGCCCTGGCGTCGTCGGCCAGGCGCTTGGCTACGTCCGGGCGGATGCTGCTGGCGTCGATCCAGAGGGCGCCCTGCTTGGCGTTGGCGAAGAGGCCGTCCGGGCCGCTGACTGCGCCTTCGACGTCGGGGGAGTCCGGCACCATGGTGATGATGATGTCGGCGCCCTTGGCTGCGTCAGCGATGCTGGTGGCGCCCTGGCCGCCCTCGGCGATGAGCTTGTCGATCGCGGCCTGGTTGAGGTTGAAACCGGTGACGGTGTGGCCGGCCTTGACCAGGTTGATGGCCATGGGCAGGCCCATGATTCCGAGTCCGATGACTGCAATGTTGCTCATGTTGGTTCCTTACTGATGTCTGTTGGTTTTGGTGCGAGTGGGCTATGTAGCTGAGTGGCTTAGTTGGAGACGCGCTGGCGGATGGCCCAGGCGAAGGCGGTTGCCGCCGGTTCCTTGTATTCGAGGCCGATGTAGCCGTCGTAGCCGAGTTCGCGGCTGCGGGCGATCCATTGGCCGAGGGGAAGCTCGCCGGTTCCGGGAGCCCCGCGGCCGGGGTTGTCGGCGATCTGGATGTGGCCGAAGTCCTTGGCATGGTTTTCGATGACGGCGGCGACGTCATCCCCGTTGACTGCCAGGTGGTAGAAGTCCGCAAGGAGCTTGACGTTCTCCGCGCCGGATTCCTCCTTGACGCGGGCGATCACCCTGAGGGCGTCTGCCGCCGTGAGGAGCGGGTACTTGGGGGCGCCGCTGACGGGTTCCAGGAGGACTGTACCGCCGATGCGGGCAACGCCTGCTGCTGCCTTGGCGAGGTTCTCGGCGCCGACGGCGTCCTGTTCCTCGGCCGATGCGTCGTCCGTGCGGTTGCCGTAGAGGGCGTTGAAGGCCTTGCAGCCGAGGCGTTCGCCGATGCCCGCGACCACGTCGATGTTGTCCTGGAATTCTGTGGAGCGGGCGGGCCAGGAGACCAGGCCGCGGTCGCCGCCGGGCATGTTGCCGGCGTTGAAGTTCAGGCCGGTGAGCTGGACGCCGGCGTCGCTGATGGCGCGCTCGAACTCGTTGGTCTGAGCGTCTGTGGGGACGGAGGTGTCGAAGGGCCACCAGAATTCGACGGCGTCAAAGCCGGCAGCCTTCGCTGCGGCGGGGCGCTCCAGGAGCGGCAGTTCCGTCAGCAGGATGGAGCAGTTCACTGTGTACGTCATTGTCTAAATCCTTGCGGGTCCGGTGGTGGTGTCTTTGCTTAGCAGCCTTGGCTTCCTGAGTTATTTCGTATTGTGGAAGTTATATTCTGCTGTATGAAAAGTGTAAGGCGGGGAGGGCAGGGCCGTCAACCACTTTGTTGGTTGACGTGTGAACATGAGGTATCTGAACAGCAAGTGCTTCGACGACAAGAGCAGCAGGTTCTGAGTGGACGTAGAGGCCGCGTCAGTACTAACCGCGGAGGTACCTGTACTCCGGGTTCGACTTCAGGCCCATCTGACGGCCAAGTGGTAATGTTCGAGCACTGGAGCTCGGCGTCGGAGGAATAATTGCGTGAAGGAAAACGTCCCACGATTAACGACGTCGCGCGAGAAGCAGCTGTATCCGCGACGACGGTTTCGCACGCCCTAAATGACCGTGGCTACGTCGATTCACGGACCAAGGCGAGGGTTCAGACCGTGGCGCGAGAACTTGGCTATCGCCCAAATCTCCGAGCCCAGCGTCTTCGCGGTGGTAGTGCCCAGACAGTCGGTCTCGTTGCGTCGATGCCTGCATCGATCGCCGCCGGGCCGTCCAAACTGGGCTTCTTCATGGAAGTGGCAGCATCTGCGGCAGAAACAGCTCTAATGCGCGGGTTTGCAATGATCTTAGTGCCACCTTTGGAGACGCAACTGGAACTGGATCAGTTCGATATTGATGGTGCGATCGTTGTGGAACCGGAGGAGAATGATCCGGCTACGGCCCGGTTGAGAGCTCTTGGAGTTCCCGTGGTGAGCTTGGGCCGGCAACCGGGAGCTGAAACTGAGGTTCCGTACATTGACATGCAGTCCTATGTCACTGGAAAGCTACTACTGGACCACCTTTATGAGCAAGGGGCAAGGGCAATAGCTCTGTTCATCGGTTCGGCGAAGCGCCACTCATATCTGGACGTAGCTGAGGCCTATTCGGATTTTGTATCGCAAAACCAGCTTGAATCCCTAATAATCCGTTTGGACGAGCATGAGGGCGAGGACGGCGGATATCAGGCCGTCCTCGCCCTGCTGGAATCGCATCCCAACGTTGACGGTGTCTGTGCATTGGTGGATGCGTTCGCTGTTGGCGTGGTCCGAGGTCTTCAGGAGAGGGGCCGTAGAGTACCGGAAGACGTCAGGGTCGTCACCCGCTACAACGGCCTAAGGGCACAGACATGTCAGCCTGCTCTGACCGCCGTCAACCTGAACCTGGCTGTGGCCGCTGAGCTTGCTGTTGATCTGCTCCTGGAGCACCGAAACGGCGATCGCTCGCGACAGGTGGTGCTTGGTCCACCACCAGAGCTGGTACCGCGCGCCTCGTCCGTAAGCCTCTGAGCCCTTCATCCCTGCAACAAAACAACAACCCCTGAAACCAGCGCGAAGCTAAGTACGATGGTCCGCATGCGTTTCCCTCCGAGACGGTGGTGGACCGCAGCACTCGTCAGCGCACCGACAACGAGCGCTGGCAGGAGATACAGCGCCATCTGGAATTGCTCCGGATGGACATTGTTTGTCGCCGCGAGCAGTCCGAGTGACATGAGCTCGCCTAGCAAAAAGCAGAACGCAACAGTTGAACGGAGCACCGGCGCAGGTCGATGCTGGTAGGCCAGTACCAGGGGAGGGCCACCAATACCTGTCGCTGTCTCGGTGATTCCGGTGATGGTACCTACCGTGAGCAGCGCACTGCGGTTTGCTTTGAAGGCTGGCACGATTAGAGACACGAGCGCGGCAAGAATTGTGGATCCCCCGATGAGCAGACTCAATCCTGATGCTGGAACTGCCACTAGCACCCAGAAGCCACCAGCGGTGCCTGCTACACGACCAATCGTGATCCAGCCGGCCCCACGAAAATCGAGCGCATGACGTTCTCGCCAAACAACATATGCGTTGAGCGGCAGCATGAGAACGAGGAGCAAGACCGGAAGTAGCTGGGGTTCAAAGAGTCCGACGACTGGAGCCACGATTAGAGCGAAGCCCATTCCTGTACTGCCCTGGACCAAGGATGCGATGGCGACGGCAACGGCTACTATTACGAATACTTCCGTGCTCAAGTGGTTCCTTTGTTCGAGATCTTTGCGTTAAATCGGTGAAAGCAGGCCGGACCGGGGGTTGAGTGCTCAGCGGTGAATCAGCTGACGCCACTCGCAATGTCCATCCTGCTTCGTTGCCGGAGCATTTGATGTTCTGTAGCGGTCGGGTGCAGGCGTTTAACCGGTGCCTGTGCCATAACCCGGTGTGCGACCTCCTTGGCCTCTTGAATGAAGGCGCGAGCATCCCAATCCAGGGGCCAGCCCTCCCAGAGCCGCAACTTACCCCCGACGACAACGGCAATAATTTGGTCCCGGTTCGCATATCGGACGACTTCCCAAGTGGGGTCCCAGGACGGCTGCAGCTCAGGGACCGACCAGTCCAGGACAAGGAAGTCAGCAGCTTTGCCTGCTGAGATTTCTCCCGTGATATCCCCGAGGCCCGCGGCTTCTGCGCCACCCCGCGTGGCATGGTGAAGCCACGTCCAGCCACCTCCACAGGACGAATCACCGGTCTGAAGGCCAAAGGCCAATCGCTGGGCCAACTCGGCGATGTCCAGCAGCCTGAATGCATCACTCCTGGTTCCGTCGGTGCCGATGCCAAATCGGATCTGCCTTTCGGCAAAATGCAAAGCCGGTGCGACGGCGTTACCCTTCCATGCGCTGGCGACGGGGTTGTAGCTCACGGCACTGTCAGTCTCTTCCAGAAGGCGTAGCTCATACGGGGTCAGCAGTGTCGCATGTGCGGCCAGAGTCTGGGGGCCGAGTGCCCCGACCGAGTGCATATATTCCAGGGGCCGCATCCCACAGCGTTCGATGGATCGTTCCACTGATGCCAGATGCTCGTTGAGATGGACCTGATACACGGCATTCGCCTCTGCGGCGAGGCGGGACGTATATCGCAACACGTCTGCACTGGCCGCTTCCGGGATTGACACCGCAAGCGAGGGGTGTACCAGAGAGTCTGGACTCCAACGTCCCAGATGGCGCTCGGCAGCGCGCATGATGGTCACATGATCAATCATTGATCCGTCAGGGGCGATGTCGTTGCATATGTAGCCGAGCACACAGCGCAACCCGGCATCCTGGGTGGCAGCGGCGACGGTGGCAACATCGACGTTGGCACGCGTTCCCGCATCGCAAACGGTCGTGAAGCCGCCGCGCAAGGATTCAAGGGCGGCCAACTTCGACGCTATATAGATTGATTCATCATCCAGGTGCTGCTCTAGTGGCACCCATAACCGGCGGAAAATCTCAGAAGGTTCGCCACAGACCATCGATTTTCCGAAACTCTGAGTCAAATGGTGATGCGTGTCGACAAAGCCGGGCATCAGCAAGTGATGTCGTAAATGGACCGGCGAGAGCGTCGGGTTATCGGCGATAAGGGTGGATGCGGGACCGACCTGACGGAAGACTCCGTCCGCCACGACTACTCCGTAGTCGCGAACCGGGCCAGCCGGCAATAGAAGTAATTCCGGCAGCAGTAGCATTGCTGCGCCGCTCAGTTGATTAGGCGTTACAGGGGTATTCACAGGGTGCCTTTCGCTTGGTTCTCAACTTCCGGTGCCACTTCAATTTCAGCTGTTTTTTCTGAGACTGCTGGGCGCTTGCCCAGGTGCCGGAAGAGAATGTTCATGATTACGCCGACGAATGCGGTCATCGCCACGCCACTGCCCAGTAAAATGCGTGCGTTTGGCGGCAACTGGTCGTACATGCCTGGTACGAGTATCGGCATTAGACCCGCGGAAAGCGCGACTGCGGCGATCATCATATTGCCGTGATCGTTGAAGTCCACTCGGCGCAGCATCTGGAAGCCCATGGCGATGATGATGGAGAAAACAATGACTGCTGTGGCGCCGACAACCGGTGAGGGTATGCCCGCCATTAATCGGCCCAGGGGGGCAAGCAGGCCAATGAGGATGAGGATAATGCCTGCACCGACGGTGACGAAACGAGAGCGGACTCCGGTCGCTTTTACTATGCCAATGTTCTCACCGCTCGTGACAATAAGTGAGGTTCCGAACAGTCCACCCACAAAGGACATAAGGGCGTCGCCTCGGATGGTCTTCGGCGCGTCTCGTTCGGCGACAATTTTCTTGCCAACAACTTCGCCATTAAGTACCGTTTGCCCGGTAGCTTCGGCCATTGAGGCGATGCTGAAAATCAGCAAAGGCAGCGATGCGAGAAGATCAAACTCCGGAGGGCCAAAGGGTAGGAACTGCGGGAAGGCGACGATGCTGCCTTCTCCCAGGCCGGCAAAGTCCGCCAAGCCTGTAATAGTAGCGATGATGGTGCCCGCCAACATACCTAGCAGCACGGCCACTTGTCGCAAGTTTTTAGGCATAACGCGGTAGAAAAGCGCTATGAGACCAATTGTGGCGACCCCGAGCGCGAGGTTGTCGAGACGTCCGAAGTTAGCGGTCCCGGGCTGGCCCGTGATGAGAAACGCCGAGACCTTCACCAGATTCACTCCGATGACTACGATCATCGTTCCGATCACGACCGTAGGGAAGAACCGCAACAACCGTGTGAACAACGGCAGTATTAGGAAATAGAAGACACCGGTAAGAATCACGGCACCGGAGGCCATTTGAAGCCCGTGTTCCTGCGCAATCATCAGGAACATGATGATGGGTGCACCTCCCGGGAGCATGACGAAGGGGAGTCTCGCACCCATCTTCCAGGGTCCGAAGGACTGCAGCAGGGTGCCCAGTCCGGAGAGGATGAATGTGGCGCTGAGCAAATTGGTTGTGAGGGATTCTGACAGCCCGAGCGTCTGACTGACGAGAAAAACTGTGGACAGGGGCGTTGCGACCATGACCATGACGTGCTGCAAGCCCAACGGCACGAGCCGCCGAAGGGGTGGAACCTCGTCTACAGGGTGAAGATTCGTACGTTCCATAGTGCGTGACTTCTCTCAAGATTGGTCTGTTATCTATGGACACCTAAAAGATGTGTCAGGATGCTGGGGCCGCCGTGATCTTTGTGGAATCGGACAACCGAGTTGTCGACGGATCCGCCAGGAAAGTGCTCTTTCTAGCCCGCTCGAGAGTCGCTTGTAACTCGTCCCAAATCGTTTTGGTAGTCTATGACGTGGATCACCCCTGGTGTCAATAGGCAACCGTGAATCCCGGATGTGACTATCAGCTGGTCAGTATCCGGCGTCTTCAAAACCAGGCCGATAATCTTCTGGATTTCCGCCTGCAATGCGGGCGGTCCCTCGGGGCGAATATCGCTGGCCGACGAGCGGTTCAGGAACGTAGCAGTGTCCCGTGTATGGTTCACTCACCGGTCGGTTCACCGGGCTGGTCATCCAGGCCGTGCAAACGGCCGAAGCGGCCTCTGCCGAGTTCTCACCCTTGGGTCTGTCGGCGGGGGACCGGCTTGCGGGACAGGTTTCTGCGGTCCTTTGAGGAGCCTTCGGCGGGACCGCTGACTGCTGAACACCGGTGGGGTTGCGTTGATATTCATACCTCGGGTGGGCGACGAGCCCTGAATAATTCTCGCGCTCCGCGACCAGCTCCACCGGTCCCTGCCGGTTCTATCGCTCCGGATCTCGTTCGCCGCGGCCGGCGGCGACAGGGTCCAAATGGCTGGCATGAGGGAGATCGTTTTGGACGCCCGTGGTCCGCGAAATCATCCGCGAACACGACCCTGACCCCGACCGCCGGCCCGGTGTCCACGTCGGCTGACACCCTTCACTGCCCACGGCCGTCGGAGCCGTGGGCTACGCCGGAATCTCCGCGGCGATCAGCTACCTCAGCGCGCTTTTCTCACGTCGGTACGGCTACAGGTGATTCACCGTTCGAAGCGGTATCCCCTTCCGGGTTCGGTGATCAAGTGTGCGGGGTTGGCCGGGTCGGGTTCGAGTTTTCGCCGCAGTTGAGCCATATAGACGCGAAGGTACTGGGTTTCGCCGGCGTAGGCGCTTCCCCAGACGTGTACCAGGATTTCCTGTTGGCTGATGAGCCGGCCTGGGCTGCGGGCAAGGAGTTCCAGGATGTTCCATTCTGTGGGCGTGAGCCGGACATTCTCTGTTCCGCGGCGGACCAACCTGTTGGCGAGGTCGACAGTGAAATGTGCGGTTTCGACGGCTGGTGCTTCACGGTCTTGGCCGGAGTGGCGCGAAACAGCCCTGACGCGGGCGAGGAGTTCGTCGATCATGAACGGCTTGGTGACGTAGTCGTTGGCCCCGGCGTCGAGCGCTTCGACTTTTTCCTGTGAGGTGTGCCGGGCGGACAGGACGATGATCGGGGTCTGGGTCCAGCCCCGTAGGCCGCGGATGACGTCCATGCCGTCCATGTCCGGCAGGCCGAGATCCAGAATGATGATGTCCACGGGGCTGCGGGCCGCGGTTCTCAGGGCTGATGCCCCGTCGTCTGCGGTGAGTGCCGTGTAACCGTGCGCGCGGAAGTTGATCTGAAGTGCGCGCAGCAGCGGGCGCTCGTCATCAACGATCAGGACGGTGCTCATTGCCGGGGCTCCTTCGATCGGGAGGGCGAAGGTCCGGATGTGAAATGTTGCATGATCCTGGGCCGAGGTTCTGCGGCGGCGGCGCCAGTGGGCGCAGGAAACTCGGCCCCGGCGGACAGGGGCAGCCGGATGACCACGGTCAGGCCTCCTCCCGGGGTTTGTTCCGCGGTGAGGGTCCCTGCCATGGCTTCGGTGAACCCTTTGGCTACGGCCAGGCCGAGGCCGATGCCTGTGGAGGAGGGGTTGTCGTTGAAACGCTGGAAGGGTCTGAACATGGACATGATCTTTTCGGGGCCGACGCCCTGCCCGTGGTCGATGATGCGGAGCTCGCTGGCGGGCTGTCCGTCGATGGTGGCATCCCCTGCGCCTCCTGCCGCGCCGACGATCACGATGTCCGATGCGGGGGCGTATTTGACGGCATTTTCGGCTACGTTGGCGATGACCCGTTCCAGCATGCCCGGATCCGCGTCAATGGGAGGCATGTTGGCGGGCAGGTCGACGCGGACAAGGTCACCGGGAGTGCCCTGAAGCGCTGCGGGAAGCACATCGCGCCAGCGGACCGGTTGAAGGAGGGGGGTGACGGAGTCGCTGGTGATACGGGACATGTCCAGCAGGTTTCCCACCAGATGGTCGAGCCGGTCGGAGTAGTTTTCAATGGTTGCCAGCAGTTCCTGCCGATCCGCCGAACTGAACCGTACCTGCCGTTGTCGAAGGCTGCTCACGGCGAGTTTGATGCCTGCCAGCGGCGTGCGCAGGTCGTGGGAGACCGCGCGGAGAATCGACGTGCGCATCTTGTTGCCTTCGACCAGGCGGAGGTTGTCGCGGTTGCTGGTGACCAGCTGCTGCCGGGCCTGGATCGCGGTCACTTGGGCGCCGAAGGCCGCGAGGAGGCGGCGGTCGGCGGCCGATAGCGTCCGGCCCGACAGCGCCAGGGCCGTGTCGGCATCGATGTCTTCAACGCTCTCCGCCTCGGAAGGAGATGACGGCAGAGGCAGGCCTGCTCCTGCGGCGAGCCGCCATGGGGCGGGTGTGCTGGTCCCGGGACCGGTGCTCCCTTGCGTGATACGCTCCTCGTCGCTGGCCCGGGTGAACAGGGCCGCGCTCTGGACCTGGAAGACCTCTCTGGCCTGTTCGAGGAGGGGTTGGAGCGACTCCTCCGAGGCAATTGCGATCCGGGTCAGTTCGCTCAGGGTGGTGGCCTCGGCCCGGGCGCGCGCGGCCTCCTTGGCCCGCCGGGCGGATACGTCCACGATCACCGCAACCACGGCCGAAACAGTAGTGAAGACGATGAGCGACACAACGGTGTCCGGGTCATGAATGATGAGCGTTCCTGTGGGTTCGGTCATGAAGTAGTTCAGCAGCAGGCTGGACCACAGGGCCGCCACTATCGCCGGCGTGAGCCCGCCGATCAGCGCCACCGCAACGGCCCCGGTGAGCTGGAGCAGAGCCCCGGTGGTCAGGCTCAGCCCCGGCTGCATGTTCAACACCAGCTGCAGCAGAGCCGGCAGCAGGCCCGCGAGCAGCAGGCCGAGGACGATTCTGCGCCTGCTCAGATCACGGTGACGGGCCGTCCCTGTGCTGCGGGTGCTCGCGGAATGGGAAACCATGTGCACGTCGATGTCGCCGGAGCCGCGGACCACTTTTGACCCGACCCCGGTGATGATCCTGCCCAGGCCGTGGCGGCGGGAGACTCCCAGCACGATCTGGGTGGCGTTGACGCTGCGGGCGAACTCCAGCAGTGACTCGGCCGGGTCATCTCCGGCGACGACATGGTAGCTGCCGCCAAGGTCCGTAATGAGTCTCTTTTGCGCCTCCAGCGCCACAGGGGATTCTTCAAGTACTCCGTGGGAGGGGCGCACGTGCAGTGCCAACAGGTCACCGCCGCTGACACGGGTGAGGATGCGGGCGGCCCGGCGGATGAGCAGTTCGCCTTCAGGGCCGCCAGTGAGCCCGACGATTACCCTTTCCCGGGCCGGCCAGCTGGTGCTTATGCCCTGTGCGGCACGGTACCGGGACAATCCCTCGTCGACCCGGTCGGCGAGCCAGAGCAGGGCCAGTTCCCGAAGGGCCGTGAGGTTTCCCACGCGGAAGTAATTCGCCAGAGCGGCATCGATCTTGTCGTGTGCGTACACTTTTCCTGCGCCCAGGCGCTGGCGCAGGAGTTCAGGCGTGATGTCGACCAGTTCAATCTGATCGGCCCGCCGCACCACCTCATCCGGGACGGTTTCAGCCTGCTCGACTTCGGTGATGGCGCTGACGACGTCCCCGAGGGAGGCCAGATGCTGGATGTCGACGGTGGAGAGGACATGGATTCCGGCCGCGAGCAGCTCCTCGATGTCCTGCCACCGCTTCAGGTTACGGCTGCCCGGGACATTGGAATGGGCGAATTCATCGACCACCGCGGTTGCCGGTCGGCGGCTCAGGACGGCGTCAATGTCCATCTCCTCCACGTCCGATCCACGGTGGCTGAGGATCTTCGGAGGGATAATCGCCAAGCCGGCCAGCAGGGCCCTGGTCTCAGGCCGGCCATGGTGCATGGCGAAGCCGACAACGACGTCTTCGCCCACGGAAAGCAGCCGGTGCGCTTCTTCAAGCATGTCGAAGGTCTTTCCGACTCCGGGGGCGGCCCCCAGAAAAATCCGCAATGTTCCGCGTCCCATGTGCTGATCCTTTCAGGGTTCGGCGTGGGGGGCTAACTTTTCGCGGCGGCCACGTCCAGGTTCAGGGTAGTCACGTGAACGCAGACCGGGCCGGCTAGGCGGGACCGGTTTCCCGGTACACCACAACATGGCGTTCCGTGAGCGCCAGCCGACCCCGGCTGAGACGGGCTGGCCGGTAAGAATGTCCGAAGGGATCGTCGACAACCGCGTCCGACAAGTCTTTTTCTTTGAGCAGCAGGGCACTGACTTCGAGGAGGCTTTCCACATGGTAGTCCCGGCGGCCCAGATGCAGGACCCAGGTACCCGGGCCACCCGCCGTCGCTGCGAGCACCTCGAAGAGCGAGTCCAGGAAGCCGGCGTCGGTGGCCGGCATCGCCCTTACGAGTGGATAGTTTCGGGGCTGTTCCCGCTGGGCGTCGTTCCAGGCACGTCGAAGCCAGACCAGATCCGCTGCCCCCAGGGTGGGTCCAAGCATGATCCTTCCGCGCTCATCAGCCAGCAGCGGGTAGTTATTGCCGCGCCGGTCAACGATGCACTCCGCCTGTCCGGAGTATTCGAAGCTCCGGGCCGCCGAAGTGGCCGAAGGCGCGTACTCGAACGTCCCGCCGTCCACCGTGACGAAATCGAGGTCCACTCCGGGGCGCCGGCCGGCACCAGCATTATCCGAATCCGGCAACCCTGCTGCCGTCGGTACCATCGACGTGATCCAATGCATCATCCACATGCGATTCCCTTTTCCGGTCGCAGACCACGGAGCGCTCTGCCCCTTCACTGTGGTGGTAGCCCTTCTGGCCACACCATGAGTAGACGCCGCAAACGGCGCCGGGAACGGCTTCTTAACGCAACCCTTACGGGCCGGGCGCCGATCTTAACGGGATCCTGACGGGGACAGACGGAAGACCCTTTCATGGAGCGGCGGAAGCGGGTGTCCATCGTCAGCCAACGTGGACCCAGGGGCGTCTCGTGACGTCAGGTTCGGCTTCGCGCAGCACTTCGCGGGTGACGGGGGCGATTTCGCCTTCGCCCAGGAACAGGAAACGCAGGAGATTGACTACCGGGTTTCCCTCCGTCCAGCGGAAGTAGATGTGCGGCATCAGCCCCGTCACGTCACGGATGTGCAGGAGCACCGAAGCGATGGTGTTCGGCACGACCGGGCCGTGGACTTCCAGGATCTGGTATCCGTGGCGGATCACGCCGCGTACTTCGAGTTCTGTTTCGAAGTCGGAGGAATCGTCCACGATCACTTCCAGGAACAGCGCCTGGTAGTCGATGGGCAGGTGGCTGACTTCGATCGCGGACGTGAGCTTGTCCCGGTACGCTTCGGCGGTCAGCCGAAGGGGCTCGTGGGAGATGATCCCGATGGGCCCGGTGAGGTTGGAGGACATGAATTCCAGCGCCTGCCGGTCCAGGTGGACGCGGGTGGCGTGCAGTTCGAAGGAGCGCCGGACCCGGGAAAGCAGCGAGATCACGATGATGCCCAGAATGAACACCGCGGCGATCCGGATGCCTTCAGGACGCTCGAAGATGTTGGCGATCGTCGTGTAGATGAACACCACCGCGATTGTGCCGAATCCCACGGTGCGTTTGCGTTGTTTCCGGCGGCGGGCCGAAAGCGTCACGGCCACCGCGGCCGACGTCATCAGCACGAGGACGCCGGTGGCGTAGGCGCCGCCCTGGGCGTCGACGTCGGCGTTGAAGAGGTAGGTGATCAGAAACCCGATCAGGGTGAACACGAGCACCAGGGGACGGACGGCCTTGGCCCATCCCGGGGCCATGCCGTACCTGGGCAGGTACCTGGGGACCAGGTTCAGCAGCCCGGCCATGGCGGAGGCGCCGGCGAACCACAGGATGGCGATGGTGCTGATGTCATACACCGAGCCGAACCCGACCCCCAGGTACTCGTGGGCGAGGAAGGCCAGGGCACGGCCGTTGGCCTGGCCGCCGGGCTGGAATTCCTGCTCCGGGATCAGGACGACGGTGATGAAGCTGGTGGTGATCAGGAAGGCACTCATGATGACGGCGGCCGTGGTCAGCAGCCTGCGGGCGCCCCTGATCCGGCCTGCCGGATTGTCCTCGGTGTCGTCTTCGTCACCTTGGATCTGGGGCATGACGGCTACGCCGGTCTCGAACCCGGACAGGCCCAGCGCCAGTTTGGGGAAGACCAGCAAGGCGATGCCGATCACCATGAACGGGTTCCCGTGCGAAGTGGACAGAGCCTGCCACCAGTCACCCACGGCAACAGGCTGGGTGAATACCTCGAAGAGCGTCACGGCCACCACCACGACGTTCAGGCCCAGATAAAGTGCAACCAGGACGACGGCAACACCGATGGCTTCCTTGAACCCCCGAAGGAACACCGCGGCCAGCAGCGCAAGCAGGATGAGCGTGACGAGCACGTTCTGCCCCTGCAGCCAGCCGGGGGCGATCGGGTTCTGGATCACATGCGCGGTGGCGTCCGCGGCCGACAGCGTCATGGTGATCATGAAGTCCGTCGCGGCGAAGCCCAACAGGACCAGGACGAAGAGCTTGCCGCCCCAGCGCGGCAGCAGCCGCTCGAGCATGGCGATCGACCCCTCGCCGCGGTGGCTTTCCCCGGCAACCCGGCGGTAGACGGGCAGGGCGCCGAGCAGCGTGACGGCCACCAGCACCAGTGTGGCCAGCGGGGAGATCACCCCGGCCGCCAGGGCGGCAATCGCCGGCTGATAGCCCAGGGTGGAGAAGTAGTCCACGCCGGTCAGGCACATGACCCGCCACCAGGAGTGCTTCCTCTGGTGCGACGCCAGCACTCCGCCCGGACCCTGATGGGAGCCCTTGCTGTCCTGCAGCCCGAACAGCAGCCAGCTCTTCAGAGCCGCCTTGCCCCCGGGCTTCGGTGCCGACGGGTCTGCCGGCGGCCTGCTCAACGTAGTCATCAATGCCTTTCCGCGCGGCGCACCGCACCGCGATCAACGCCGAACATAGCACTGTGCCTCAGTCGCCGGACCGGATTAAGGGCGATCTTGACGAATCCTTAACGCCCGCTGTGTTCCTCGACACATCAGTGGCGCCCATAGTCGCGGCTGAGACTTCCCTGATGTGGCCGGTGGCTCATGTTTGAGGGGACATGGGTGGGGGCGGCCAACCGATTGTCGGTGACCGCCCCCGAGCCGTGAATGGCTAGCCGTCGGAATCCCTGGGCGCGGGTTGCCCGCTCCCGGTGACGGCGGGTTGGCCGCCGGAACCGATGACGTTGTGTTTAGGTTCGGGCATCTGGGAACCGGCACCGTGCACTGACTGCCAGATGGCCCTGTTGTAGAGCTGCTCATCAATCTTGTCTTCTGTGCCGGTGTCCTGCGTCGCTACCTTTGCGGCCAGTGGGGCATTGGCCGCATTGACGGTTGTCATGTCGTAGCTTGGCTTGAGCGCGGAGTACGGCGCGTTGTCGGGATTGGCCGTGAAGGACGCGCTCATCGGGGTGGCGAACGCGTCGAACTGGGTCAGCGGCGCGATGCCAGCGATCAGGCCGACGGTTCGCACCATCGAGGCGGTGCTGTAAAAGGTTGAGTCGACCTTCCCGGTCTGCGTGTACGGGCTGATGGCCAGCGCCAGCGTGCGGTGTGCATCCACGTGGTCCGAGCCGTTCTGGGCGTCATCCTCGGTGACGAAGATGGCGGTGTCCTTCCATACGGATGAGTGGGAGACCGTGTCCACGAGCTTGCCGAGCGCGAGATCGTTGTCAGCGACGTAGGCCTTCGGCGTCGGGGCACCCGTCCGGGTGGCCTGCGTGTGGTCACTGGGTAGCCGGACAAACTGGACCGCGGGCACAGTTCCGGCCGATTCCTGGGACTTGAAATCGTTGGTCCATTCATCCACACGCGGGGTCCCGCAAGTGGCGTTCAGCGGTGTGAACGTTCCGGCGGTGTCTGGGCAGTTCATGTCGAAGCCGCGGTAATTGTGGTCTGTTTGGGCGTTCAGGACCGGGTCGGCGGCGTTGAACGTGCCGGCATTGTTGGCGACGTAGAAGCCGTAGTTGCGGAAGCTGACGCCTGCCTTGGCGAGCCGCTGCCAGACGTACGTGTTGTCCGGCTGCTGCGCTGCGATTTCCGGGGCATTGCCCTCGCTGGGGTACGGTGCCTTCCGGCCGGAGTAGTTGGCCGGCCACATCTGCTCGGCGTACGGGTTCGAGTTGGCCGAGGCTACCCAGTTCCATCCGTTGGCGCTGACTTCCGCGTCGGCGTAGAAGTTGTCAATCGTGGTGAACTTTTTAGACAGGGCCCGGAAGTTCGGGGCGGACTCGTCGCCGAAGAGATTCAGCGACGGATCGCCGTTGCCCTTGCCCAGACTGCCAAGCACCTGGTCGTAAGTGCGGTTTTCCCTGACCACGTAGATCACGTGTTTGATGGGGCTCTGCTGACCGGGCTGGCGGGGGATCACGTTGCCCCCGGCGTTCTCCGGCCGGTTGTTGTTTTTGACCTGTTCGGTGGTTTTCTGCAGCTGCCCGCCCTCAGGGACGTCAAAACTGCTCAGCGTGCCAACGATCATGGACCCGCTGTACTGGTTCTCCGCGGTGCCGGCAGCCGACTCCGGGTTCGGATGGGAGGGGCCGTTGTTCGGCCCCGCTCCCAGTCCCTTGGCGTTGGTGACATGCAGTTTCCCGCCGGCCAAGGCAAGTGAGGTGGGGTACCAGCCGACGGGTACCACGCCGGAGACGGCCTTGCGGGCCAGATCGACGACGGCGACGTCGTTGTTACCGGAGTTGCTGACGAAGAGGCGATGTCCGGTCTCGTCCAATGCCAGCCCGGTGGGGTTTGTTCCGATCGGTGCGCCATCTTCGGGTGCGAGACTGATGCTGGCGGTTGTGCCCGAGGCGGTGTCGACCACGGAGACTGTGTCATCGTCGCCATTGGCGACGTAGAGGTTCCTTCCGTCCTTGGAGAGGACGGACTTGTTGGGGTGCAGGCCCGCTCCGAGCGTGCGCGATGTCTTCGGCTCAGCTCCGGTGATGTCCACCGCGGAGAGGTCGGAGGCGCCCTGGTTGGTGACGTAGGCCGTTGTCCCGTCCGGGGAGACCGTGACGGAGAGCGGACGGTGCCCGGCCGGCGTTGTCGCAACATGGCCCGTGGCGAGGTCGACGACGGACACGGCGTCGGCCAGCTGGTCCGCGACCACCAGGCGCTTGCCGTCGGGAGTAAGTGCCAAGCCGGCCGGGAAGAGGTTCAGGGCTTTGCCGGCAGGTGTTTTAGTGGGCAACTGGATGGGCGTGCCCTCGGCCAGTTTGCCGCCGGAGTAGTCGTAGGTGCGGATTTTGGAATTCGCGGCGGCGCTGGCGTAGAGCTTAG
This sequence comes from Micrococcaceae bacterium Sec5.7, assembly GCA_039636785.1. Taxonomy (NCBI): domain Bacteria; kingdom Bacillati; phylum Actinomycetota; class Actinomycetes; order Micrococcales; family Micrococcaceae; species Micrococcaceae bacterium Sec5.7. The sequence goes on along the minus strand of CP144169.1, from coordinate 3,444,341 downwards.
TGCCGTCCGGGCTCCATGCCAGGCCCATGTAGAGGGACTCCGGGGACTTGTAGGTGATGGTCTGGTCCACCTCGTGGTCGGCCAGATCGACGAGTTGCAGGGACTGGGTTCCTTGTCCGTTGTTGGTCACGGCGAGTCTGTGTCCGTCGGGGGAGATGGCGGAGTTCAGCGGCAGGTCCCCGAGCGTGGTTTGCCGCCCGGCCGGTGTGACGCGCATGCCCACGGGCGTGACTGCCGTGCCGTCTTCATGAGGGCCGGCGAAATTGGAAACCGCCGCAATGGCTGCCCCTCCGATGAGGACGCAAGACAATGTTCCGACCAGGACCGGGACTGTTTTGTTTTTCATGGGTCCAAGGCTAGGAAACCCGGAAAACGGTTGCCCGACTCGAAGGGAACCGTCCGCCGAATGGCCGATGAACGACTGGCGCGACGCCGCCTGATCGGTTCCGTTTGCCGGTCGGGCTGCCGGCAGCTGTGGAACAGCTGAACTGTCATCGAGCCAGGAAGCCAAGCAGTAGTCCGGCATTTCGGCACCTTCGGGCCACTCCAATCTGCCTTCGTTACTCGTCTGTCCCAAATGGGATTCCGTGGGGGTGCTGGGACGCGGCCGTGACCGGATCGAGGTCGGCCAGGGCGAGGGGGCGCGCCGGATTCTGTGGAAGCGGGAAGCTGCTGGTCGCATGCAGCGTGGAGTCCACGTGCAGGAGTTCGCCGGGCTCCATCAGGCGCCAATCCGGTTTGGTATCCATTGGTTCGCTGGCCACGAGTACATACGGTGTGGTCACGCGGTCCTCGCTGCGGGCGTTGATCCGGCGGCTGCGGGCCTCAATGTGCCCCTTGCCTTTCAGGTCTTTCGGGTGTCGTTCCAGGACGTAGAGTTCATGGGTTTCCGGGTAGCGCACGGCCCAAAGGTCGGTGGCTGTGGTGATGATCAGGTTCAGGCTGTAGACGGGCAGCGCCTCCGCGGTCCACCGGAGCGCCCGGGCAATGCCTTCTCCTACGTCGCCGGCGGCCAGCCGGGTTTCGGCGGTGATGAGGGCGAAGAGCCGCTCGCTGTCGGTCTGTCCTTGGACCAGTTCCTCCACTCCGAGCTCGGCCAGGCGTGCGTCGAGCTTCTCCAGTTGCTCGAAGGCTCCGTTGTGCGCGAACAGCCGCCCGTCCTGTTCGAAAGGGTGGGTGTTGACCATCGTGTGGGACCCGGTGCTTGCGTAGCGTACGTGGGCCAGGAAGGTGGTGCTTTCCAGACGGCGCGCTTCCCGTGCGAAGTCCCGGTCTTCCCATGCGGCGATCGGTTGTTTCGACACCTCAGGGCTTCCGTCCGGTGTGAAGACTCCGATCCCTGTGCCGTCGGGTTCGCGGCGGCTCTGCAGGGACAGGCTGTTTGGGGCATTCAGCAGCCAGAACGTGGCCTTTATGGGGGTGTTACCGGCGTGCAGGCCGAACAGACGGCACATGCGGCCTCCAATACGGTGGGGTCAGGCTCAGCCGGGCGTTGCACCCGGCCGGTGGCCGGTTTGCAGGTCCTCCAGGAAGCTGGCCGCCGGGTTGTGCCGCCGCCACTACCTAGAGGTAGCTCTTGACACTCGCTCGGAGGACTTCGCTGTGCTCGTAGATTGTGCTGGCCCTTCGGTGGTGAGTCCCTCCGGAGGGCCAGTACGTCCATCACGGCGACGGTTTGACTACCAACGCTGAGCCGCCCCCGCGCCTGACGGGCTCAGCCGCGGCGACCATGCTCCCGTCGGGCCTGAACTCGATTGCGGTGGCCGCGCCGATCTCTGCTGCCGAGGTGAACGCGTCACCCGATGGTGTGAACTGATGACCGTACGGTGTCAGCTGGCTTCCGTATGCCGCGATGAACTCCGGCTCGGCCGTGACCTTGGCCGTGTTCCGTTGCGACGCGCGCGGTGCCGCGATCGCCTCGGAGATGCTCATGCCCAGATCCACCCTGTTCAGGATCGTCTGCAGGACGGTGGTGATGATCGTCGATCCGCCGGGCGAGCCGAGCGCGAGGAACGGCTTGCCGTCCTCGAGGATGATGGTCGGCGACATCGAGGAGCGCGGGCGCTTCCCCGGTTCGATCCGGTTCGGGTCGGTCGGGTTATATACGGTCGAGAAGTCGGTCAGCTCGTTGTTGAGCAGGAACCCCCGGCCGGGCACCACGATGCCGGACCCGCCGGTCTGCTCGATCGTGAGTGTGTACTCGACCACGTTTCCCCACTTGTCCGCGACCGTCATGTTGGTGGTCGAGATGTTCTCGGTGTCTTTCTCGTCGGCGAGAGGCGCGGCGGCAGCCGGGCACGCGCCGTCGTACGCGGACACGTCCCCCGCTGGGACGGGCTTGGCAGCCGCGTGGAGGGGGTCGATCTGGCAGGAGCGCTCCTTGCCGAACAGCGGATCAGTGAGCGCGGCGGTGGGCACGTCAACAAACGCCGGGTCGCCCACGTACTTGCCCCGGTCCGCGAACGCGAGAGCGCTCGCCTCGAGGTAGTGGTGCAGGGCGCTGGGCCTGGACATCTCGGAAAGGTTGAACGTGTCCAGGATGTTCAGGGACTCGCCGACTGTGGTGCCCCCGCTGCTCGAGGGCGCCATGCCGTAGACGTCCAGGCCGCGGTAGTCCACGTGCGTGGGCGCCTGGTCCAGGGCGCGGTATGCGGCGAGATCCGCCGTCGTCATGTGGCCGACCGGGACGGGCAGCGCGGTGGTGGCGGTCTTCGGCGGAGCCTGGACTGTGGCCGCGATCTCGGCCGCGAGCGGGCCGCTGTAGAAGCCGTTCGTGCCCTGCTTGGCGAGGAGCCGGTACGTCGCGGCGAGGTCATGGTTCTGGAAAACACTGCCGACGGCGGGTGCGTCGCCGCCGGGGAGGAAGAGGCTGCTCGTCGAGGTGAATGCCTCGAAGCGAGGCTTGTTGTCGAGGGTCTGCTGGCGGAACGTTTCGTCGACCACGAAGCCGCGGGTCGCGACCTTGATTGCGGGCTCGAGGGCATCGCCGAGGCTCAAAGTGCCCCAACGGGCGAGTGCGCGCTCCCAGGTGGCCGGGGTGCCGGGGACGCCCACGGAGACGCCGCTCGTGACGAGCTCGGGCGTGAAGCGGTAGGGCTGGCCGGTCGTTGGGTCAATGAACGCGTCGTGCGGCATCGCTGCCGGTGCTGTCTCGCGGCCGTCGATCGTGCCGGCTTTGCCGGTCTTCGCGTCGTAGAACACGAAGTAGCCGCCGCCGCCGATCCCGGCACTGTACGGCTCGGTCACGCCCAGGGTCGCGGCCGCGGCGACGGCGGCGTCCGCCGCGTTGCCGCCCTTGCGGAGGACCTCGATCGCCGCAGCGGATGCCTCCGGGTCCACGGTGCTCACTGCGCCGCCGTACCCGGTGGCGGTCGCGGTCTTTTCAGTCTCCCGCGGATCGGCGAACGCGGGGCTGACGACGGCGCCGCCCGTCACGCTCACAGCCAGAGCCGCCGTTACGGCAGCCAGTCGACGTCTCAGATGTGGCATGGCGCTCCCGAGTTAGGGTGATGCGAGTAGGTGGTGGGCGCCACACTACCCCGCAGCAATACGACATTCAACGCTGGGCATTTGGGGGCAGCTTGCAGAAGCGCAAGGTTCCGGTCGTCGACTTATGCAGGCCCTACACCACCAGCCGCAGCGGGCGTTCGCCCAACTGCACCGTGATTTCCTGGCCCCATGAAGCGGCGAGGCGGTCGTCTTCCATGCCGTCGCCGAACACCACCAGTTGGTCGGACGCCACGGTGATCCGGAGTGACTCGCCGGCCTGCAGCAAGCCCTCGGTCAGCGCGGTTCCTGTGATGGGGGACGGCCAGGCTTCGCGGACGAACCACGCGAGCCGGGGGTCCTTCGGTGCAGGCAAGTTGCGTCCTCCGCGCTCCCGGGCGATCGATGCGCACCAGCCGGTGGCGCCCGTGCCGGTGGAGACGATCAGTCCCGAGGAGGACTGGCGCTCAGCCTGGCCGCCGGGCGCCGTGAGCTGGTACCGGGCTGACTGGTGCGAGGCGTGTCCGACAAACACCTCGTTGAGCCCCGAAAGTTCCTGCCCGTCGTCGAGCCGTGCCGTCACCGTGGTCAGACTCTGGCAGCGCAGTCGCTCCACCGGCCCGGCCACTGCGGCGTCCTGCAGCAGACCGGCCGCTGCCCGAGGGGTGTGCCGGACCAGGACGCCCGGATTCGCCCCGGGCTCCGGATCGATTCCGATGACGGGTTGGCCGTTGAGGTACTTCGCCGCGTTGGCCACCAGTCCGTCCTGGCCCACCACCGCGATGACGTCCTCCGGCGTGAGTAGGAAGCGGCTCAGGTCCTGGCGCTCCACCTGGGCGTGCCGCCACTCGGCGGGAACCGCCGCGCGGATGACCGAGAGCGCCGCCTGTAGCCGGTCGTGGTGTAGCTGGACGTCGTGGAGGGTTCGACCTCGGTTCCTCAGGAAGAACTCGGCCTGGCCGCGGGTGGCGTGCCGGTCCAGGAGTTCTTGGAGCTCGGTCCGGCGGTGGACGATGACGAGGCGGGGGTTTGCCATGACGGGATCCTACTTCTGGACCCGGCCGGCCGCTGCTCCGGCCGCACTGACTGCACCCGCCGCACCCCCGGCTCCAGCCGCAACCGCACCGCCTGCAGGCTCCCGGAACAGCCCGGCAAGCGCTCCGCTGAGCAGGTCAGGCGTGATGGTGAGGTTCCCGATGTTGGGCAGGGATCCAGCCGCGTCACGCAGGGCCAGCGCTAACAGCGTGGCCTGTTCCATGCCCCGGTAGACCTCCATGGTGGCGGCCTCGCTTGCGGCAGATGCCTCACCCACCAGGCGGATCTGGTTCGCCTCGGCCGAGGCGCCGATGCCCTTGCGCTCTGCCGAAGCCTGCGCCTCGATGAACCCCGCGGCGGCCTTTTCCTCGGCCCCGCGCCGCGCATTGGCACCCTCTTGGCTGACCAGGTGTTCGCGACGGGTCGCCAGTTCGATCTGGCTTGCCATCTCGTTCTCGGAGATGGTCCGTTCGCGCTCGACGGCGAGTGCCCGGCGCTCGTAGACGGCGCGGTCTGCTTCGGCCTGGAGATGCTCCCGGACCGGTGTCTGCAGGGCCCGCTCGACGTCGGACTCCGGCCGGACTGCCAGGACCTGCACCCCGAGTATCTCGATGCCGGTCGACAGGAGCCGGGTATCCGCGCGGAGGGCTTCGGCGAGGACCGTGCGGAGCTGGCTGACTCCGCGCTCCAGTGCCTCGGCAAGCGTGGTGGTGGCGATCTGGTCGATCGCGTGGCTCTGGCACAACTGGCCGATGATCGTGGCTACCTGTTCCCGCCCAGCGGCCGGCGCGGAACCAACCGGCTGGAGGCCGAAGTCGAGCCGGCTGGAGACGGCCACGGGGTCAATGAAGCGGTAGGTCACGTTGGCCTGGACGCTCACATCCTGGTGGTCGCGGGTGATGGCGTGGAACAGCGTGGGCAGCTCCTGGTCATCCACGGGAACCTCGCTGAGCACGGAGTTGGCGGGACGGAACCAGAATGCCTGGCCCACTCCCTGGTGCTTCACCGTGCCTTTCTGCAGGTGGACGACATAACCGGTGGGACCGCCCAGGAAGTGGCTGATCCAGGGGCAGCCATCTGCAGCGAGGAGTTCACCATCGCCCAGCTCCGGGCGGTGTATGAAGCGGTGTGGGGCACGCGCCTGGACCCCCGGAATTTCCATCGTAAGGCCACCGGCACGCCCGGCTTTTTGGAGGCTACGGGGCGGATGACGGCGGGCGACGCCGGCCGTCCGGCCGCGCTGTTCCGGCTCGCCGAGGCGGCCCGGCCGGCGGCGGGCCAGCCAACCCGGGCCGTGCTCAACCCGCCGCTCATGCGCCCGCGCGACTGACTTCCCGCCCTGCGGGATCAATGTCCGACCCGTGCGCCACAATGTCTCCATGACCTTTGCGAACGTAGGAACTCTCGGCACCAAACCTGGCCAGCGCGACGCCGTCGTCTCCATCTTGCTCCGGCCCATGGCCGGACTGAAGGATGCGGGTTGCCTGCTCTATGAAGTGGGCATCAACGACGATTCGCCGGACACGGTGTTTGTCTGCGAACTGTGGGAGTCGCCCGAGGCTCATCAGGCCTCGCTGCAGCTGGACAGCGTGCGGGCAGCGATCAGCGAGGCCATGCCGCTGTTGTCCGGGGAGATGGGTGGCAACCAGTTCAATGTGCTTGGCTCGCCCATCCGCTAGCCCGCGCGGGCCCGCCAGCGGTCAGTGCCTCACTACGCCGGAGTCCACGTGAACTGCGGCTGCACACGGTTCAGGAACGCGCTGATGCCGATTCCCATGTCGGGGCTGTCCGGCATGGCGGCCCAGGCGTCCTCCCATTCCTGATCGATGCGGGGGTGGTCCATGTCCGTCAGATTCACCAGCCGCGGTGAACGCCTGGCCCGTGAGGAGAATGAATTTCGCGTTGGCATGGCCCACCAGCCGGACCAGCCGCTCGATTCCCGGTCTGGGGTAGATGATGCCGATCTTGGCCGGTGTCAGCGCGAAGACGGAGCGTTCGCTCGCGATGATGAAATCGCAGGCCGAGGCAATCTGCCAGCCCCCTCCCATGCAGGCACCGTCAACCAGTGCCACGGTGGGCTTCGTGATGGAACTGATGGCCAGATCTGCGCGGCTCAGCTGATCGACGCTCGTGTCGTCGTCCTGCCGGATCGATTTCGATCTCGGGGCCGTCGAGCCGGATTGTGCCCGGCAAGTTCGAGGAGTATGGCGAGGCTGCCATCGGCACCGCCCGGGAGATCAGCCGGGCGCTGGGTGCGTACTCAGCGAAGGGCTACTGAGCCGGCTGAGCCAGGTTCCTACTAAAGCCCATGGCGTCCCGCCCATTGACTTCAGGCGGGGGAGGGCTACGGTTGAATTACGTCAGCATGGATCTGTTGAACGCGTGTGCGTTGTAGGGGACAACGGCACAAATTACGGGTTTGCTCGGACACTCAGGCCCCAGGTCGGCAGCCCGTACGTCAATAACACGGTTCCACCCCAAGGGCCTTATCCTAATTCCCAGGTAGCGTCTCATGTCAGCAAATTTCGTCACAGCCTTGGCTGTTAAGTCCTTTGATGTCCCGGATAAGAAGCGGTGGCCGGACAAGGCCGAGGTTGATCTGGTCACCATAGATGACTACTCGGTTGCCCGCCTGATTCTCGACCCCGGCTGGCGATGGTCCGAATGCATCAAACCCATGGAGAAGACCGAGTTCTGCCAGCACCACCATCTCGGATTCTGCGTCTCCGGGGTGATGGAGGTCGAAACGTCCGAGGGCATACATTCCACGATTCATGCCAACGACACCTACACGCTTCCTCCCGGCCATGATGAATGGGTGGTGGGATCCGAGCCTTTTGTGGCCGTTGAATTCCTGGGCGCGGCATCGTTCGGCCGGCCCACCAGCCGGGGCGTGCATGCCAGAATCTGACAATCAATACCACCGCCGCGCAGCGGTGATACTCGGAGGAAACCGGACCGGAAGAAGACGACGACGACGGCGGCACGGAAGTGCCGCCGTCGTGCGCCCTTAGCGGTGTCCTACCGCGCGGTACCGGACGCCCGTGCCGGCTGAAGTGCCCGGGTGGCGGCCAGGGCACCGCTGAAGGCGTCCGCAATCAGTGATGTGGAGTTGAAGAGGATTATCTGTGCGCCGCGTTCCTGCCGGTGGCTGGCGTCTTCGGCCGAGTCGGCGATGACACACAGGGAACAATTCGCCGAGCCGGTGACATCGGCTGCTATCTGGTCGATGGCCGCCGTGACGTCGAGCCTTCTGCCATGGGAAGCCGAGTGACATGGACAGGTCGCTGGGGCCGATCCACACGGCGTTGAGGTTTGCTTCTGCGGCGATTCCGGCGTTGTTTGCGGCGGCTTCTTTGTCGCAGTCCTCCCCTCCCTATTTGCCCCCAGCAACCAGACGTAAACTGGCCTTCGAATCACTTGGCGTGAGTGGGAGTACGGATGCTCTGGAAGTTGCTGGTTCAGTACCTGCGGCCGCATCAGCGGCTGCTGATCGCCGTCGTCGTTTTCCAGCTGGCGCAATCCATTGCGTCCCTGTACCTGCCCACGCTGAATGCGGACATCATCGATGAGGGCGTGGCCAAGGGCGACACGGGCTACATCCTGCGGCTCGGCAGCGTGATGCTGCTCATCACCCTGCTCCAGATCGCCTGCGCGGTCACGGCCGTGTACTTCGGGGCGAAGGCGGCGATGGGGCTCGGGCGGGACCTGCGCGGCGCAGTGTTCACCAGGGTGGGCGAATTCTCCGAGCAGGAGGTCACGCGCTTCGGGGCGCCGTCGCTGATCACCCGTTCCACGAACGACGTCCAGCAGGTGCAGCAGCTGGTGCTGATGTCCGCCACCCTGATGGTGGCCGCGCCCATGCTCAGCATCGGCGGCGTCATCATGGCCATCCGCCAGGACGCGCAGCTGTCCTGGCTCATCGCCGTGAGCGTGCCCGTGCTGCTGGTCGCCGTCGGACTGATCGTTGTCCGGATGGTGCCGCTGTTCCGCAAGATGCAGGTACGGATCGACACCGTCAACCGGGTGCTCCGCGAACAGCTCACCGGGATCCGGGTGGTGCGCGCCTTCGTGCGCGAGGATGTGGAGACCGCGCGGTTCGCGACAGCGAACGACGACGTCACGGACGTTGCGCTGCGGGCCGGCCGTCTGATGGCGCTCATGTTCCCCGTGGTGATGCTGGTGCTCAACGTCTCCAGCGTGGCCGTGATCTGGTTCGGTTCGTTCCGGATCGAGGACGGCTCCATGCAGGTGGGCACCCTGATCGCCTTCCTGAGCTACCTCATGCAGATCCTGATGTCCGTCATGATGGCCACGTTCATGGCCGTGATGATTCCGCGCGCGGCCGTCTCGGCGGACCGCATCGGCGAGGTGCTGGCAACCGAATCCAGCGTGCGCCCTCCGGCGAATCCCGTCAGCGGGACCGCCGGCCGCGGCGAACTGGAAATGCGCGACGTCGGATTCGCCTACCCGGGTGCCGAACGGCCCGTCCTGGGCGGCATCAGTTTCACCGCCGACGCGGGGGAGACGACGGCGATCATCGGCAGCACCGGCTCGGGGAAGACCACCCTGGTGAACCTGATGCCCCGGCTCTTTGACGCCACCAGCGGTTCGGTGAGGATCGACGGCGTGGACGTCCGCGAGCTGCACCCGGACCTGCTCTGGGGTCACATCGGGCTGGTTCCGCAAAAGCCGTACCTGTTCTCCGGCACCGTGCGCAGCAACCTGCTGTACGGCAAACCGGATGCGACCGAGGACGAACTCTGGCAGGCGCTGAGGACCGCGCAGGCGCAGGATTTCGTCCTGGAGATGGAGGGCGGCCTGGATGCGCCCATTTCGCAGGGCGGCACCAACGTCTCCGGCGGGCAGCGGCAGCGGCTCGCCATCGCCCGGGCGCTCGTGAAACGTCCGGAGCTTTACATCTTCGACGACTCGTTCTCGTCGCTGGACACCGCGACGGATGCCAGGCTGCGGCAGGCCCTGAAGCACGACACCTCGGGGGCAACGCTGGTGATCATCGCGCAGCGCGTCTCCAGCATCGTGGACGCGGACCAGATCCTGGTGCTGGAGGACGGGCGGTTGGTGGCACGCGGAACGCATGACGAGCTGCTGGAGGACTCGGAGACGTACCAGGAGATCGTGTCCTCCCAGCTGGCAGCGGAGGAGGCGGCATGAGCACTGTCCGTGGTAACCGGCCCGGAGCGGCCGCGCCCGCCGGTGCGCCCGCCGTCGAACGCATTCCCCGGCCTGCCGGCGGGCCGGGGCGAGGCGGACCCTTCGCCGGGATGAACATCCCCGCCGAAAAGGCGATGAACTTCGGGCCGTCCGCCAAGCGCCTGCTGGGCACCCTGCGCCCCGAGCGGCTGTGGCTGGTGCTGGTCCTGGCGCTTGCGGTGGGCAGCGTGGCGTTCTCCGTGATCGGCCCGCGGCTGCTGGGCGAGGGCACCAACCTGATCTTCTCCGGCGTGGTGTCCAAGCAGCTCCCGGCCGGGGTGAGCAAAGCCGACGTGATTGCACGGCTGCGCGCGGCCGGCGAGGATTCCCAGGCGGACATGCTCAGTGCCATGACGCTGACCCCCGGCACCGGGATCGACTTCGCGGCGCTCTCCTCGGTGCTGCTGTGGGCGCTGGCGCTGTATGTCCTGGCCTCGGCGTTCGGCTGGGTGCAGGCGTACGTGCTCAACGGCGTCGTGCAGCGCACCGTGTACCGGCTGCGCGAGCGGATCGAGGCGAAAATCAACCGCCTGCCGCTGCGCTACTTCGATTCGATCCAGCGCGGCGAGCTGCTCAGCCGGGTGACGAACGACGTCGACAATATTTCCCAGAGCCTGCAGCAGTCGCTGAGCCAGGCGGTCTCGTCCATCCTCACGGTGGCCGGGGTCCTGGTGATGATGTTCCTGCTCTCTCCCACGCTCGCCGTCATTGCGCTGGTGACCATTCCGCTGACGCTGGTGACCACCGCGCTCATCGCCAAGCGCTCGCAGAAGCTGTTCGTGGCGCAGTGGAAGAACACGGGGGAGCTGAACGGCCAGATCGAGGAAACGTACACGGGCCACGCGCTGGTGAAGGTGTTCGGCCGCCAGCGGGAGGTGGAGGAGAGGTTCCGGCAGAAGAATGTGGAGCTGTACCAGGCGAGCTTCGGCGCCCAGTTCATCAGCGGCCTGATCATGCCGGCCATGACGTTCATCGGCAACCTGGTTTACGTGGGGATAGCGGTGGTGGGCGGGCTGCAGGTGGCTTCCGGCGCGATGCAGCTGGGCGACGTGCAGGCGTTTATCCAGTACTCGCGGCAGTTCACCCAGCCGCTGGCCCAGCTGGGGTCGATGGCCAATCTGCTGCAGTCCGGTGTTGCGTCCGCCGAGCGGGTGTTTGAGCTGCTGGATACCGAGGAGCAGAGTGCGGATCCCTCACCGGCCGCGTCTCCTGTTAGCGGGCGCGGGCGGCTGGTGTTCGAGAACGTCTCGTTTTCCTACTCGGCTGACAGGCTGCTCATTTCTGATTTGACGTTGGTCGCGGAGCCCGGGCAGACCGTGGCGATCGTGGGGCCCACCGGGGCGGGGAAGACCACCCTGGTGAACCTGATGATGCGCTTCTACGAGCTGGATGCCGGGAGGATAACGCTCGACGGCGTGGACGTCACCGCCATGACGCGCAACGAGCTGCGCTCGCGGATGGGGATGGTGTTGCAGGACACGTGGCTGTTCGGCGGATCTGTCCGGGACAACATCGCCTACGGCCGGCCGGATGCGTCCGAGGCCGAGATTCTGGAGGCCGCGACGGCGACGTATGTGGACCGGTTCGTCCATTCGCTGCCGGAGGGCTATGACACAGTGCTCGACGACGAGGGCGGCAACGTGAGCGCGGGCGAGAAGCAGCTGCTCACCATCGCCCGGGCGTTCCTGTCACGGCCTTCTGTTTTGATTTTGGACGAGGCGACGAGCTCGGTGGACACCCGCACCGAAGTGCTGGTGCAGAAGGCGATGAGCGCGCTGCGGTCGGACCGGACGAGCTTCGTGATCGCCCACCGGCTGTCCACGATCCGCGACGCCGACTTGATTCTGGTGATGGAGGCCGGGCAGATCGTGGAGCAGGGGACGCATGCGGAGCTGCTGGCCGGTGGTGGGGCGTACGCCGCGTTGTATGCCGCGCAGTTTGCGGCTCCGGTGGCGGAGGTCTAAGGGCGCAGTACCAACCACTATCGCTTCAACGCGGTCACGAAGGTCCCGGTCACGATCTTGCCCTCCGCCGCCCGCACCGGAAATGCTCAGCTGAAGCCTTAGCTGCAGAATTGGGCGAAGGTGGTGCCGGCCTGCTTATAACCGGACTGCAGCTCGGAGAGCTTCTCCGAGTCCGGGCTTGATTTCGCCGACTCGTCCGTGTATTCGATGATCGACTGCAGCGCGGATTTCAGGTCGTCCGAGGCCACTGCCTCGATGGGCCGGATCTGGTTTGCGAGGCGGTTCAGCCCCGTCTTGCCGATGCCGTTAGCCGGGCTCGACAAAACGGTCTTGACCCGCTCGCAAGTTTCGGCAGTGGTCAGTTTCGTCGGTGCGGAGCACGCCGATGCGGAGAGGAGGAGTCCGGTGGCGATCAGGGCGGTGGCGAGTTTCTTCATGGGTCCCTCAGTAGTTGATTGAGGTATCGATTGTAAGCAGAGTGCAGGGCCGGGCGTCGGCTCGGGACAATTGGAAGCCGGAGTGTGTTGCCTGCCAGCGGTCGGAGATAGCCGTCGCTGCGCTTCTCCTCCGTTCCGGGCAGGCTTCCACCGTGCGGTCCATCGTGCCGTGACATTTCGTCCCAGTACTGGCGGGCGGCGTAACGGATGGTGTTTCGGATCAGATGGACGATGAATTTCTGGACCACGGAGCTCCCAGACTTTGTTGATTGCCTCCGGCAGGCCCTTGAGCCCGTCGCAGACGGTGATGCACACGTCCTCCACGCCCCAGTTCTCGATTTCCGCCAGCACGGAGGGCGAGAACTTGGCGGCTCGGAACCGCTGAATCCGAATCGATTCTGCGCCGCTTCACCCGCGGAAGCCCCAAACCCTACCCACCAGGGGCTGGAGAAGCTCGGCCGCGCCGTATGCACGATCTTCGCCTGCGACTATCTCGCGGACCCGGAACGGCGCCGGGAAATCCACGGTGGACTGCAGGTCGTGGAGAACTGGAACAGCGGGAACACCATCATCTTCTACGGCAAGGAGGGCGAGTTTACCGGCCCGACCGCGAACACGCAGAAGTATCCATGCTGACCCTGCACCTGCTGCAGTCCACCCTCGTGCACGTCAACACCTTGCTGTGGCAGACCGTTCTGGAAGCACCGGAAATTCACGACAGCATTGGCCCCACGAACGCCGAGGGCTCTCACCGCTGTTCTGGACCCACATCAATCGCTGCGGCAAATTCCACCTCGACATGAACACCCGTCTTGACCTCACCCAGGTCAACAGCGCTGAAAGTCACAGCCGACGTCAAATCGAAAGTGATCCGCCCGGTTGTCTCGCATCCCACGGTCTGCCCATCGACGACACCCCACAGAATTCAGGGTGTTGCAGGCACCACCTGAACTCGCCACCATGTTCCGGGTCTGGGGCGGCGGAGCAGGAAAGCTTGGTTCCTGGATGTCTCCGATAAATCCACGGTCGTCTGCCAGTGTTCGACAGGGATTGGCTCTGCCTTCTGAGAATGCCGCTACTTTTGTGTCCAAGGTTCGAGTCCCCGCTGGGACTAGTACTACAGTCGCATTTGTAGGGTTGAGTTTCGGGCCCGGTAGTGGTGTCGTTTGGCGGTTTGTTGGTGTTTTCGGCGCCAGCGGGAACGCCCGAGGGTATGTTCGCGGCCGGGAAGCCGTGCCCAGATCAGGTGGGTGAGCAGGTGCCTGATCTCGGGCAGGGTAAGGGCTATGAGCTCGCCGTCGCCGGGATGAGGGCCCCCTTTTTTGACCGGGTGACGGTCAGGAAGGCGTGGGCGAGCATGGACAGGGTGATGTGCCGGTACCAGCCTGTCCATTGCCTGACCTGGTAGTGATCCAGCCCGGTTTCGCCTTTGGAGGTCTGGAAGGTTTCCTCGATCGCCCACCGGGCGCCCGCGACGCGGGCGAGTTCACCCAGGCCGATGCGTTTCGGTCCGTGGCAGATGTAGTAGGCCACGTCCGTCGGATCGGCCAGGGAGCGGCGGGCCAGGAGCCAGTGCTCGCTTTTCGGGTCGTTGCGGCCGTTGATCCGGGCCCTGGCCCACGCATATCGACGGTCCCCTTTGGTGCCCAGGCCGGCGGATCTGGTGCGCCAGGCCCGGCCGGAGAGGGACGCGATCAGCTCATCGGCACGGTGCTCGGTCCCCAGGGCGCCGGTCTTGGCGATGACGCGCTGGTTCATTGGCACCGCGAGGACATAGGAGACGCCGCGGTCCTCCAGGGATTTACGTAGCTTGGCGTGCTGGCCGTAGACGGCGTCGCCGGTCACCCAGGCCGCGGGCACGCCCGCGTCCAGGGCTCGGATAATCATGGTGATGGCCAGTTCAGGCTTCGTGGCGAAGGCACGCTCTTCGGGGATGCCGGCGCCCATGCACCGCTCCCGGTCATCGGTCCAGGCCTTGGGCAGGTACAGTTCCCGATCCAGAAAGGTCCGCCCCGCCGGTGTCGAATAGGTCAGGAAAACACCGATCTGCGAGTTCTCGATCCGCCCCGCCGTCCCGGAATACTGCCGGGCCACCCCGGCTGACCGGGCCCCTTTCTTCAGGAAGCCTGTTTCATCCACGATAAGCACCCCGTCATCGGAGCCGAGATGCTTCACGACGTAGGAGCGGAGGTCATCACGCACCGCGTCCGGGTCCCAGTCGGTGCTCGAGAGCAGCCGCTGCATCCGGTCCGGGATTACCTGCCCGGCCCGTTCCGAGAGTGTCCAGGAATTCTTGCGCTCCTCGGACGAGAGCAGCCCCTTCAGATATGCCACCGCGTTCTCCCGCGGCTCCGACCTGGCAAACCGGCCACCGATCAGCTCCCGGATTTCCTCGAGCCCATCCGCCCACTCCTGCACCTCAGCCACACAAATATCATCGCTCACCGCCAAGGATTAACACGGCAGCGACAGGAAATCCGATTAAAACGCCGACAAGCAACAAAATAAACACAACTGTAGTACTAGGATCCAAGTAGGACCGGCAGGGCCGGCCTTTGGACAATCTGGAGGCTGGACTCAGGCTCAGTTGCTGACCAGAATACCTGCAGCAAACTACGGACCAGGAGTACCCCTTCCATGACATCGAAGTTCGTGCTCGCCAGCGAACGAGTGACAGTAGCAGATGACTCTGGACACGTGGTCTGGGAGGGGAAACCGCTGGGAGTCGACGCGTTGGAAGTCCAGGCATTGCCCGATACTGATTCGGCGATTGTGTTACTGGACTATATGCAAATGGGGTCCGGTCCTGTCGGGAATTTGGTACGCATCTCAAGTGACGGGTCGATTCTTTGGGTTGCGGATCTGCCAAACCTGGCACCATCGGAATGTTACGTCTCTTTCGAGATCTCCGACCACGTCTTGGCCAACACATGGAACGGGTTCCGCGTCGAGATCGATCGTGAAACGGGAAAGATTCTGAAGAGCCTATTCACGAAATAGTGGACCGTCTACCGCGTGCCTCCTTCTGCGAAGGACCACGACCCTGAACCGGAGCCCGCAAGCCGGTCCCTCAGCGGACTGTGCTCTCCCGGATTGCGGCGTAGAGGAACATGTCACAACGCTCTCCGGCGATCTCCTGATGACTGCGAAGTAGTCCCTCGCGTTCGTAGCCGGCACGTTCGGCGGTGCGGATAGAAGCTGCGTTCCACGGCTCGATATACAACTCGAGACGGTGCAGATGCGGAATCGTCCAGGCAAAGGTAGTGAGGGCGCACAGGGCATCGGATGCAATGCTGTGGCCTCTCTCGTTCGGGGCAACGGCATATCCAACCTGAGCGCGGCCTGTGTCCAACTCCCTGGTCCATAGTCCGATGTTCCCCATGGAGCGACCAGTTTCAAGGTCGGCTATGGAGAAGGAAAATCCTGTCCCTTCGATGTGGCGCTGTCGCTGCCGCTCAATCCACGCTAAGGCTTCTTCATGAGTGGCATGCGGTGGGAGGCTTCCCACCGTGGGGACATACGGATCTTGGGAAAGGTCCATCGCCATCCCCGCGTCCAGATTCGTGAACGTGCGCAGCCGGATACGGCCATGCTCCGGGTCGGAAGATGGCCAGGGCGGAATATCACCGCTGATGCTCATCTCCCTAGTTTTGCATTGGGGGCGCCAAAGTAAGTTGCGCGTCCCGTTCTTCACCGTCCCCGCAAGCCGAACGGTAAGCGGACGGCTCTCGCTTGCTAGGGTCAACCCTATTGTCCCGCCCGTGAGAATTCGCCTGAAGGGGAAGAGCAGTGAAGGCCAACCACTATGACGATTTTGCCGAGAACTACTCGGCAGAGAACGAGTCCAGCCTCCTCAACGCCTATTACGAACGGCCGGCGATGATTGGGCTTGCCGGCGACGTGACCGGTCACCGGGTCCTCGACGCTGGGTGTGGCTCCGGGCCGCTGTCCGCGGCGCTGGCCGCGAAGGGCGCCATCGTGACCGGCTTCGATTCCAGTCCGTCGATGGTCGAACTGGCGAGGCAGAGACTGGGTGGGAGCGCGGAGCTGCACGTGGCGGACCTCGGCCGGCCGCTACCGTTCGCTGAGAATTCCTTCGACGACGTGGTCGCATCCCTTGTCCTTCACTATCTTGAGGACTGGTCGGCGCCACTTGCCGAGCTGAGGCGTGTTCTGAAGCCAGGCGGCCGCCTCATACTGTCGGTGAACCGCCCCGTCGTCTACAAGGTCATGGAGCCCGCGGCCGACTATTTCACGATCACGAAGTACTCGGAGAAGTACGTTTTCAACGGCCAGCCCGCGGTGCTGACGTTCTGGCACCGGCCTTTGCACGCTATGACCGATGCATTCACCGATGCGGGCTTCCGCATCGCGGTGGTAAGCGAACCGCCCGTCTCGCCAGATACGCCTCGCGAGCTCCTTCCGCCCCACCTCGGAGACCGGACAGCGTTCGTAAGCTTCATCTTCTTCGTCCTCGAAACTCGAACCGCCGTGCCCGTTTCGTCCGATGAGGAACTGGCTTAGGGGGTTGTTGGCCGGCGGTGAAAGCTGGCCTAAATGCTGAAGTCACTCCCGGGCCCCCGCGGAGGCGTGCCCGCAAGCCGATCGGCCTACGGGCACTCGAGACGTTCGGCTCAGTCCGACACCTTGCGGGAGTCGATACCGACCTTGACCCAGTACGCGAGTGCCGTATTGTCTTGGATTCGTTCGTAAGGCACGGTGAGCCATCCGCGGCCCATCGGACGATCATTGCCCATGTATGCCGGCTCTCCACCTCGGCGGAGCATATCGTCGTATGCGGCGGGATCGGTGCGCACGAGCAAATCGCCGCCACGCCCGGCGGCTACAGCCATGGTGTCACCCACCATGAAGGACAGGCCGCCGAACATGCGCACTTCACGCACGTTCTGGTGCGAGGTCAGTAGGTCTCGGAGCCTTTGCGCAAGGACGTCCCGCGGGCTCGGTGCGTCCGCTGTCACTGACCGCCCTTCGCGATGTAGTTCTGCCCCTCATAATGCAGATTGAGCGTGTCGATGAGGCCATCGCGGAAAGTGAAGAACTCGGCGAACCGGACGGTGCCGCCAGGCATCTCAGCGTCGTACAGGACGGCGGACCCGTGCTCGTCGTGGACCTCGCGGACCACGTTGATGCTGCGAACGGTCGAGATGAAGCCGGCCACACCGTGGAGGAAGCCGTCCGTTGCATCTACGATGTGGCCCGCGAGAGAGCCGGTGAAGTCGAGGTGGTCGGACAACAGCACACGAAGACCCTGCCCCTCACCAAATGCACCCGCCCCCGCGGTGAGAACGCGGTAGTACTCCTGCAGTGGGGCTGGTGCTGAACTTGAGATGGAGCCGGTCACGGATAACTCCCTCGGTAGCGGTGAAACTCAATATATGAAGTGATGGCTAGATTTTACGCCCGGAGTCACGGTTCAGGGAGCTATCGCGCCCTCTCCGAGAAGAATGCCGCGGGCCAAGAACCACAGCCCGAAGGGCGTCGCGATGCCCCTTCTAACCAGAAAACATGAGTCGTGAGGTTTTTCTCATTCTGTGCGCTGAACGAGAGATATAGACGTCCTAGCATCACATGCCACGAACGGACAACCGCATCCGAAGTTTTGGATAGGGTTGCGGACCGCTTACGGGAAGTGCATGGATTGGTAGTTGCCAATCATATTTCTGCCGCCGCCGGCCGGTTTAGGCTTCCTCTATGAAGCCTCGTGCAATCCTCATCTCAGCTTTACTGTTGGTCCTTGTCGTTGTTGTCATTATTGTGGCGTGGATCCTATGGAAACCTGCCATCAGCGGGGCCTAAAAGCCTCCCCTGCCCTTGGCTAGTCCTACAGATCTACTTGGCGTCTAACGAAATCGGGCCGAGTGACTCTCGGAACATGACCATATCCCCATAGCGCTCAGCGATCTCAATAGCCGTTGAATCGTGGCCGCGACCGGGGGCGGAACCCGGCAAATCCACATCCTCACCACCGACGACAATTTGTCCACCGGGGAGGCGATCCAGCGGATGGGGAACCGGTGGCGACAGGAAAACCAGTTCCGCTACGCCCGAATGCACTTCGACCTGGACTCCCACGATTCCTACACCAGTGCCGATGACGATCCGGAGCGGATGGTCCCCAACCCTGCCAAAAAGAAGGCTTACCAAGCGGTCGTCGCCGCCAGGAAACATTATGCGGACGTCACCGCCGAGGTAGATGCTGGCGAACTTGCCCTGAAAACCACACCTGTCGGCACCCGGGACTTCCTGATCACCAATGACATGATCAACCACGTCAAAGCACCACTCTGGACGGCCGAAACAGCACTCACCCAAGCCGAAGCCGCCCACGAGGCGTTACCGGCACGGGTTCGGCTCGGTGACCTCGCCCCCGGCCAGCAAGTACTCGACACGGAGACGAAACTGATCCATCACGGCATCCGCATGGCCGCCTACAACACGATGATGACCCTCGCCCGGGAGATCCGCACCAACACCGGCTACAAACGTGGTGCCGACGAAGCCCACGCCCTCATACGCCAAGCCTTTAGTAAATCGGGAGACATCGACACCACCGTCCCCGGCCACTTGACGATCACCCTGGACTCGCTGCCCACAAAAGCCAAAACCAACGCCCTCGCCGAACTCTGCGAACACCTCAGCAGCACCGAAACCCGCTACCCCGGCACCGATCTCACCCTGCACTACAAAATCAAGATGAAGGCCTGAAACCCCACACCCGAAATCTCACCATGTCCCGAGTCCTGATCCCTAAGCGCGTCGGGATGAATGAGCGGGTCGCTGGACATGCGGTGATCGAGAAGCTGTTGGCCGATCGGGAGGGTGTGCCGCCGCGGTCGTTTCTGGGTCGTGTTTTCGGTGCTGACCCGTTGACTCCGGAAAATTACCCTTGGTACAAGGGTGCTCTCGGGGAGATAGCAGTAGAACGGATCCTTGAACGGTTAGGTCCTGAGTGGATGGTCCTGCACGCCGTACCGGCGCGTCCGACATGGATCACGTGCTGATAGGTCCGGCCGGCGTATTCACCCTCAATACCAAGAACCACGCCGGGCAATCCGTTTGGGTTGCGGGTCGGACCTTGATGGTGTCCGGCAAGAAACAGCGCCATCTATACAACGCCAGCCACGAAGCCGCCCGGGCAGCGAAACTTCTCACCCGCGGAGTGAACGCGCCGGTTGAGGTCACCGGCGTTGTGGTCGTCGTTGCCCCGAAGAGCATGACTGTCAGGGAAAGGCCGTCCGACGTTGTTGTGGTCTCGGATCGGCAGCTCCTGGGGTGGCTGAGCGACCGCCCGAACTTACTCACGCCCAGGCAGATAGCGGTGATTACGGCTGCAGCATACGGCCCGGAACGTGGCACGGGAATCCGCCTGCCGTGGTGGACCCTGCGTTCCTGCAGTACGAATTCGCCAGGCTGCGGGCTCTCGTGGACAGCGCGCGACGTCGCCGCGCGGGATGGCTCCTCGCCCTTCTTGTCGGGACTCCGCTTCTCCTAGCCACCCTTTCTGCGTATTTCTGACGGCATAAAAAAATATCCGCCCGTATAAAAGAAACCTTATAGAGGCTCATACTTTTCTATAGACTGTCTGGATGGACTCTGACATGAACCCCTTCGCCCCGGGCTCTGGCCTCAAACCGCCGGCACTGGAGGGACGAGAATCAGAAATAGAAGCGTTCGGCCGCTTGATCGTCAGAACTAAACGTCAAGCCACCGAGCGGGGAATGCTCCTGTCCGGGCTCCGGGGCGTCGGGAAGACGGTTCTGCTGAACAACTTCGTCGCGCAAGCAGAGCGGCATGACTGGTTCGTTGTGCAGATAGAAGCCCAGCCCTCTCCGGAGGGCCGGAAGGCAACCCGGCAAAAACTGGCCAGGGCGATTGAGGCGGGAGCGCGAAGGCTGCGTACGAGGTCTGCCTGGGACTACGTGAAGGATGTCCTGGGCAGTATTGGTTCCTTCAATGTCACCCTTGGCGTTACGGGCGTGTCCGCGACGCTCGGGACCACGGAAGGCCGGGCGGACTCAGGGAACCTGGATATCGACCTCGAGGAGCTCGTTGAAGACATCGCAACAGCCATGGGCAAATCCCTCAGCGGCTTCGGAATCTTCATCGACGAGATGCAGGACCTGGACGAGGAGCTCCTGGGCGCGCTGATCTCTGTCCAGCACCTGGCCGGCCAGAAAGGCTGGCCTTTCTTCATCATCGGGGCCGGGCTACCCAACCTGCCCGGAAAGCTCAGCGCCACGAGATCCTACTCTGAACGCCTCTTTGACTACCGCACCATCGGAGCCCTCGACCACGCCTCGGCGGCGGACGCCATCAGCCTCCCGATGAACCAGCTGGGTGCGCACCTGGAGGCAGACGCCCTGCGGGCGCTCGTCACAGCGGCCGCCGGCTACCCCTTCTTCCTGCAGGCCTACGGCAAGGCCGTCTGGGACGTATCCTCCAACAAAACAGTCAACCTTGACGACGCCCGGCTGGCCATCGAAATCGGGACCGAACAACTCGACGCCGGGTTCTTCAGATCACGCTGGCAAAGAGCAACACCGGCAGAACGCCAATACCTCCGCGCCATGGCCGAGGACCACGACGAAGCCTCATCCACTGCGCAGGTGGCATCACGACTAAACCGGGCAGCCAGCCAGCTGACCGTCGCCCGCTCCAGCCTCATCTCCAAAGGCCTCATCTACGCCCCCGATCACGGCGCCGTCCGCTTCACAGTCCCCGGCATGTCGGGCTTCATCAGCCGGCAGTTCGAAGAATAGCCAGTAGGGACTTGCTCGCCGGAAGCGTTCCCGAACCCAACAAATAAATCCGGTGTTGCAGGCACCACTTGAATTCGCCGTTGGATATTTCACTTTTTAACAAGCCAGCCCTTGTAGGGTGGGAGGCATGGCTTCTCGCTTCTCCGAACTGGTCATCGACTGCCTGGATCCGCAACGGCTGGCGGAGTTCTGGTGCGAGGTGCTCGGCTTCGTCGTGCTCGACACCGAGGACGGCGCGATCGAGATCGGACCGGAGGAAGGGTTCGGCGGACTGCAACCGACCCTGATCTTCAGCCCGACGACCGAGCCCAGGACCGGCAAGCTGCGGCTGCACATCGACATCAACCCCACCGACCGCGACCAGGACGCCGAGCTCGAGCGCCTCCTGAAGATCGGTGCGCACCCGGCCGATATCGGCCAGACCGGCGAGGAGCAGTGGCACGTCCTGCTCGACCCCGAGGGCAACGAGTTCTGCCTCCTGCGACGCCGCCTGAGCTGAGTCCCCGCCTGAATGCAGAAACTAAGAGGGGGACCGCTGGAGGTGGTCCCCCTCTTCACGCAAACCTCGTCCTCGGCGCCGACTCCGAACTGGTCATTGTTGCCAACCGTCACGGAGAGGACCGCAAGAACCTCCACTCCAGAACGTTTGACTACCTGGGCGGCTCGCTGGAACACAGTATCCCTGAGAAGCCCCACGCCTTTGTCCTGCCCGCCTGCGGAATCAGAGAGCACGCGTGCGAGATCCTAGACGGAGGGGCGGATGCGTTCAGAAAGCGCAAGGACAAATACAGGGTCTAGGCCCAGACATGGACCTACCACTCACTAACAACCGGCGGCCTACGCCGATAACAGCGCATATGAAACCCATGGCCGTTGCCCTGCACTGACGCTGGTGCCCCGGTCGGCTTCCTACCCTAGGGGTCGGAGGTCCGACCCCCGCAGAGTCAGCCAGTCGTCGGGGCTTGAGGACCAATGCTCGGGAAAGTCACGCTAAGCCGATCCCGCGTGGTAACGATGGGTGCCTCGGATCGTTGAGCCTGTATGGCTAAACATAAATATCTGACTGCGGCCGAGGAGGCCTCGTACGGGCGATTCGAGGCGCAGACGACTACCACCGCCTAAGACGGGGAGGGAGGACCTGAATTTAGGCTAGGCGTAGGGTGGGATTTAGACGATAGGAGCACTTCATGAAGAAAATCCTCATGGTACTGACCAGCGTTTCCGAGATCGGCGATACGGGCGAGAAGACCGGCTACAACGTGGCCGAAGCTGCACATCCCTGGAAGGTCTTCAAGGATTCCGGGCATTTCGTCGACTTTGCGTCCATCCAGGGCGGCCAGCCCCCGCGCGACGAGGTGGACTCAGAAGATCCCATCCAGGTCGCCTTCACGGAGGACGAGACCACGCGCGCCGGTCTCTACAACACTGCCCGCGTCGACGTCGTTGATCCCGACCAGTACGACGGAGTCTTCCTCGTGGGCGGCCACGGCACCATGTGGGACTTCCCGGACAGCGAAGGCTTGCAGAATCTGGTGGCCAGCGTCTACAATGCCGGCGGCTTGGTGGGCGCGGTCTGCCACGGGCCGGCCGGCCTGCTGAACGTGGAATTGGAGAACGGGCTTCGCCTCGTCGAGGGCCGGAAGGTGGCCGCCTTCACCAACGACGAGGAGGTTGCCGCAGGGAAAGACAAGGTCATCCCGTTCTTTTTGGCAGACCGACTTGAGGAACAGGGCGCCACCCACGTCTCCGCTGATGTCTTTGAGGAGAAGGTTGTGGTTGACGACCGGCTGGTGACCGGCCAGAACCCGGCTTCAGCCGCCGGCGTGGCCAAGGAGATGGAGAAGCTCTTCGCAGAGGTCATCCACCAGGAAAAAGCCGAGGAACAGCACGAGACGGAGGCTCTGCGCGCCGAGAAGGACGCCGAGAAGAACGCCAAGAAGGCTGCCGCAGAAGCGGAGCACTAACACCAACAGCGCACTGAAACTGACGGCCACCCCGACAAAACGGGGTGGCCGTCAGTCGGCGTGCGTGCGCCGGCAACCACACTGTCCAACGCATCGCCGACCTGCTTCAGGTTCCGCGCTCCACGATCTACGGCCTCAACAAATCAAGCCTTCACATTGTCATCCACGGCCTCCGCGTTCAGTGCCAGCAGGACGGCCACTTTCTTGTAGAGCTTGGGAAGGTCATCGTTGCGCGTGTATTCCACATCGCTATGCTCGAGAATGAGCTTGCACAATAATTCCATGAGCTCCTTACACGAACCGATCGCCGCCGGCGGGTCACTTTCGATAACCCGCTAAGTGGGGATCCGGTTAGCTCAGGTAGTGGGGTCCGAATCCGCGCCGTGGGAGACGATTTGGCGGTAGGTGGCCGGGGCCTGTTGTGCACCGAGGTCGAGCAGCGATTGGAACGCTGCCATCGGGGTGCTGCGCCGGTTGTAGCGGAACATGAACTCGTCGAGGTAGACCTGCAGGTGTTCACTGCCCACCGAGCGGTGGGTGCCGCGTAACCAGGTTTTGAAGTTGCTGATGGCCCGGTGCACGCGCGGAAGGACCGGGTCCGGGTCCCCGGCCTTTTTGGCGGCCCGCTGGGAGCGTGAGCGGTGGTCGTAGCCGTTTTGGGTCAATGGCTTGTATCCCATCCAGCCGTCGGTGTGGACGATGGCGCCCGGAGCCACGGTCTCCTTGACGAACGTGCTCAACGTGTCGCCTGATGCGTTCGGGATGATCCTCATCCGCACCCGTCCGGAACCCTGACCACGCGCCTCTACCGCTACTACCACCTGCACTGCTTTGGCGGTGAGGTTCCTACTGCCCCGCCGCCCGGTCTCGCGGCCACCGACCTCACACTCGTCGACCTCGACCTCACCGGTCAGCAGAGTGCGTTCGGGGTTGACCGTCGCGCGGCGCAGCTTGTGCAGCATTGTCCATGCCGTCTCATACCGGGTCAGCCCGAGTTGGCGTTGCAACTGTCGTGCGGAGATCCCCACCCTTGAAGGAACGGCAGTTTCCGGCCAGTGCCAGGCCCATCACGATGACGACGATCCCCAGAACCCGGATCAGGGCGTCCTGCCACCGGACCATCCACGCCCCGATGATGCCGAAAGCGGCTCCGTAGAGGGTAAAGACAAGGGCGAATCCCAGGACAAAGAGCTCCACTCCTGCCAAGCACGCGCCGCCGGTTGTCCGGCCGCGTGGGATCCGTCAGGCCGGAGACGTAGCCGAAGTACCCCGGAACCAGGGGCAGGATGCACAAGGGGAGAGGAACGAGACAATGCCGGCGGTCATCGCCAGCGGGATGGCGATGATCAGGGCTCCTGACTGGATCGCACCCGCGAAATATTCGCCGATCGTCATTTATCCGTCCTCCATTCGGTCCTCCATGGTGGGTCTCCGGCCGGTTCTGACACCGGGGCCGGGGTGCGTGGCGGTGGTTTGTTCGTTTTCCGCCGCCGTCGCGGCCGGTTTTCCCTCGATTGTGGATTTCATCCGGGATTATCGGGGTTCCGGGTAGATGAGGGTGCGGGTGACGAGGTGGTGCGGGGCGGTGAGTGTCTCGTGCAGGATCCGTCCGTCGTCGGCGAGGGTGAGTTCCAGGAGGGCGTTTTCTGCCGGGTAGGACAGGGTCAGGCGGCGGTGTCCGTCCAGGTCCGGGAGGCGGGCGGTGAGGGTGGCGGTGCCGCTCGCGTAGAGGGCCCTGCGCACGAAGTCGGCACCGGTTGCTTCAAAGGACATCGGGGTTCCCAGTCCCTGCGTGGTGTCGCTGGTGACCAGTTCGTGCAGGGTGAAGGACGGGACGGCCTTCATCGCGGTGACGGCAGCGGTGAGCAGGTCGGCGGCGGGGGCCGGCGGCCAGGCGACGGTGAGGCCGGCGCGGTCTGTCCTCCAGCCTCCGGCGACCGGTGACACGCTCAGCAGGCTCGATCCGTCCTTCCAGGTCACGGGAGTGAAGAAGCAGCCCGTTCCGCAGCCGCGGAATTTCAGATCCTGTGTTTGCCCGTCCGGGTCGGCGATGGCCCCCGTCAAAGAGAACTTCGCGTCGTTGATGGGTCCTGACCCGTCGGAGAATTCCGGTGCGACCAGCTGGACGACGAGCTGCCCGGCACTGGCGCGGGCGCTGACTCCTATCTCCCCGGCAAGCGACGCCATCGGCACCACGGGTCCGGTAGCCGGCGGCGGGAAGGCCAGCGGTGCGTCGGCGCTGCCGGGCAGCGGGAGAACGGTGAGCAGGGCCGAGATCCCGAGGACGCCGACGAGTGAGACGGCTTCGACCCGGGCCGGGCGGCTGATGCGCTCGGGCGTTGCTTTGCGGCGCAGGTGCCGGCGTGCGGCCAATGCCAGAACGGCAGCGGCGGTGACCAGTCCGGTCTTGATCAGCAGCGCCCGGCCATAGTCCGTGGTTGTGATGTCCTTCAGCGGTATCAGCAGCAGGCCCGAGGCGAGGCCGGTGATCGCCACGGTGATGACAAGCCAGAGGGCCGGCCGGGAGTAAGCTGCGATCGCCGCCCGTGCCAGGGGCCGCTGATGCCGCCAGGCAACGGCCGTACGCAGGACGTGGAACAGGGTTCCGGCCCACAGGGCGGCCGCGGCCAGGTGGATCAGGGTCAGGGGGATTCCGATGACCGGGTTCGCCAGTTGCGGGTGGGCGCGCAGGGCCTCGGCGGCAACGACGGCGGCCAAGGGCGCCCACGCCCACCCGGGACGCCGGATCAGTTTTGCCGCCGCGGCCAGGGCGAACCCCGCGGTTTCGACCATAGCCAGGGCTCCGGGCCGTGTGGAGAGGAGCACGGCAGGGTCCGGGCGGGTCAGGCCTGCGGTGAGGGAGCCGTTGCCCAGCAGAAGCACAGCCAGGCCGAGGCATGCGCCGAGTCCGAGGAATGCACTGAACGGCAGCCAGGACCGCGGGCGGGGCGGGGCCGCCTGGATACGGCGAAGCAGGAGGGTGGCGGCGGGTTCGCCCAGGGCGGCGGCGAGGGCGGCGAAGAGGATCCCGCGCAGCACCCCCGTCGGCCAGGACCCCTGGGTGTCGGTGGCCTGGCCGCCGCCCAGGCCGGCGGTGACCGGTCCTGCGGCGTAGCGGTAGGAGCCGCCCATGACGTCACCGTCCTGGGCGGTGACCTGCCAGGTTACGGTGTAAATGCCCTGGTCGACGGCGCCGTGCACGGGAAGTTCCAGGGCGCGGTTGCCGTGGCTGAGCGCCGCGGTACCGACGGCAATGTCTCCGGGCCCGGTCAGTTTCACCGCGGTCCCGCTGATGGAGACGGGCTCGTCGAAGAGCAGGGTCAGGGTTTCCGGGGCGGTGGCCACGGTGGAATCGGAGGCCGGGCTGGTAAAGAGCAGATTCGAGTGGGCCGAAGCCGGGGCCGCGCCTCCCAGCAGGGAGGCCAGGAGGATGCCGGCCAGGGTCAGGAACAGGGCCGCAGCCCGCGGCAGCGACGCGCGGACGCGCCTGGCCGTTCGCAGGCGCGGGGCCCGGGCGGGCCTAGGATTCACGCCGGAATGACGGGGGACTCTCCCCGGTGGCAGGATTCGCTTGCGCCTGCAGGGTCCGGAGTTCTTCCCGGGTGGCGCGGATTTCCTCGCTGATGTCCGCCCCGGGGGCGGCGCAGCACCCGGCGGCGCCCGTGGCGGCTTTGTTCCGCCGCATCGGGCGGATGCAGAAGAACCAGGTCAGGGCCGCCGCCGCTGCGGTGGCGACCAGGGCGATCAGGACGGTGCTCATGCGGAAGCGTTCTTCCCCGGTGCCGGAGCCGGGTGCCGGGTGTCGAACGCGGGGGGTGCGGGGCGGAGGGCCTGGACCTGGGCGCGGAGCCGCGCCAGTTCCTGTTCCTGTTCCTGTTCCGCGGTGCCCGCAGGTGTCGTGGTTTTAGCGTTGCCGCGGCCGCGCATCATGAACCACATCATCAGGCCCATGCCGACGGGGCAGACCAGGGCGGGGAGGATATAGAGAAACTGTTCCATGGGAGGATCCTTCCGGGATCAGGTGGTCAGGGTTGGGTGAGGCGGCCCAGGTCGCGGCGCAGGGCGCGTTTTGAGAGTCTGCCATGGGCGATCAGCTTGCCCTCGGCGATCAGGCCCGGGGCGAACATCAGGCCGTGTTCGGCCGCGAGCCGGCGGCCCTCCTCGCTGTGCAGGTCGATTTCCTCGACGGTCAGGGCGAAGTCGGGGGCGAGTCCGGCCAGGACGGACCTGCCGTGGCTGCACGGGCCGCAGTCGGGCTGCGTCAGCAGGGTCAGCGCGATCATTGCCTGGTTCCGTCCTTCAGGTCGGACAGGAGCTTCTGGACGGGGATGAACATGGTGTAGTTGGGGGCGCCGCCGTAGTCGGCGCGCCACCGGATGGTGCCGTCCGGGCCGACCAGGATGAAGCTGTGTCCGTCCCGGCTGGCGCCCATCATGCCGAAGCGGTTCGCGCCGTACTGCCCGGAGACGGCCAGGTCCGGGTCCGAGAGCACGGTCGTGCCCAGGCCCATGTCGGCGGTCTTGCGGGCGATCAGGTTCGCCGGGTCGGTGGTGACCGAGACGACGGCGTCGACCCCTGCCGCTTTGACCTGGGCGGCGTCTTTTTCAAGGCTGCTCAGCTGGTCCCAGCAGGGCTGGCAGGTCAGGCCCTCCTGGAAGTAGAGCAGGACGTTTTTGCCCTGGTAGTCCTTCAGGGACACCTGCTTGCCGGTGGTGTCGGAGAGGGTGAATCCGGGGGCGGCCTGGCCGGGGCCGGGCTGGCCGACATCGTAGGACCTGCCCGCGCCGGGGCCGGTGCCCGCACCGGAGGTTTTCGGTGCGGACGCCGTGGAGAAGATCCCGTACAGGCCGACGAGGACGATCACAACGGCCACCGCGCCGGCCACCCACAGGAGCGTGCGGCGGCGGCGGGCGTTGGGTGCCGGCACCTGCGTCGTTTCCCGGTTTTTGGTTGACGTCATTTCTGGCTGTCCTCTGCTGTCAGGGCGGGGGTGGACGGTGTCTGCGGGGTGCAGCAGTCGGATGGGGTGTCGGTCGCCGGCTCCGGCGGGGCCGGGAGCGTGGGACGGTCAAGATGGCGCCGGGCCTGGCGGAGGATGAACGCCGCGCCCACGATCAGGGCCGCGGCGACGGCCCAGCCGGGGATCCATGCCAGCGCGGCAGTGGTCACCGCGGCGGCGTGCTGCAGGTCCGCGGCGATCTGCACGAGCCAGCCGTCGGAGCCCATGCCGGGGCCCAGCGCGGCCTGGATGTAGGTCAGGACCGCCATGGCCAGGAGCAGGAACGCAGAGGCGGCGGTGCCGAAGGCCATGGTGCGGCGGATGCGCCCGAGCCGGAGCGTGACCTGCCGGCCCTGGAGCCAGGTCCGGGCGCCCCAGTCCTTGCGGTCCCAGACCAGGGACAGGACGGCCAGCGGGGCGACCATGCCGGCAACGTAGGTGAACGCCACCGCCAGGGCCGCGGGGAAGGAGGCCGTCGCTCCGGAGAGGATGGCAACCCCTGCCAGCACCGGGGCGCAGCAGGAGGTCGCCGCACCGGAAAACACGCCCAGTCCGTAGACCGAACCGAAGCCATGGCCGGTCGGGGCCCGTCCGGGCAGCATCGGAAGCCGTGGCTTCCACCCGGCCAGCATCGCGGCCCCGCCGGCCAGCATCGCGGTGGCCGCGAGGGAGAAGACCAGGGTGTGCTGGCCGGAGACCAGGGCCACGAGGGCCGTGGCCCCGAGCCCGATCGGTACGATGACAGTCGCCACGCCCAGGGCGAAAACCAGTGTTGCCGCCAGGACTCCGCTGCGGCGGCGGAGCCCCGTGGCCAGGTAGGCGGGAAGCATCACCGAGACGCAGCACGGGGCTAGCAGGGCGACCAGTCCGCCCAGAAACGCGGCCAGCAGCGTCCCGCCGAACAGCAGCTCTTCCATCAGTTCGCTCCCACCCCGGCCGCAGCTTCCGCGGACACCGATTACTAATCTCCTAAGGAGTTTAGGTTACGGGTGGTGTGTGTGTCCACCGGGTCCGGGAACGGGCGTGCTTCCGGTGCTACCCGGCTGCGGTGTAGCCGGAGATGGTGGCGTCGGGGCAGAGGTTGTGCTGGGCGGCCACGGCGGCAGGACCGCCGAAAACCAGCAGCGGGAGGGCGAGCAGGACGGCGACCGCCACGGATCCCACTGCGGCATGGGCCCGGCCCAGGGGGCTGGGCGGGGGGATGAGTCTGCGCACCCGGGCTGCGGCACCGGCGCCGCCGGCGGCCAGCGCGACGGACGGCACGGCGTGCCCGGCACTGCCGGAAGCGACGGCCAGGAGGGCTCCTGCCACCGTCAGCCGGTCCGTGCGGGACGCGGCGACGTCGTCGGCGCGCAGTTCCACCAGCCGTGCCGTCTCCTCGGCGGCGTCCCGGAACAGGCGCAGGGCCGGGAATGCTGCGGCCAGTGCCCGGGACAGGGAGAGGATGAGGTCGTGGCGCTCGGTCAGGTGGGCGCGTTCATGGGCGAGGACGGCCGCAAGCTGGCCATCATCCAGCGCCCGGAGGGCGGCGGTGGTCACCACGGTGCGGCGGCGGCGCCCGGGCAGGCAGTACACCGCCGATTCCGCGGATTCCAGGATCACAACCCCGCGGTGGTCATCGCGCCGGGCCACCATGTCCAGGACACGCCGGTGCGCTGCCCGGTCCCGTTCCATGCGCAGGGCCGCCGCCCCGAGGCACCAGCCGGTGCGTCCCAGGACGCCCAGGGCGAGCACGGCGCCGGTGGCGCCGGCGGCGGCACCGCCCGGGGAGGCGTACTGTTCCCGCAGGGCCATGACGCAGGCCCGGAGCAGGCCGGCGAGGTCGCTGCTGACCCGGACGGTGGGAACCGTCAGCGCCATCCCGGCCATGGCCACGGAGGCCAGCACGGTCACGGTCAGCGCCTGCCAGAGCGCGATGGCCAGCCGGGGCGCCCGGTCAACCCATGCGGCCCGGCGCAGCAGCGGCGCGGCCAGGGCGGACAGGATCAGCGCGTACCCGAGCAGGATCAGCGCCTCCGTCACTGCTCGGCGCCCCTTTCCCGGTCCCGTGCAGCGCTCAGCAGGCGGTGCAGTTCGTCGGCCTCGTCCGGCTCCATTCCCTCCACGAACCCGACAAGGGCGGCGGTGCGGTCGTCGGTGGAGGCCAACGCCTCCCGGACGAGCCCGGCAACATAGGCCTCCCGGCTCACCGCGGATCCGTAGCGGAAGGCCCGGCCGTCGCGTTCCTTGGTCAGCCAGCCTTTGCGGTGCAGGATTTCGGCCACGGTCTGCACCGTGTTGTACGCCAGGCCGCGCTCCAGCCGCTCCAGCACCTCGCGGACCAGCAGCGGTGTGCCGGCCTGCCACACCTCCGTCATGATCGCGTTCTCCAGATCGCCGAACTTCGGCATGACTCTCCCGCCCTTGGCTGTACAGCTTGTCCATCCAAGGATAGGAGACAACCCCGGACATTGCACCTAATAACCTAAGTAGGTTAGGTTTACTGTCAATACGGGTCTGCGGGCCGGCCCCGGCGAACACACCGCCGCTGCCCGGCCGGGCACCGGAGACAGACCATCGCAGAGGGGCGATCCGAATGGCAGAACCGAAAACCCCGCGCCGGGGAGCAACGCCGGCCGGCGGCTCCACGGCCACACCGGCCGCCGCTGAACCGTTGACCATCAAGCAGCAGCGCGCGGCCAGGATAGCGGAGAAGCTTGCCGAGGCCAGGAGGGTGCATGCCCGGGCCGGGCGCAGGCGGCGCCTCATCATTGTGGGCGCCATAGCAGCGGCGGCCGCGGTGATCATTTCGCTGGTCGTATTCGCCCTCACCAGCGGGGCACCCAAGGGCTCATCCACGGCTTCCATTGAGGGCCTTCAGACCTACTCCGGGCTCACCTCCAACCATGTGAAGGGGTCCGTCAGCTACCCGCAGGCGCCGCCCGTCGGAGGCGATCACTCTGCGGTGCCGCTGAACTGCGCCGTGTACAGCGAACCGGTCCCCAACGAGAATGCCGTGCACTCCCTGGAGCACGGCTCCGTCTGGGTAACCTACGACCCGGCCCGCATTGCCGGCGACCAGCTCGCGTCCCTGCGCAAGGCCATCCCCAAGACCTATGCCATCCTCTCCCCGTACCAGGGGTTGCCGTCCCCGGTAGTTGCTTCCGCCTGGGGTGCACAGGTGCAGATCAACAGTGTCGATGATCCCCGGATCGCAGATTTCATAGCCAAGTACAGGATGGCAAAAACCGCCCCCGAACCCGGCGCCCCCTGCACGGGCGGGATCGACGGCCCCGGCAAGGTCTCCTGACACAGGGCAGGGCGAAAGAACCCATGGCGGTCACCCGCGCCGCCGGGACTCAGTGACGGCAGACAATAAGCGGCAGGAACGCCACACTTGAAATGGGCCACCCCATGGGCCTTCGGCCGCATGCAGTTTCTGCAGCGACAGGATCAAAGGAGAAATCAATCATGGGTTACGGATACGGTGGCATGGAATGGATGTGGCCGTGGATGCTGATCTGGCCGATCCTGGTGATAGTCGGGCTGGCACTTGCGGCCTTCGTGACAATCAGGCTGGCCCGGGGCGGCGGACGGAGCATCGGCGGACAGCCCGATACGTTCGACACCGCGCGTCGAATCCTGAATGAGCGCTACGCGCGCGGAGAAATCGACGACGAGGAGTACCGGAAGCGGCGGGACACCCTGCAGTAACGGATGAACACTTTCCACACCCGGCCACCGAAGGCAGGGATCAAGAAGTGGCCGGCACGCCGCGCAGGCAGCAACCCCGTATCACTGCTGCAACTCCGGAGTGATCGGCTGTTGAAAAAGTAGGTACAGATATCGATGAATACATAATTTTCTGTACCATGAGTCCGTGGGGACCCTTTCAACCACAGCCGTCCTCGCCCGTTTCGGCAAGGCTCTGGCTGATCCGACCAGGTCCTCGATCCTGATGACGCTCAAGGACGGCGGCGCTTTTCCGGCGGACCTCGCCGATTCGATCGGAGTAAGCAGACAGATACTCTCGAACCATCTGGCCTCTCTGCGGGACTGCGGGCTCGTGGTCGCGGAACCCGTCGGGCGGCGGGTCCGCTACGAACTCTCCGATACAAAGCTCGCC
Organism: Micrococcaceae bacterium Sec5.7; assembly: GCA_039636785.1. NCBI lineage: Bacteria > Bacillati > Actinomycetota > Actinomycetes > Micrococcales > Micrococcaceae > Micrococcaceae bacterium Sec5.7. The sequence goes on along the minus strand of CP144169.1, from coordinate 3,412,357 downwards.
CACGCGCTCGAGGATCTGCTTGAGGTGATCCTGACGGTGGAGCCGATCTGCTCGTGCCCGATCGAGGACTGCGCCGTATGAGTGTCCTCACCGTTGACCGGCGCAGGGTGCTGAACCGTCGGATCCGTTGGTTCGTGGCCGCGACGATCAGCTACAACGCTCACGACCTGGCGTATCCGCTTCGACGCCCACCGCTACCAGCGCGGCTCGGGATGCCTCGATATCGCACTGGCCGGTCAGGTCTTCGCGACTCTCGGGATAGCGCTCAACGGAGCGCACATCGCGTCCGTCGACCCCCTTCCGGGCGTGCCCGGGGACAACTCCTCGTATCGTCTCGTGGCCCGTGCGATGTACCGGGAGATACCGACGATCACTTTCCCCGCCAGCCTCATCCAGGACGGCGAGAATGTGCTCACCCTGTCACCGACCCGACCGGCGCAGGCGCCTACCCCCGACAACTGGATGCAGCCGATGGCCGGAATCATGTACGACGCCATCCGCCTCCAGGTCGACGAGGGCTGACGCCAGGCCTTCGCCCCTCATCACTGACGGCGGGCGGATAAAGGCAGTCAGATGTCCCTTCGGTGCCGTGGCGCGCACGTCGCACTGAGTCCGACATTCTTGTCCCGAGTCATGCGGGGCTGGCTGTCACACATTTTTGAAACGATACAAACGTCAATGGTGTGGTTGCTAGGCCACGCGTTATCAAAAGGAAGTGAACGTGATCGCTAAACGGGGAGCATCGCCGCGACGGTGCTACTCAGCGGGCTCTGTGCGGTCTTACCTGTGTCTGTGGCAAACGCAGACCCCGGCAGCTACAAGTTCGACTTTGGCAACGGCCCCGTGGAAGAGGGATGCACGGGCCCGAGCGCCTCCGACGCGTACGACGCGAAAACCAGGTACGGCTTCAACACGCCACAGGGCATGGCCGATGTGGCCGCCTCCGGAGCAGGCGTGGCCGGCGACGCTGTGCGCTTTCTGGAATTCGGCACCAAGAGCGCCAATACCTTCAATGTCGACCTCCCGGTCGGCCTGTACAAGGCGACCGTCACGCTGGGAAACACATCGCGGTCCGGCGTCGCCGCCGAAGGTGTCTACCAAGTCATCAACATGACCGGGAACGCCGCTACGGATTCATTCGAAGTGCCCGTCACGGACGGCCAGCTGAACCTGCTGGTCACAGAGGGCAAGGCAGGTGCGGCGTTCACGCTGAGCGCACTGGAGATCGGAAAGGTCTCCCGCCATGCGGACATGGACCCCACCATCTGGGTTGGCGGCGACTCCACTGTGGCCAACTATTACCCGCTTGATGCCAGTGTCCAAGCCGGCTGGGGACAGCTTCTTCCCAACTACATGGACGCGGACGCCTTCGACGTCCGGAACCTGGCCTCCGGCGGCCAGATCGCACGGGGCTTCCGCAACGACGGCCGGCTCGAAGCGATCCTGAAATACATCAAACCGGGCGACCTCTTCCTCCTCGAGATGGGCATTAACGACCCCGCCGCCAAGAATGCCACCACTGAAGCGGAGTTCAAGGAAATCATCCGTGACACGGTCCGGCAGGTCGCCGCCACGGGGGCAACACCCTGGTTGCCCCCGCGCAGGGTCGGGCAACGGACTTCAATGCCGACGGCGTCCACAGTTCAGTGGACCGGTGGTACCGCCACTCCACAGCTGCACTGGCCCAGGAAGAGAACGTGCCCCTGGTGGACCTCAACGTGCTCAGCTCGGCGTACTTCACGTCCATTGGGCCCGAAGCCACGTTGAGGCTCTACATGCCCGACAAGCTCCACCCCAACCAACCGTGCCGGGGCTTCGGAACTTGCCCGGCTGGTGTCTGAGGATTTGGAACGGCAGGGGCTGCTGTAGCCGTGGGGTCAAAAACAGTGATAAAACGCCACGGTTGTTGGTTGTTGGTTGTTGGTTGCGAGCCGATCCAGTCCAACGTGCGACCTCGATGATTTGCTCCAACTGATCCGGCGTCACGGGCGCTTGCTCGAACGAGCAACCCGAGGGTTGCACGACAAGAGAGCGAATCAAAGGGAGCTGATCCATTTCTCATAGCTTGGCGCAGCCGGTTGCACCACAATCGGTAGGCGCGCTCACCGTTCCGTTTGCTGGCCTCGAAACGACGGTATCCGACTAACTTTTCGCGAGCACCGTGGACCCGTCGGGCCGTAGCTCTCCGGTCGGGGAGACGTGTCGGTACAGGGTATGCCGAGGGATGGCGAGCTCTTTACAGAGGTCGCCGACTTTGGTGTCCTTCTGACCCATGGATGCCATGGCAAGTCGCGTGCGCGGAAGATGTCGCGGTGGGGACCGTCTTAGGGGACTGTATGGCCGGGATGATGCGGAGAAGACTATTCGCCTGATTTAGTGACTGGCCAAGCTGCTCTGGCGCGCGCAGATGAAGGGGACGAGAATGGACTCGTGCTGCCCCTACACTCTGGCGGGGACGGCGACGCGATGAACCCCGCCGCCCGAAAGATTCAGCGTATCTTTCTCACGTTGACGCTGGGGAATACCCTTGCGGCCTCGTTCATCTGGGGGATCAACACCCTCTTCCTGCTGGATGCCGGTCTGAGCAACCTAGAGGCTTTTGCCGCGAACGCCTTTTTCACGGCCGGTATGGTGCTGTTCGAGGTGCCCACCGGGGTGATTGCCGACGGTTGGGGGCGCCGCGTTTCGTTCCTGCTGGGCACGGTGACGTTGGCAGGCTCGACCTACCTCTACTACCTGCTCTGGCAGCTTTCCGCCCCGTTCTGGTCCTGGGCGGTGGTGTCGGTGTTGCTCGGTCTGGGCTTCACCTTCTTCTCGGGTGCGGTCGAGGCCTGGCTCGTCGACGCGTTGCGCTTCTCAGGCTATGAAGGCGGGCTGGAGACGGTGCTCGGCCGGGGACAGATGGTGTCGGGCGTCGCGATGCTCGTCGGCTCGGTGGCCGGCGGTGTGATCGCGCAGGCCACCAACCTCGGCGTGCCGTTTTTGTTGCGGGTGGGCGTGCTGTTGGCCATGTTCGTCGTGGCCTTTTGGCTCATGCGCGATGTCGGTTTCACCCCCGAACGCTCGACCCATCCTCTCCAGGCGACCCGTGCCGTGCTCTCTGCCTCGATTGAGAGCGGTTTGAAGAACCCGCCGGTACGTTACGTGATGCTGGCCGCGCCGTTCAGTGCCGGCGTCGGGATCTATGTGTTCTACGCCCTGCAGCCGTTCCTGCTTGAGCTCTTCGGCGACCCGCGCGCGTATTCCGTGGCGGGTCTGGCGGCGGCAATCGTGGCCGGCGCGCAGGTGCTCGGCGGCTGGATAGCGCCCCGCATCCGGCGCCTCGTTCGCAGACGCACGACGGTGTTGATCCTGAGTAGCATCGTGGGCGCATTGATTCTGGTCGTACTCGGGTTCACCCGGGTGTTCTGGGTGGCCCTGGTGCTGTTGGCGCTCTGGGCATTGGTCGCCTCTGCGGGCACCCCCGTGCGGCAGGCGTACCTGAACGACATGATCGCCTCGAAGCAGCGGGCAACCGTGCTGAGCTTCGACTCACTCATGGGATCAAGCGGTGGCGTTGTGGTGCAGCCGCTGCTCGGTCGGGCAGCCGATGTGTACGGCTACCCTGCCTCGCTGGCGATCGGCGGCGTTATCGAGTTGATCGCGGTGCCGTTCCTGCTGGCGAGTCGTCAGCAACGTCCCCAGGCCGATGAGGCCAACGCCTCGACCGGCACGTCGAACGCGGAATCACCGCCGTCATAGACGTTGTTGTGACCCGGTTGACCTGCTCTATGACCTGGAAACAAACTCGCCGCGAACCTCGATGTAGTCAACGGAATTGCTTGCCCTGTTCGCCTTTGGGGCTCCGGGTGTTATCAAGGGGTGTCCTCGAAGGAGTACGTGTGTGCGCTGTAGGACCGTTTCCAGAGCTTTCGCCCGCTCCAGATCCGTCAACTCACCCCGACCAACCACAACCAAGAGGCCGCTGGTCAACCGGCTCAGCGACGGACGCGGTAGCGGATGTGGGTGGCCTCCGGTGTGTCGATCACCCGGACGATCTCCAACTCGCCGCGCGACGGCAACACCTGCACCAGCACGCATTGGCCACCGGCGGCGGCCTTTGCCTCTCAACCGAGAGGTCGGCTCTGACTCATGCCCACGCCGTCGCCCCCGACCCATTGACGCGACCTCACAACCAAACTATTCTACAACCAAATGGTTGTAGATCAGATGAGTGATGCCGAACTTGACCGCCTGTTCCAGGCGTTCGCCGATGCAACCCGTCGGGACATCGTCGCCCGGGTCACGGCGGGGGAGTATTCGGTGTCCGGCCTCGCTGCGCTCTACGCCATGAGTTTCGCCGCCGTCCAGAAGCACGTGGCGGTGTTGGAACGCGCGTCCCTCGTCACAAAGGAGAAGCGTGGAAGGGAGCAGATCGTGCGGGGCAATCATGAAGGACTGCAGAAAGCCCGGCGGCTGCTCGATGAGTACGAGGTGATCTGGCGGCAGCGCGCCGACCGGATCGCAGACATTCTCGCTGAAGGATAGGAAGGGTTTCATCATGACGGTTATCAGTTTGGTCAAGAATCCCGAGGCCCTGAGCCTCACCCTCGTCGCCGAGTTCGACGCGAGCGTTGAGCGCGTGTGGCAGATCTGGGAGGACCCGCGCCAGCTTGAGCGCTGGTGGGGTCCGCCAACCTGGCCCGCGACCTTCGAGAAGCATGACTTCGTGCCCGGAGGAAAGGCCAACTACTACATGACCGGGCCCGAAGGCGAAAAGGCCCGCGGCTGGTGGCGTTTCACCGATATCAAGGCCCCGCACCAACTGGAGTTCGACGACGGTTTCGCCGACGAGAACGGCAACCCTACCGGTGACTTGGGTACGACCCATGCCACCGTGACGCTCGAGGCCGTCGGCGACCGCACCCGGATGACCATCCTGTCCACCTTCGAAGCCGAAGAGCAGCTTGAGCAGATGCTCGCCATGGGCATGGAAGAGGGCCTGAAGGGGGCTGTTGGGCAGGTCGACGCCATCCTCGCCGAATCCTCAGTCTCCTAACGGCTGCCGGACCAGGCATCAGGCGGTAAGGGCGCAAGGAAGGCGGACGACGGCGGGAGGCCCCCGCCGTCGTCCGCCCGCGTTAGCGACCCCTAGATCCACCAGCGGCGCCGCCGGTAGACTCGCGCCCATGACTCAAGTGGACGATCAGGGGCGCCCCGAGCCTCCCCTCGCAGCTGATGAGACCGAGACACTCCTGGGCTTCCTGGACTACCAGCGAGCCACCCTGGCGTGGAAGTGCTCCGAACTGGACGCGGCCGGCCTTCGGGCAACGGTGGGGGCGTCGTCGATGACCCTGGGCGGCCTGCTCAAGCATCTGGCCTACGTGGAGAGCGACTGGTTCTCCGGGTCTCTGCATGGGCGGGACCGCCAGCCTCCGTGGGACGCCGTGGATTGGAAGGCCGACCCGGACTGGGAGTGGCATTCCGCCGCCGACGATACCCCGGAACGGCTCCGAACCCTCTGGCAGGGCGCCGTTGCCCGTTCCCGGTCGCTCGTCGCGGATGCCCTGGCCGACGGCGGCTTGGACCAGCTCGCCCGGCGCGCCTGGCCTGACGGTACGGCACCGAGCCTGCGGTGGATTCTGTGCCACATGATCGAGGAGTACTCCAGGCACAACGGCCACGCCGACCTCCTCCGTGAATCGGTGGACGGGCAGACCGGAGAATAGCCGCGGGCGGCCGAACGGAGGACGACGGCGGGGGACGGCTGGGGACGACGGCGGTACGCCCCGCCGTCGCCGCCGGTGAGCTCACGGATCCGTTCGATGCCCTCGTCGCCGCGCTCGGCGATCACATCGGCGGCGCCGAACTCGCGTCCGAGGCACCACATGGCACAGGCACGCGAACGGCCAGACCCTGCACGTCACGGAGGGCCGGGGCCTGGTCCAGTCCCGAGGCGGCGAAGTGATCGAAATCCGCCCCGGCGACACCATCTACACGCCCCCGGGCGAACCCGTAAGCTCCTGTAGCTGGTGACGAGGGTGGCGTGGTGGTATCCCCGACCCCCGGCCTATTGTCAATCTGTCCTACCTATTTGGGCGGGGGACAGGTTCTTGACGGTCGTCGGCTGCTGCGACGATTTCGCGTCGGAAAACACGTGGCATAAAGCGGATCGCTAGCCTAACGGCGTCGGCGGGCCAGCCAGACGACGAGCGCCAGTACAGCGACGACACCGAGCGCGACAGGACCAAAATGGCGCACCAGTATCGGCCACATGGTTGAGCCAAGGTCCAATTCGGCCGCCGGCGCGGACTGGGGTTTGAACGGAGACTCTCCCGCCGCAGGCCGAGATACCGCTGACGCGGCTGCGGCCCGCTGGCCCGCGGAGGCGGGCCCGGCCGGTGCCACGGTGTCCTGTGCTGTCGCCAGAGGTTCCGTGGTCCCAGGTTCCGTGGTCGTCCCGGCTGCCGGTTCCGCGGTCTGCCCGGCCTCCCCGCCGCCCGCTTTCCCGACCACGCACTGGACAAATTGGGCCAGCAATTTGTCCGAGATGTCCTGGATGATACCCCGGCCGAATTGGGCCGGTTTGCCGGTGACGTTCATGTCGGTGGTCACGTCCACGGCAGTACCGTCGCCGTCCCGCGTCAGCACCGCTGTCACCGTGGCCCCTGCCGTGCCATTGCCGCGCTTGTCCTTCCCGGTCGCGGCAATGACCACGGTGTGCGAATCCTCGTCGCGTTCAAGGAATTCACCGGTGCCCGCATACATCATGGCGATTGGCCCGAGCTTGACCTTGACCGTTCCGGTGAACTGGTCGCCGCTCACAGAGGTGAGAACCGCTCCCGGGAAACAGGGCGCGATATCTTCCAATTGGTTGAAGGCATGCCACGTGTGCTCCAGCGGACCCGGAACCACGAAGTGATGTTTGAGTTCCACGTCTTCCTCTCGCCGTGTTCCGCTACAGCCCCGCGGCCGTGGCGACCGCCCGCCTGGTCAGAACCTCCGCCAGATGGCGCCGGTAGGCTGCGTCGCCATTGAGATCGCTGGCCGGATCGGTACCCTCGGCGGCGTGCGAGCTGGCGGCAGCGATCGCGTCCCGGGTCAGCGGAACCCCCGCCAGCGCCCGCTCGACCGCCGTGGCCCGCACAGGTGTGCTGGCCATATTGGTCAACCCGATCCGGGCCTCGGCGATGGTGCCGCCCTCCACCCGGACCATCGCGGCGACCGCGACGATGGACCACTGCTGGGCCACTCTGGTGAACTTCTCGTAGTGCGCGCCCCAGCCGGTGTACTTCGGCACCCGCACATGGGTCAGAATCTCGTCCTCGGCGATTGCGGTGGTGAAGTAGCCCTGGAAGAAGTCCGCGGCGGCCACCCGGCGTTCCCCGCCCGGGCCGGCCAGGATGAACGTCGCCTCTGCGGCCAGCACCGGCGCGGGCAAGTCGCCCGCCGGGTCGGCATGCACCAGGGCGCCGCCGAACGTGCCGCGGTGGCGGACCTGCGGATCCGCCACCGTTGCCGCGGCCTTTGCCAGCAAAGGCACATAGGCGGCCACCAGCGGGTCGGTGGCCACCTGGTGGTGAGGCGTCATGGCGCCGATCAGCAGAGCATCCCCGTCCTCTCGCACCCCGGCCAGCCCTTCAATCCGGCCCAGATCGATCACCATCTGCGGGTCGGCCAGACGCAGCTTCATCACCGGGATCAGGCTTTGCCCGCCGGCCAGCAGCTTCCCCGCATCGCCGGCCAAGGCCAGCAGGCTCAACGCCTCCGCCACGGTATTGGGCGCGGCGTAGTCGAATGCGCTCGGAATCATCGGACACCTCCGGTCATCTTGGCTTCTTCAAGTGCGGCCCACACACGGGACGGCGAACAGGGCATCCTGATGTCCTTCACGCCCAGATGCCGCACCGCGTCCAGCACGCCGTTGACGATGGCGGGCGTCGAGGCGATGGTACCCGCCTCCCCGACCCCCTTGGCCCCAAGCTGGTTGGTGGTCGAGGGCGTCTCGGTGCGTGCCGTGGTGTAGTGCGGCAGGTCGGGTGCGCCGGGAACCAGGTAGTCCACAAACGAGCCCGTGACCAGGGTGCCGGCGTCGTCGTAGACGGCCTCTTCATAGAGTGCCTGCGCGATTCCCTGTGCCAGACCGCCGTGCACCTGGCCCTCCACAATCAGCGGATTGACCACAACCCCGACGTCGTCCACGCAGACGTACTTGCGGATCGAGACCCGTCCGGTCTCGGTGTCCACCTCGATGGCCGCCAGATGGGTGCCGTGCGGGAAGGAGAAATTCTGCGGGTCGAAGGTCGCGTCGGAATCCAGGTTTGGCTCAAACCCGTCCGGCAGGTTGTGTGCCGAAAAAGTCGCCAGCGCGATTTCGCCCAGCGCCGTCGACTGATCGGTGCCTTTTACGCTGAACTTACCGTCGGCGAACTCGATGTCGTCTTCGCTGGCCTCCATGAGGTGAGCGGCCACGACCTTGGCCTTCTCGATCACCTTGTCCGCCGCGGCGAGCACAGCCATGCCGCCGACTGTCAGCGACCTGGATCCGTAAGTATCCAGTCCCCGTTGGGAGATCTGCGTGTCGCCGTGCAGCACTTCGACGTTCTCGAACGGCACGCCGAGCTTGTCCGCCACGAGCTGGCTCCACGCGGTTTCGTGGCCCTGGCCGTGGGAGGAGGACCCGGTGACCACCTCGATGTTGCCGGTGGGGAGCACGCGCACCTGGGCGTGCTCCCAGCCGCCGGCGGCGTAATTGAGCGCACCGAGCACCCGGGACGGCGCCAGTCCGCACATTTCGGTGAAGGTGGAGATGCCGATGCCAAGCTGGACTGGGTCGTTCGTTTCGCGGCGCCGGACCTGCTCAGCCCGGAGCGCATCGTAGCCGAAGAGCTCCAGCGCCTTCGCAGTGGCCGCCTCGTAGTTGCCGCTGTCGTATTCGAGCCCGGCAACGGTGGTGAACGGGAATTCCTCGTGCTTGATCCAGTTCCTTTCCCGGACCTGAAGCGGGTCCAGACCCAGTTCGGCGGCGAGTTCGTCCATCATCCGCTCGATCGCAAAGGTGGCTTCCGGACGTCCGGCACCGCGATATGCGTCGGTCCACGCCTTGTTGGTGAACAGATTCGTGCATTCGAACCGGTAGGCCGGGAACTTGTAGATCGAGTTGTACATGAAGGCGCCCAGGATCGGGATACCGGAGGCGACCAGGCCCAGATAGGCTCCCATGTCCGCCAGCAGGTTAACGTCCAGTCCCGTGACGATCCCCTCCTTGGTGGCCGAGAGCTTCAGCCGCTGTACCTGGGCCCGGCCGTGGTGGGCCGCCATCAGGGATTCGCTGCGGGTCTCGGTGTATTTGCACGGCCTGCCGGTGTGCCGGGCCGCCAGTACGGTAATGGCCTCTTCGGGGGTCACCTGCAATTTTCCGCCGAAGCCGCCGCCGACGTCGGGGGCGATCACGCGCACCTTGCTTTCCGGGATGGCCAGGGTCAGCGCCAGCATCAATCGCAGAATGTGCGGTATCTGGGTGGCGGACCACACAGTGATCTGCTCACCGGTGGGGTCCACTACGGTCGAGCGGGGCTCCATGAAGGACGGGATGAGCCGCTGCTGGTAGAACGTGCGCTCAATGAGGACCTCAGCGCCCTCCAGTGCCTCACGGATCGGTTTGCCGGTGCCGGCGTCGCCCGAGTCAAAGACCCAGGTGGCCGATTTGTTGGTGCCCAGGCCCGGGTGGGCCAGCACCTGGTCCTTCGCCGCTTCCTCCAGATCCAGGACGACGGGCAGCTCTTCGTAGTTGACGTCGACCAGCTCGACGGCGTCGCGTGCGGCGGCGGCGCTGCGGGCGATGATGCAGGCAACCACCTCGCCGGCGAAAGCAACCTCATCCACGGCGATCGCCGGGTGCGCGGGGGCCTTTTGCTCGGGAGTGATCGGCCAGGCGTTGGGCAGGCTGCCCTGCTCGGCGGCCACGTCGGCTCCGGTGAGCACCGCAACGACGCCGGGGGAGGACTTCGCGGCGGCGACGTCGACCGAGGTGATCTTCGCGTGGGCGAACGGACTGCGCACCATCGCCAGATGCAGCATGCCGGGCAGCGTGATGTTGTCGGTATACCTGGAGCGCCCGGTGATCAGATGGGCATCCTCCTTGCGGAGGCGGGCTCTGCCGACTTCTGCGGTGGTCATGCCACACCTGCCGTTTCGGTTTCGTCGCTGTCCGAGGACACGGTGCCCTCCGCGACGGCCTGGACCGCGGCAACAATGTTCTGGTACCCCGTGCAACGGCACAGGTTCCCCTCCAGGCCGTCCCGGATTTCCTGTTCGGACGGGTGAGGGTTTTCGTCCAGCAGGGACGCCGATTGCATGATCATGCCGGGCGTGCAGAAGCCGCATTGCAGCGCGTGGCATTCGTGGAAGGCCCGCTGCATTGGGGCGAGTTTCCCGTCCCGGGCCAAGCCTTCGATGGTGGTGACCCGGTGGCCATCGGCCTGGACCGCGAACATGGTGCAGGACTTCACGCTGACGCCGTCCAGATGGACGGTGCAGGCGCCGCAGTTGGTGGTGTCGCAGCCAATCAATGTGCCGGTCTTGCCTAGCCGCTCGCGCAGGTACTGAACCAGCAGCAGCCTTGGCTCGACGTCGTCGGTATAGCTCACATTGTCGACTTCGATGGTGATCATTGTGGAACTCGCCATTGAGATCTCCTCTCGCTGGGCGGACGAGCACGGCTGCCCGGCTGCCAGTCTTGATGTGTCACACGTTACATCAAGCCGAAGGCTTGCGGGTTAGGGATTCCCAAGTTCGTACCCTGCGTCCTCATGGTCGGCGTCGGCCATGGGCTCGTGGTGGATCCGCGCGTCCATGCTGCTCAATCGTCCACCTTCCCCGCCCCAGTGCAGCGCAATGATTTCGGCGGCGATCGAGACGGCCGTCTCCTCCGGCGTCCGGGACCCCAGGTCCAGACCGATGGGGCTGGAAAGTTTGGACAATTCGGCCTCGGTCAGACCTGCCTCGCGCAGCCGCTCCAGCCGGTCGTGGTGGGTGCGCCGGGACCCCATCGCCCCCACATAGGCCACGTTGTGGCGCAGCGCCACCTCGAGCAGCGGCACGTCGAATTTCGGATCATGGGTGAGCACGCAGATCACCGTGCGGTCATCGACCTGGCCGGCGCCGATCTGCGCCTGCAGGTAGCGGTGCGGCCATTCCACCACCACCTCGTCCGCCTGAGGGAAACGCGCAGCCGTTGTGAATACCGGACGCGCGTCGCAGACCGTGACCCGGTAGCCCAGAAAGCTCCCCTGTTTGGCGACGGCGGCAGCAAAGTCGATCGCGCCGAACACGAGCATCCGCGGCTGCGGGGCGAAACTGACCGCGAACACGCGCATCCCCTCGCCTCGCCGCTGGCCGTCCGGCCCGTAGGTAAGGGTGGAGTTGCGGCCGGCGGCCAGCAGGCCCTGCACGTCGTCGCAGACCGCGTGGTCGGCGCGGTCGCTGCCCAGGGAGCCGCTGAATCCGTCCGGGCGGACCACCAGGTGGCGGCCGACCCAGGCCGGATCCGGGTGTTCGATCACGGTGACCATGGCCACCGGCCGGCCGGCGCCGACGTCGTCGGCCACCTGCGGCAACTGCGGGAAGGTCTCGGTCGAGACCGGTTCGACGAAGACGTCCAGGATCCCGCCGCAGGTCAGTCCGACCTCGAAAGCATCGTCGTCGCTGATGCCGTACCGCTGCAGCACCGGCCGACCGTCGTGGGCGACTTCGGTGGCCAATTCGTAGAGCGCACCTTCGACACAGCCGCCGGATACTGACCCGACCGCGCGGCCGTCGGCGTCGACCATCATTGCTGCCCCCGCCGGCCGCGGCGCGGACCGGAAGGTGCGCACCACCGTCCCCAGTCCCACGGTATGGCCGGCCCGTATCGCGGCAACCAGATCATCCAAGACCTCACGCATTGGCAAGCACGTCCAACAGGTCCTCGAAACTTTGCATTGAGTGCCCTCCTATAAAGAAGTCAACGTGCGGCAGTACCGCCGTAATTCCCCGCTGTATGGGCTCGTATCCAACTTTGCCCCGATGCGGGTTGGACCACACAATGCGCCGCGCCAAGTGATGCAGCCGCTCGGTCTGGCGTCCCAGTAGGGCGGGGTCACCCCGCTCCCAACCGTCGCTGGCAATGACGACGACGGCGCCGCGCGCCACCACACGCTGGCCCCAGCGGTCGTTGAAGGCCCGCAGCACTTCCCCCAGCCGGGTTCCGCCCGACCAGTCGGGTACGGCGCGGCCCGCGAGGGCAAGGGCTTTTTCGGTGTCCGGCACCCGCAGGGCGCCGGTCACCCGGGTCAGCCGCGTGCCCAGGGTGAAGACCTCCACCCGATGCGGGGCGGCCTCGACTACTCGGTGGGCGAGGCGCAGCAGGCTGTCCGCATAGGGTGCCATCGAGCCCGAAACATCGATCAGCCAGACAACCCGGCGTGGTTTGCGCGGCGCCCGGGCGCGGCGCAGCGGACCCGGTTCCCCGCCGCGGCGCAGCTGGTCGCGCAGGGTCCGCACCCGATCGACGTCGCCGTGCCGGTCCCGGCGTTTGCGCCGGGTCTGCCGGGTCGGCAACCGCACCGGGAGCTCCTCGAACATCCGGTGCAGCAGCGCCCGCTCGGCGTCATCCAGCGTCGCCACGTCCCGGTGCCTCAGCCGCTCCCGGCGGCTGGCGAGCGCCCTCAGCTGGTTCCGCCCGTCCTCCCGGCCGCCGTCGTCGTCCAAAGAGGCCGCACTGACGGACGTTGCAGACGGCGAGACGCGGGTGGCGGAGGAATGCTCCACCGAAAACCAGGCCTCAAAGGTCCGCTGATAGGTCGGCAAGTCATCGGGCGACGCGCACAGAGTTGCCCGGCCGGCCCAGAAAACGCTGGCGCGGCGGTCCAGGGCGAGCCTGCCCACGGCATCGACGAAGTTGCGCGCTCGGTCCGCGGTCACCATCACCCCGGCCGAGCGCACCGCAGCGGCAAATGCCAGGAGGATCTCCTCGGCGCCGTGCTCCACGGCGGCCATCGGTCAGCCGAGCATCCGGGCCAGGGCTGCCGAGACCCGCTGGGTGTCTTCGCGGTACTTGCAAAGCGCGCCGATGCTCGCCGCGGCCGAGGCCAGGTCCAGCTCGGCCCGGCCGAGCTGCTGAAGAGCGCGGGCCCAGTCCAGAGTTTCGGCCACGCCGGGAGGCTTGAGGACGTCGTCGGAAGCCCGGATCTGCTGGACCACGCGCACCACCTGTTCGGCCAGCAGCGGGGGGACTTCCGGCAGCCGCGTGCGCACGATCTCCACCTCGCGGGCCAGCCCAGGGTGGTCAATCCAGTGGTAGAGGCATCGCCGTTTGAGTGCATCGTGGACGTCCCGGGTCCGGTTGGAGGTGAGCACGACAATCGGCGCGGTGTCTGCCTTGACCGTGCCGAACTCGGGGATGGAGACCTGGTAGGTGGAGAGCACTTCCAAGAGGAAAGCCTCGAACTCGTCGTCGGCACGGTCGATTTCGTCGATCAGCAGCACGGCAGGGCTCTGCTGCAGCGCCTTCAGGATCGGCCGCGCAAGCAGGAATCGCTTGTCGTAGAGCGAGTGCTCCAGCTCGGCCACGCTCAACCCCGCGCCACCGCCGGCCTCCACGCTGCGCAGATGCAGAATTTGAGCGGTGAAGTCCCAGTCGTACAGGGCCTGCGTGGCATCGATTCCCTCGTAGCACTGCAGCCGGATCAGTGGCAGCCCAAAGGCCTGCGCGAGGGCCTCGGCCAGGGAGGTCTTGCCGGTACCGGGTTCCCCCTCCAGCAGCAGCGGGCGTTCCATGCCAAGGGCGAGATAGCAGATCGTGGCCAGGCCTTCATCGGCGAGGTAGCCGGTGGAGGCCAGCATTTCGGCCAGTGCTGCGGCGGAGCTGATAGACGTCTGCGTCATTGCACCAGCATAGGGCCACTGATCGACGGGGTCCGTGGATTCGAGGCCAGTCGCCAGAGGGGAAACACATCATGCAGCTGCCGCGTTGACACGCAGACGAGTCCGATCACGACGAAGTTCATCACGGCGGCAACTATATCGTCTGCAATGCTCGACAGATGCCGGCAATTACTAGTCCGCTACCAAGTCCAACCTCGATTTCGCATGGTGAGAAGCGAAGGTGTGCTGCGCCAGCGTGGTGAGGGCGGTGACGCGATCGGGTTCCGAGACGGCGGAGAGAAGAATGACCCTGAATTAGTGCTGTTTGGGGTGCGGGATTCGGCGGTGCCGGTGGTGTGCAACGTCGTGGCCCGCCGCTTCCGGGTTGCCGTACCGGTGCTGGCCCGGCCGCTGCGGACGCAGCGAGTCCCGCTGCAGTTGCTGTGATTTTCCTGCTCAAGGCTGCCGTGCGTTTCTGCCTTTCGAGAGGCCGATCAGAACCAGGTGGGCGTGCGCGGCACGTAGGGCTCTTCGAGCGATTGAATTCCTCGTCGGTGAGCTGGACCTCGAGCGCGGCCACGGCGTCGGTGAGGTGGTGGGGTTTGGTTGCGCCTACGATCGGGGCGCTAACGACGGGTTTTTTGAGTACCCATGCCATCGCGACCTGGGCCATCGAAACTCCCCGCGCTGCAGCAATCCGCTGCACAGCGTCGACGATCGCTTTGTCGCTGTCGAGCCAGAGGGGGCGGCCGAAGCTGTCGACGCCGGAATCCTGACCCGAACGGGCCGTGCCCTGCTCACCCACGGGCGCGTGACTTTGCCGCCGCCAAGGGGGCTCCACGGGATGCTCCCGACGCCCTGGCTGGCGAGGAGGCCGAACATCTCGAATTCTTCCTCACGCTGGATCAGGCTGTACCGGTCCTGCATCGAGATGAACTTCGTCCATCCGCTCAGCTCGGCGGCGTGCTGCATCTTGGAGAACCGCCGGGCCCACATCGATGAGGCACCGAGGTAGCGGACCTTGCCGGCCTTGACGATTTCGTGCAGGGCTTCCATCGTCTCTTCCGCCGGCGTCTGGGGGTCGAAGCGGTGGATCTGCAACAGATCGATGTGTTCGGTGCCGAGGCGGCGCAGGGACGCGTCGGCCCGTTCGAGTACCGCTTTGCGGGAGAGGCCGGAGCCGCCGGGGCCGCCGTGCATGGGCCAGAACAGTTTCGTGGCCGGAACGATGTCCTCACGGCTGCTGTACTTGCCGGTCAGCACCCTGAGGCGGATGATCTACGCATATCCGACGTTCCACCGCGCTATTGAAGACGCATTGGACCGTCTTGAGTGAATCAGGCAGGGTGTACCAATGACCAGCGAGCCCATCGCCAACTACGGCATGCTCTCGGATTGCCGCTCCGCCGCGCTCGTGAGTTCCTCGGGTTCCGTGGACTGGTTGTGTTTCCCCCGTTTTGACGGCCCCTCGGTTTTCGGACGGATCCTGGGCGAGGACGCGGGCTTCTGGTTGATCCGGCCCGCGGCCCCACACTCCTCGACCCGGCGGTACCTCGGGCCGACGATGGTTCTGGAGACGGTCCACACCACAGCCGGCGGGACCGTGACAGTCACCGACACCCTGGCCCTGGGAGACGGGAACCGGGGCCACGAACTCGGCGCCGGGGCTCCCGGTACCTTGCTGCGGCAGGTGGCCTGCACCGAAGGAGAAGTGGAGGTGGAGATGGCTTTCGCGCCCCGGCCGGAATACGGCTTGGTCCGGCCGCTCCTGCAGGAGGCGGGGGGCGGCATTTCCGTCCACGGCGGGGCCGACGTGCTGGCCTTCTCCACCCCGGTTCCCTTCGCATTGAACGGCGGCGCCGCGCATGCCAGGCCGGTGCTCCGTGCCGGAGACGTTCTTGGATTCGCCCTTCACCACCAGAACAGCTGGCTGGGCGACCCATCCTTCTGGAGCCAGGAGGAGATCGCCCGCCGGATTGAGGACACGCTTGAGGGCTGGGGCAGCTGGTCGCAACTGCATCAGAGCTACGACGGACCCTGGCAGGACCTGGTCGCTTCCAGCGGCAGGCTCCTGCAGGCACTGACGTTCTATCCGACCGGCGCGATCGTCGCTGCCCCGACGACGTCCCTGCCCGAGGTCGCCGGCGGCACCCGGAACTGGGACTACCGGTACACCTGGATCCGGGACGCCAGCATGACCCTGCAGGCGCTGTGGGTGGCCGCGTGTCCGGACGAGGCCGGCAAGTTTTTCCAGTTCCTCGCGACGGCTGCCGCCGACAGGCTGAGTAGCGGCGACGAGCTGCAGATCATGTACGGCATCGGCGGGGAACGGGACCTGTCCGAACGCGAACTGGCCCACCTTCCGGGCTGGCGAGACAGCGCCCCGGTGCGGGTGGGCAACGGCGCCTGGGACCAGCGCCAGCTCGACGTCTACGGCGAACTCCTCGACGCAGCCGCCACCCTCCCGGAATATCTCAACGATCTGGAGCCCGGGACGCGGCAGTTCCTTGCCGATGCGGCCGACGCTGCAGCATCGCGCTGGCAGTCCACAGATCAGGGCATCTGGGAGGTCCGCGGCGCCCCCCGGCATTACCTTCATTCAAAGCTGATGTGCTGGGTGGCCGTGGACCGGGCCATCAGCCTCGCAGGGGTCCTGAACGCGGAAGAGCGGGTTCCGCACTGGATGCAGACCCGCGCCCAGCTCGCCGACTCGATCCGCATGAACGGCTGGAACGAGACAGCCAACGCCTATACCCAGGCCTACGGCTCCGAGGACCTGGACGCGTCGTCGCTGATGCTCTCCATCGTGGGGTTCGTGCCCGCCGATGACCCCCGGATGCTCGCAACGATCGACGCCATCGAAGACCGGCTCACCGACAGCCGGGGCCTGGTGTACCGGTATCAGGCCGACGACGGGCTCTCCGGGGAGGAAGGAACGTTTCTGTTGTGCACGTTCTGGCTGGCCCATGCCCTGGCCCTGGCCGGGCAGACCCGGCGCGCCCGGGCCGTCTTCGAACGGGCCGCGGGGTTCGCCACGGATCTGGGCCTGCTGGCCGAGGAGGTTGCCCCGGACAGCAGCGAGCTGCTCGGAAATTTCCCGCAGGCTTTCAGCCATATCGGCCTCGTCAACGCCGCCTGGGCCATCCACACGGCCGAGGACGAAGACGGGCCCGCTGCCGCCGGCGCCGGGGACGCCCCGTGACGGGTTCCGTTCCGGGCAGACGGCGCCGGGCGGTGATTCGGCTGGGGATACTGGTGGTTCTCGTGGCCGTCGCTGCCGTGGCGGTGCTGGTGTTTCCGCTTCCGCCGGTCGAGGAGATCCGGAGCTATTTGTGACGCTGGCGCCGGTGCCCAAGAATGTCCTGTCAGTCGCCGCGATCCTGGGTTCCGTCGCGACCTTCTGGCTGGGCCGGGAGGCGGTGGAGAAATTCACCGGGGCGCGGGTGGAGAAAGTCGACCGGCTGCTGCGGCGGCGGGGGCTGGCGCCCATGATCGGTGTCCGTCTGGTGCCCGTGCTGCCGTTTACGGCCATCAACTATGCCGCCGGGCTGACGTCCATCGCTGGTGGCACTACTTCCTAGGGACCGCCATCGGTGACGGACAGCGGCGTCCGGCGGATCATCGCCGGCTACCGGTCCCTGCGGTGAGGCACGGGCCAGTCCAGCCGGCGGCGGCGGAACCAGACCAGCCCCGCCATGGCCCGGCGTGCCACCGGAGAGGCCAGGCGCTCCCTGACATCGGCGACGGCAGCGTTCCAGACCCCGTCCGAATAGGTCGGGTACGGGTGGGTTGTCCCGGCAATGTCAGACGTTGTCATCCCTTTCTGGACTGCCAGGGTCAGTTCAGCCAGGGATTCCCCGGCCCGCGGGCCGACGATGGTGCCGCCCAGGATTTTTCCCCGCCGGTCCACGATCAGCCGGGTGAACCCGCCCGTCGTGTCCTCCGTCACGGCCCGGTCGACATGGCTGTGCCGGACAGTCCGGGCACGGTGCTGCAGGCGAGCCTCGGCGGTGGTGAGCCCGACGGCGGCCACCTCCGGTGAGGTGAATGTCACCCGGGGCACGGTGCCGCTGACCTGGCGTTTGAGCCCGAGCACCGCGTTCGAGGCCGCCACGGACGCATGGACGCCGGCCAGATGGGTGAACTGGGGGTTTGCGGTCACATCTCCCGCGGCCCAGACGAGCGGGTTGGAGGTCATCATCCGGGTGTTCGTGATCACCTGGCCGGCCTTGTCCAGGCTTACCCCGATCCGTTCCAGGCCAAGTCCCGCGGTCCGGGGTTGGCGTCCGGTGGCCAGCAGAACCGTGTCGGTGTCAACGGCAGCGCCGTCCCGAAGCCGGATCCGGGATCCGGCGTCCGTGGTGACCGCGTTCTCGACGGTCGTGTTCTCCAGAATGCGGACACCGTCGGTTTCCAGGCTCTGCCGGACGAGGGCGACGGCGTCGGGATCTTCCTTGGGGAGGATCCGGGAGCGGACGATCATGGTGACCTCGGATCCAAGGCGGGCGAAGGCCTGTCCGAATTCGCAGGCGATCGGGCCGTCTCCGACAATGGCCAGCCGCCCCGGAAGGGTGTCGAGTTCCCAGATCGTGTCGGAGGTCACGGTGACCCCTTGGTCCAGACCCGGGATGCCGGTGCTGACCGGTGCCCCGCCGGTGGCGATCAGTGCCTGCAGGAATCGGATCGTCCTGCCGTCAACCTCGGCCACCCCGGGGGCGCGGAACGTCAGGGTGCCCTTGATGACTTCCACTCCGGCGGCTTCGATGGCCGCAGGGGAGTCGACGGGTTCGATGGTGTTGATCGCCGCAAAGATGCGCTTGCGCACCGCCGCGAACTCCGGCAATTGCCCGGTCAGCGCACGCGCTGTGATGGCGTGGTCGGCTGCCGACAGGAGGGTCTTGGACGGGACGCATCCGGTCCACAGGCAGTCACCGCCTGTGCGGGCCTGTTCGACCAGGAGGGTCCGCGCTCCGAACCCGGCTGCCGTTTTGGCGCCCACGATTCCGGCGGTCCCCCCGCCGACCACCAGAAGATCAATGATCCGGTTCTCGACTGCCATGATGGACTCCTCAAGAGTGACGTTGAATGCCGGACATTTGCGCCCGCCGGTCCGGTCTTGCGCGACCGTGCCGCTGCGGCGGAACGAACCTGAAGGAGCCCGCCATCCGCGATAAATACACGCTGTTTGCCCCGTTTTACGATCTGCTCTCGGGCGAATACCCTGTCTATCATGCAGGACGGGTGCTCGGCATCGACGCCCTTGCCCCCACGGCGGGCCAGCAGGTGCTGGACATCGGATGCGGAACGGGGCTGAATTTTCCGCTGCTGCAGGAGCGCATTGGTGCCTCCGGAACCATCGTCGGCATCGACCGCAGCGCCGAAATGCTCCACCAGGCGCGGCGGCGTGCCCAGGCGCGCGGCTGGGAGAACGTGATCCTGCTCCAGACGGACATGGTGCTTCTGGACCCCCGGTCAATCGCCGCCCGCATCCAAGAGAGCGGGGGAGCCGCGGTTTCGGATGCTGCCTTGGCAACGTATTCGTTGTCCCTGATGGCGGACCGGGAGCAGGCCTGGACGAACATGACCGGGCTGCTGTCCGCAGACGCCCGGGTCGGGGTCGTGGATATGCAGGACCCGGTGGGATGGGCGAAGTGGCTGACTCCGCTGGCGCGGCTTGCCTGCGCGCTGGGAGGATCCGACCGCACCGCCGCCCCCTGGCAGGCCGTCGAGGAACGGTGCGTCGATGTCGTCCGTGCCTCGGCCCGGGGCGGACACCTCCAGATCCGGGCAGGGAAGACGACGCACGACGGATAGGGGAGCCGGCGCTGCGTTCACATTTCCGACTCTTCCGGAGCGCAGTACACAGCTGCCGGCATTTATTTTGCTGTGTAGTGCAGATTACTGAACGGCATCATGGGCCGGCCATACGTTGAAGACGTCATCAAAACCTCTTCCATGGAAGGTCGCCGTCATGGCTTCTGCATCAGCTCTTTCACGTCCCACGTCCGGCACCGGCATCGGCCGGCGCGTCCTCGCCGGGGTCGCCGGGGGAATCGCCGGCGGTATCGTGTTCGGGATTCTCATGGCGATGATGGGCATGCTGCCCGTCATCGCGTCCATGGTCGGCTCCAACTCAGCAGTGGTCGGGTTCGGCGTCCATCTGATGATTTCGGTGCTGATCGGGCTCGGCCTGACAGCGCTGTTCGGCAACCGCTTCCTGACCGCGTATGGCCGCGGCGCCCTCGTCGGGCTCGGTTACGGGGCCATCTGGTGGGTCCTTGGGCCCCTGATGATCATGCCGGTCATGATGGGCATGCCCGTGTTCGCCGTTGACCTCACCGCGCTGATGAGCCTCATGGGCCACCTGATCTATGGCGTTATTCTGGGACTGGTGGCGGTCCGCGTCCTCAAGAGCCAGGCATGACCGACACCTGCCGGGTCGATGTGGCGGCCACCGTCTCCGGAGACCTGCGCCCGTGGGCCCCGCGGCAACGAGAGGCGGACGCGCTGATGTCAGGACCCGCTGACCCCTTCAGCTGTTTGAATGAAGTTGATCTGTTCGCTGACCTGAGCGCGCAGGAGATCGAGGCCATGGACCTCATGGCGCCGGCTCGGCTGTTCCGCCGCGGGGAACTGCTGTTCAGCCAGAGCCAGCCCGTCAAGGCGCTGTTCATCCTCAAATCCGGCCGGGTGCGCATTTTCCGGGTCGCCGAGGACGGCAAGGCCCTGACGATGGCCATCCTGGAACCGGGCGCGGTATTCGGGGAGATGATGCTCGTGGGCCAGCGGATGTATGACAACTATGCCGAGGCCATCGAAGACTCTGCGATCTGCCAGCTCAGCGTGGATGAGGTCGAGCGGTTCCTGCTCTCGGATCCCCGCATCGCCATCCGCATCTCGCGGCTCCTGGGCGAACAAGTCGCCCGCCTCGAAGAACGCCTGACAGACATTGCGCTGCGGCCGCTGGCCGCCCAGGTGGCGTCCACCCTGCTCAAACTCGGTGACGCCGCGGGGCAGCCGCGCTTCGGTCAGGCCCGGACCATCCACCTGACCCACGAACAGCTCGCCGGCCTCCTGGGCGCCTCCCGGGAGGCCACCAGCAAGATCATGGGTGAGCTCGCGGCCAGGAAGGCCATCCGCCAGGGCCGCGGGCGCATCGTCATCCAGGACCGCGACATCCTCTACAAGATGGCCCGGAGCACCTCATGATCACCGCCACGTTCCACGGCCAGGTGATCGCCCGCTCAGAGCGGACGGTGTATCTGGAAGGCAACCACTACTTCCCCCCGGATTCTGTAGCGCCGGACACACTCCAAGGAAGCTGGGTACGGACCCTGTGCTTCTGGAAGGGTGTTGCCCGCTACCACCACGTCCGCGCCGGGGGCTGCCGGGCACCGAACGCCGCCTGGTCCTACCCGCGGCCGACACCCCTGGCCCGGATGATCAAAGGCCACGTAGCCTTCGCCCCCGGCAGCGGCGTGATCGTCAGCGGCGACCGGCCCTGAGTTTTGTCCTGTAAATCCAAAGATAAGAGAGTACCCGCATGCCACGCATTCCCGCCCACACCGTTGCCACAGCACCCGAAGCCTCTCAAGGGATCGCCCGGAAACTGGAGCAGAAAATGGGCAAACTGCTCAACATCCACGCCGGGATGGCCCACTCAACGGCCGTGATCGCCTCCTACGAGGGGATGTCCGCCGCCATCGCCGCCCACGGCAGCTTTGATGCCCGCACCCGCGAAACGATCGCCTTGGCCGTCGGAAACGAGAACAGCTGTGACTACTGTCAGGCCGCCCACACCCTCTCGGCACGCCGGGCAGGGCTCGACGACGAGCAGATCCTCGCGATCCGCGCCGGCGAAGTGGACTTCGACGACAAACTCGAAACCATCTCTTCCGTCGCCCGTGAAGCCACAGCCAGAACCGGAAACGTCTCCGACGCGACCTGGCAGGCCGCACTTGACGCCGGCTGGAGCGCCGAGGAGCTGTCCGAGGCGTTCGCCCACATCGCGGCCAACCTGTTCACCAACTACTTCAACCACTACGCCGGAACCGAGCTGGACCTGCCCGCCGTCCCGGAACTGACCGCCTGAGACCCCTCCAGCCGGTGGAAGGGGGCGCCCGCTGGCTTCCACCCGGCCCGCCGATTAGCCTCCACACCGGCAGGAGAACCATGAAGATCCAAGCCCTCCTCCGGAGCGTCGAGCTCCTCACGCGTCCGGTCCACCCGGAGAGCAGGGCCGCGATGGATCAGCGCTGGGCCGAACTGCCCGACCACGTCAAGACCCCGGCGCAGCTGCTGGGACGAAGCGCCGTCGGTTGCTAAGGGTCTTTTCCGTGCCGAATAGTTCAACATGACTCGCGCAGCCCCCTGCTGTGGCTGCGGAGGGAGGATTTTCATGGAATACGTGACAGTGGGGGCGACCGGTGTCCAGGTGTCGCCGTTGTGCTTCGGGACGATGTCGTTCGGCTCGGAGACCGATGAGCAGGTATCGGGCGAGACGTTGCACCGGGCCCGTGAGCTGGGCATTGACTTGTCAGGGCCTGTTTGCGACCGAGGAACGACTCGCCTTGCACCGAAGCGGCTGGACAGACGGTATCGAGAAGCTGCACGAGCTCATCGAGTCAGTCACGTAGCTAGATGCTCGCCGCCAGGTTGTAGTCAGCCCCGTGCATGTCCTCGCACAGCGCCACACACGCACCCCCGCGGGTGTTGAACCCCGGGGCCTGCTTCCACAAATCCCGGGACGCAAGAGAACGACGGCGGGAGCCTCCCGCCGTCGTTCTCTCTGGTACTTGCGCCGCAAGCTGTGCGGGGATCTTCCTCAGATGGTGCGCGCGGGTTGTTGATGCGCGGGCCACCTGCCAACCCTCAAGGCGCTGGTGCCACACTGGCTTCGTAGGTGAGGATCTCGGATCCGTTGCCCTCTTCGCCGTTGTCCGGGGCGACCCGCATGGTCAGGTGATTGCCGTCGGCGGTCATTTTGAACGGATTGCGGGTGGCCACGTGACCCGTGCTTGACCATTTCTGGAACGGGACATCGTGCAGGGTGGAATGCATATTGATGTCGATCAGGGCCATACCGCCCAGTTCATAGGTGGCGGAGGTACCGCCCGCGGCGGGGGTTTGAGGGAGGTTGGCGACCCCGGCGCAGAGCATTTTGGAGTTGGCAGCGTACTGGCAGTCCTGGTAGTCGATGAACTGGTCCGGGTTCTGCCAGGTCGCCAGTTCCTTGCCTTGAAGGTTCCACTCGGCGAACCGGCGCGACCCCCACGTGTTCCCGACCAGGTGGCCGGTCTTCTTGTCCATGACGATCCCGCCGAACTGGTCGGGCACCTCGAACTGCTTGTGCACATCCAGGGAGCTCGCGTCCACGCGGTAGATGATGGCGCTGCTGTTGGGCCGGTACTGGGCGACGGGGACCCAGATGCTCGTGCCGTCGAAGTCAATACCGCCGGGGTGGTACATGTCGCCCTCGCCGAGCGTGATGTCCTTCTGGAGGTTGCCGGCCTTGTCCATGACGAACAGATGGCCCACACCCTTGCCCGGGGTGCGGTCGTGGCCGCCCTGTGGGCTCGGGTATTTCGCGGTGGGCTCGAGAATCTGGACCGCGGACAGGAAGATGTGGTCCTCCGTGAACGCGATGCCTTCCGTGTGGTACGTCGGGAAGTTGAGTTTCTGTTTGCCGGCCAGTTGCCAGTCGGTGTTGCGGTCGACGGCGCTGAAACCGTCCGCGACGGCGGTATCCGGCGTGTGGCGGTCGGCGGTTGCCTGGCCCTGTGCGGTGGCTTGGGCTGCCGCTGTTCCGCCCATTGCGGACGCTGCGATGGCTGCCGTGATGACGGCGGCGAAGATGCTGCGCGTGCGGGTTGTGCTCATGGGGTGGGCCCTCTCTCGTTATTTCGTGCCGTCCTGACGCTACGGGCGGGTTGTGAACCGGGAGAGTCCAGCGGCTGAACAGGGTCCTGCGCTCGGTCCGGCGGTATCTCCCGAACCTGGCCTTCCATCGACTCATCGCACGTCCCGCGCCTTGGTGCGCCGGAGCCGGCTGTGGCGGAGCCGATCCCCTCGGTCCTACAATCGGGATGGACGCAACCGGCCGAGGCACCCCCGGATACGCCACCGAGGGGCTCTGATATTGTTTCGGTGCCGACGAAGGACACGAAAATGCCGGACATCCAAGGGCTGATCAGTTCACTTCTGCCGGAAGACTTGGCTCTGCTGCAACAACATGGCCCAAACAATCTGCTGGAGAGGGCCATGATTGATGCCATCGACCGTGCCGCCGGCGGCCCCGGTGAAGGCCGTGGCTACTACATTGTGCGTGGCAGTCTTGAACCATCGGAACGCCGGAATTACTATCTGCGCGAGGATGTGGCGGCGGCGCTGTTCGCGCCAGAATCCCTGGAGGGTGCGTTCGGAGCCGACGAATGACTGGACGGACCGCCGCCGGGCCTGCGCGTTATCGCGGCCAGGAGGTCCAGCCACCGGCGGTCAGCGCTTAGGATTCGGCGGCGGCCGGGTCATGGACGCGGGCGGAGGGGGAAAGGCAGCGGCCGGGTAAAGTCTGGCGACCTGCGTCATGTAGATTGCCCATTGCGGGCCGGCGATCATGTAACCGTCGATGCCCCTGTAGAACTTGCCGTTGATCGTGACGTTCTGGCCGGCCCGTTTCTGGCCTTCCAGAGTGTCGCCGAAGAAGGACGCGGTGGCGATGCCGGTGGTGTAGCCCACCACCCAGGTAGCACCGTTGTTGTTGGAGGTCCCTGTCTTTGCCGCCACGTGCACCAGGCTCTGGACCTTGGGGTTGATGTAGATGCCGGACCCCTTTCTCAGCACGTCCTGGAGCACGGCGTTGACGCCGCGGGCAACCTCGGGTTTGACGGCGTCCCGGCAGATGCTGGTCTGGACCGGGAGCTTCCTTCCGGCCACATCGGTCACGGCCACGATGGCGATCGGAGCGCAGTATCTGCCGTCATTGGCGAACGTGGCAAACGCATTCGCCAAGTGGAGGGGGGCCACGCCGATGGCGCCCAGCAGGTTGCCCAGCTGATGCATGTTGACTGGGGCGTTGTCCAGACCACTGTGGATACCCACGGCATCGACCATCCTCTGGATGCCGCAGAAGTCCAGCTGGGCGGCGGTAGCGAAGATTGCCGTGTTGATGGAGTTGTAGAGGCCGTAGTTGACGGGCATCGGCCGGTAGTACCCCAAATCGTTGTTCTGCAGGTCGTCCGCGGCGCCGAGGCCGGCGATTTTCTGCTTCGTGCTGTAGGCACCGGCTACCTTTCCACAGCTGGATTTCCACGGAAATTCGAGCGGATAAGACCGCCGGGATGCGTCCACCGTGGTGGTCATGGACTTGCCCTCATTGAGCCATTCCGCGAACGTGAACGGCTTCATCGTGGACCCGGGCTGGAAGCCGCCTGCTCCATTGAGGTCATTGCCCTTGGCGTCCTTGGAATCGACGTTGAAGTTCAACTGGGTATCGAATTTCCCACGCACGGGAAGAAAGACGGTGTTCTGCGCCATGGCGAGGATCTTGCCGGTGCCGGGCTGGATAGAGACCAGGGACGCACCCCATTTGTCCGGGTTCGCCCCGGCCGTGGCGTTCACCCGCACCTGCGCGGCCGACTGCAGCCGGCTGTCCAGCGTGGTGGTGATGGTCAAGCCGCCCCGGTACAGCTTTTTCTCGCGCTCGGTAACGTCGGGGCCGTAGGCCGGGTCGTTGAGGATCAGGTGGGAGACGTAGTCGCAGAAGTAGGTTGCCATGGCGGCAACGGAGCACCCCTGCCTCGAGGGAGTGATCTTAAGGGCAACACGTGTGGCAATGGCGGCGTCGTGCGCTGGTTGCAGGATCTTGCCCTGGCTGAGCATGTTGTCCAGCACCTGGTTGCGTCGCTTGAGGGAGTTTTCCGGATGGACGGAAGGGTCATAGAAGCTGGGGCTGTTCACGAGCCCGGCGAGCAGAGCAGCCTGGGGCAGCGTGAGGTTCTTGGCGGAGCTGCTGAAGTAGTGCCGCGCTGCGGCTTCGATACCGTAGGCGTCCCGGTTGAAGAACACGATGTTGAGATAGCCCTCGAGGATCTGGTCCTTGCTGAACTTCTTTTCCAGCTGAAGGGCAAGCCTCATTTCGCGCAGCTTGTCGCCGATGGTTTTCTGGCCGCTGAGGACCACCTCGTCGCCCTTGTCTGAGGAGGACAGAGACTCGTTGACTATGTTGGTGACATACTGCTGGGTCAGCGTGGACGCTCCTTGCTTGCTGCCGGAGGTCAGGTTGGAGGTCACCGCCCGAAGAATTCCCTGGGGGTCCACGCCGGCGTGCTCGTAGAAGCGGCTGTCCTCGATGGCGATAATCGCGTCCTTGATGTACGGGGACATCTGGTCCAGCCTGACCTTGACGCGGTTCTCCGCGTAGAAGGTGGCGATCAGCTTTCGGTCCGAGCTCAGTACCCTGGTGGACTGCGACGGTGTTTCAACCGCCAGCTCAGCCGGAAGGTTGTTAAAGAAAGAGATCGAATTACTGACCGTCATGCCGGCGACAGCCACAGAGGGAACGACGAGGCTGGCAGCCAGAACCCCGCAAATGGCGCTCACCGCGAAGAATCCGAGAACCCTGCCCAGGGCCACGGCCGGACGAAATTTTGGGCGGTTCTTTGGCGCCATGTTTTTCCAGCCAACGCGCTTGCTATGTGTGTCCAGAATACGCCGTAATTTGGCCCAGCAACCAGACCGCAACAGAGATTCTGAACCAATGCGGAGAGCTCAGGCAAGACGGCATGCAGCGCAATGCAAGAGGACGACGGCGGGAGCTTCCCGCCGTCGTTCTCTCTCGTTCTGCGCCGCAAGGCGGGTGCGGATCTTCCTCAGATAGTGCGCGGTGCGCGGGCCAGATTCTCGGTGAGTTCGTCCGCGTTCTGGCGCACGACGTAGGCCGGGCGGTCCCGTTCCACGCGCCAGCTCTCGGACAGCGGGCCGATGTTCACCGTGTCGAAGCCGAACTCGTCATAGAGCTTTGCCACCAGCTCGCTGGCCTCGGGGTAGTCGCTGGCCGTGGCAAGCGCCCGCCGGTTGTCCGTGCCTGCCGGGGTTCCGTCGGTGGTGATCTGCGGGGCCTTGATGTGGTTGAAACCCTTGGCCACCTTTGACGTGGGCAGGTGTTCCTGCAGCAGACCGGAGGTGGTGGCTTCACCGTTATCGAGGGCCGGGATGCGGCCGTCACGTTCCCAGTAGTAGTTGTTGGTGTCGATCACGATCTTGCCCGCCAGTGGCTCCGCGGGGATGTTCCGGATGCTCTTGAGGGGTACGGTGACGACGGCGAAATCGCCTGCGACGGCCGCCTCGGCCGGCGTTGCGGCCCTGGCCCGTGGCCCCAGCTCCGCCGCCAGATCTGTCAGCGTATCCGGTCCCCGGGAATTGCTGATCACCACGTCATAGCCCAACATCACTGCCTGACGCGCAACTTGGCTTCCAATGTGTCCTGCACCGATGATTCCGATTGTTGTCATGTCCGGGCAAACACCATCCCGGGCCCAGATATTTCGCAGGCTACGCCTAGGGTTCATAACCCTAGGCGTAGCTGTCTTCCTTGTCGCGCCGAGGCTGGACACGGGTAGTTACCGCTGAGGCGAGCATGGCTCCTGCCGCCGCGACGGCGTCGATGACGGGGACGCCGAGCCTGCGGCGGAGAACGTCGGCCATACCGATGCTCGTCAGCCCGGTGCTGGCCTCAACGATCACATCTGCGCCGGCGTCCACCAGCATATGGGCGGCGGCGAGGGCGTCGAAGATGCCGGTGGGCATCAGGAATCCATCCGGTGTTTCGACGCTTTCGGGCCCGTCGATCAACAGCATACGATCGCCCAGGAGCTCAGAGATGGGACTCGGCACCTGATGCTTCAAGCCCAGGACGCCCACCCTGCCGCCGAACGCCAGGGCCGCGGCCGCGGCGGCGGAACCGGCGCCGATCACCGGAATGTCCACCAGGGCGCGCGTTTGGGCAAGCCCGGGATCGGCGGCACAGCTGATGATCAGTGCGTCCACGTCGCCGGCCATATCCAGGGCGATCTCCACCACCTTCGGGGCTGCGGCCCGGAGCGACTCTTCGTTGTAAACCCCGGATGGTTGGCCGGGGATGCAGCGGGTGGTGACGTCGAAGCCGAACGTTTCCTGCAGCAGCCTTCCATGGGTGCGCAGCAGCCGGCGGTCCGACGTGGTCAATGCCCGGATGAGTCCTACGCGCATGATTCGTGCCTCCCCCTGAATGGATTTTGTAATCACACGTTAGCCGGACAATGTTTCCTGCCGTTTACCGGCGAATGACTAACAAATGCGGCGTGGCCGCGGCGGCGGGGCCACGGTTCACCCCAGCAACCCGTCCACATAACACCAGCGCCACTCCTCGCCCGGCTCAATGCTGCGCATGGCAGGGTGGCCGCTTGATTCGTAGTGCTTGGAGGCGTGGGTGCCGGGTGACGAATCGCAGCAGGCCACGTTCCCGCAGTCCAGGCACATTCTGAGGTGGACCGTCGTCGTTCCTTCACGGACGCACTCCGCGCAGAAGGCGCCATCGGGGACAGCCGGGAACGCGGCGTCCTCCAGATGTTCGCAGCCGCCAACCGCCCTCAGGGGGCTCCCGCCGGTGCCGGGCATTTCCAGATCGTCCAGGGATGAGTCGAGCATCGATTCCTCCACATCCAGTCTCTCCAGAACATCGCTGAGAACTTCGTGGGCGTACCCGCCGGTGCGCCTTAGTTCCAGGACTTTTGCCCGCTCCGCCTCCAGCATGGCCAGCCGCAGCTGGGCGTAGCGCCGGCTGGGGGTGGCCGCCTCCGGCCCCGGCCGGCCGAGCCGTTCCCACGCCGCCAGGCCGCGTTCCTGCGTCCGCCGTTTGAGCATCGCCATGACCTCCGGCGGATCATCATCCGAGCGCAGCTCCTCGAGGCGGTCCACGCCCGCGGTTGTGGCCAGCTGCATCAGCGACGCCTGGTTCAGGGCATCCTCGCGCTGATCCGGACCCTGGACCTGCAGCCGCCGGACCAAAGCAGGCAGCGAGAGCCCCTGGAGCGCAAGCGTGCCGCCCACCACCACCATGGCGGCCAGGATCAGCACGGAGCGGTGCTCCAGATCCGCCGGCAGGACCAGTACCGCGGCAAGAGTCACCACACCCCGCATCCCGGCCCAGGAAATGATGGCCGGGTACGTCCACGGCGGCGCCGGATCCTTGCGGCGGACGGCAGGAATCAGCCGGGGAAGATACGTTGCGGGGAACACCCAGACCGGCCGCAGCACCAGCACGGCCAGCAGGATCGCCACACAGCCGGCCCAGATTCTGCCCGCGCCCAGCGAGTCATCCTGGACTCCTTCAATGATGGTCCGGACCTGCAGCCCGATGAGAAGGAACACGGAGTTCTCCAGCAGGAACTGGACCGTGTCCCAGTTGCTTCGCTGGCTCTGGCGCGCAGCCCCGCCCGGCATGGACGGCGCTTTCGCGCCCATGATCAGACCCGTGACGACGACGGCGAGGACACCCGAGGCGTGGATTGCCTCCGCCGGCAGATAAGCGACGAAAGGCGCCATCAGCGACGTCGAGGTGTTGATCGCCACGTTCCGGATCCTCTTGCGGAGCTGGGCCAGGACATAGGCGACGGCGAGGCCCACCAGCAGGCCGCCACCGGCCGCCACAATGAATCCGCCGCCGATCTCAGCGGCGGAGACGGATCCCGAAACCGCTGCGATGGCCGCGCGGAGGCAGACCAGGGCCGTCGCGTCGTTGACCAGCGATTCCCCTTCAAGGATGCTGACAATCCGGCGCGGCATACCCACCTTGCGGGCAATGGCCGTGGCCGCCACGGCATCCGGCGGCGCCACCACCGCACCCAGCGCGATGGCCGCAGCCAGCGGGATCTCGGGGAAAAGCCACCAGGCAATGAAACCCACGGAGACCGTGCCGAAAATGACGTAGCCCACCGAGAGCAGGCCGATGGCGCGCCGGTTGGAGCCGAAGTCGAAGAGCGAGGTCCGGAGTGCTGCGGCATAAAGCAACGGCGGGAGCAGCCCCACGAGCACCAGCTCAGGGTTCAACTCGATCCTCGGGACGAACGGCAGAAACGAACCCACAACGCCGGCCAAGACAAGCAGGAGCGGAACGGACACATTGATTTTCCGGCCGAGCGCGCTGCCGGCACACACCACTGCCACCAGCACAAGCAGTCCCAGGGCCACTTCCATTGGGCCATTCTCTCAGCTGGGTGTCTTTTTCAGGAGCGCGGGAGGCAATCACGGATCGGCGCAGGCACGGCCACCGTGGCTCGGCACCATTGGGCCCCGGGAGCTGCCCCGGGAGCTATATGAGAGCGGGTGAAGAAGAAGTATTCTGAAATCACCTGAAGAGGGTGCTCTACATTCAATATCGCGGTGGAAGACCGCAGGCCCCATCGGCTCCGGGGCAAGCTGCTGTTTTCTCTGCAGTGAGCTGGATCGTCATGGTCCACGAAGGAGCCCAGCGTGTCAATGGAGACCAATTCCCACGATATGCCAACCCGTGGGCCGGCCAGACCGGCCCCCTATGTCGTCAGCGGGGTGCTGCTGGGACTGGGAATCATTCTGCCGTTGCTCGTACCGATGTATGCCAGCATCGAGCCGCGTCTGGGCGGCATGCCGTTCTTCTACTGGTACCAGATGATGCTTGTGCCGATCGAGGCGGTTGTCATCGGCATCTGTTACTGGGTCATGACGCGGGAGGACCAGCGCCGCAGGGACGTCCTGAAACGCGACGTGACCGGCAAGGCGCCGACGGCAACGAACGACGACGGCGGTGAAGGGCGATGAGCATCGTTCCAAGCTCCGCCGTCGCAACCTCCGCTGTGATGGCTGAAGGTCCCACCAGAAGCATCGACGGCGTGGCACTGGCCGTCGTCGTCGTACTTTTTGTGCTGGTGGGTGTCCTGGGTTTCTATGCCGCCCGCTGGCGCGGCGGCGGCAAGGAAGGCCTGCATACGCTGGACGAGTGGGGCTTGGGCGGCCGCAAGTTCGGAACATGGGTGACGTGGTTCCTGCTGGGAGGCGACATCTATACGGCGTACACGTTCGTGGCCGTGCCCGCGGCGATGTGGGCCACCGGCGCGGTGAGCGGCTTCTTCGCAGTGCCGTACACGATCGTGCTCTACCCCATAGTGTTCCTGCTGATGAGCCGGCTGTGGTCCGTCTCGCACCGGCACGGCTTCGTCACCACCGCGGACTTTGTGGGCGGGAGGTACGGCAGCAAACCGCTCTCCATTGCCATCGCGCTCACCGGCATGGTGGCCACCATGCCCTACATCGCGCTGCAGCTTGTGGGCATCAAAGCGGTGCTGACTGTGTTGGGCGTGGGCAGCCCGGATAACCCGTTGCTCAACGATCTGCCGCTGATCATCGCCTTCGTGGTGCTGGCCGCATACACCTTCACCTCCGGGCTGCGTGCCCCGGCCATGATCGCCGTCGTCAAGGACGTGCTGATCTACCTGGCTGTGATCGTGGCCATCATCTACCTGCCGGCCAAGTTCGGCGGCTGGGGCACCATTTTCGATGCGGCCCAGACCAAGATGACGGCGATCAGCCCCGCCACAGGCAAGCCCGTCGGCGCCATCATCCCCGGCGCGGCCAGCTACTCGGCGTACTGGACGTTGGCGCTGGGCTCGGCCATGGCATTGTTCATGTATCCGCATTCGGTCACTGGTGTGCTGGCGACCAAGAGCCGGAATACGATCCGGAAGAATGCCGCACTGCTGCCGCTCTACTCCCTGGTTCTCGGCTTCCTGGCGCTGCTGGGTTACGTGGCCATTGCCGCAGGGACCAAACCGACCGAGCTCGACGGCAAGACGATCAATCCGCAGCTGGTGGTTCCGCAGCTGTTCCTGGACAATTTCCCGTCCTGGTTTGCCGGCGTCGCGCTGGCCGCGATCGCCGTCGGCGCCCTGGTGCCGGCCGCCATCATGTCCATTGCGGCGGCAAACCTGTTCACCCGCAACATCTACCGGGACGTTTTCCGGCCCGATGTCACACCCAGGACGGAGGCCAAAGTCTCCAAGATAGCCTCGCTGGTGGTGAAGTTCGGGGCGCTGATCTTCGTCATCGCGATGGACCAGTCCGCCGCCATCAATATGCAGCTGCTGGGTGGCATCTGGATCCTGCAGACCTTCCCATCCATCGTGGCCGGCCTGTATACGCGCTGGTTCCACCGGTGGGCGCTGCTCGCAGGCTGGGCAGCGGGCATCATTTACGGGAGTGTGGCCGCGTACAACGTGGTCAGCCCGGCGACGAAGCAGCATTTTGGCGGATCGATTGCAGCGATCCCCGGCACCGATGTGCAGGTGTACATCGCCGTGGTCGCCTTTGCGATTAACCTGATTGTGGCGGTGCTGTTGACGCTGGTCTTCCATGCCGTGAAGCTGGCGGACGGCAAGGACATTACGCGGAGGTCCGACTACGGCGCCAACGAGCACAATCCGAAGGTCGCCGAATTGTCAACGAGATTCCCGCGGACCCCAATAGCCTGAGCCGGGCGCCCAGAGATCGTCCGGCCTGGACGGTGTCCTCTTACGATATTCGCCACCGGCCATGCTGGCCCATTGTCCGAAACCGGGATGCCTGCTGGCAGACGAGCTGCCAGCGGCTGTCGGCGCCGGCCCGAGGACAAGGCCAAGGGCACATCAAGAATCTCGCCGCCCGGAAACGCTACCTGCGCGATGTCTACGAGAAACCCAACCTCGCCGGTAACCTTCACAGCATCAAAATGCCGGTCACATTCTGATTTGCGGATAAAACAGCTGCCAGAATCCGCATATATGGGAATATTCTGGATATATGCCGAAAATACGAGTATCTGAAGCAGCACGGTTTCTGGGCGTCAGCGACGACACCGTCAGACGCTGGACCGAAAACGGAATCCTGACCCCGATCAAGGACGACTCCGGCCGCCTGGCCGTCGACGGACTCGAGCTGGCCCATCTGGCCCGCGACCAGGCACAGCTGCCCGAAGACCCGACCCATGTGGGCCGTTCCGCGCGCAACCGCTTCGTCGGGCTGGTCACGGGCATCACTGCCGACAAGGTCATGGCTCAGGTCGAGCTCCAGTGCGGGCCCTTCCGGGTGGTGTCACTCATGAGCAGCGAAGCCGTCCGTGAACTCGGGCTCGAACTCGGATCCGTGGCCACCGCAGTGGTCAAGGCCACCACCGTCATCATCGAAACACCCCAAGGAAAGAGCATCATATGAGGATCACACGCAAGAACATCACGGCCCTGTTCGCTGCAAGCGCCCTGGCCTTCGGCCTGGTCGGCTGCGCTTCGGGCACCCTGGGAGCGACGGGCAGCGGCTCCGCCAGTGCCAGCACCAGCGCGACGCCAAAACTGTCCGGGACCGTGACCGTCTTTGCTGCAGCATCCCTGAAGGCAACGTTCACGAAGCTCGCCGGCGAGTTCGAGACCGCCAACCCGGGCACCAAAGTCACGCTCAACTTCGCCGGGTCCTCGGACCTCGTCACCCAGATCACCCAGGGCGCCCCGGCAGATGTCTTCGCGTCAGCCGACAC
Organism: Micrococcaceae bacterium Sec5.7; assembly: GCA_039636785.1. NCBI lineage: Bacteria > Bacillati > Actinomycetota > Actinomycetes > Micrococcales > Micrococcaceae > Micrococcaceae bacterium Sec5.7. Next base: position 3,378,903 of record CP144169.1, on the reverse strand, counting down.
GAAGAACATGGCCAAGCTTTCCGACGCCAAGCTCATCGACGGGACCGCCAGCAACTTCGCCACCAACGTCCTGGAAATCGCCGTCCCGCCGTCCAACCCGGCGTCGATCAGCTCCTTCGCCGATCTGGCCAAGCCGGGTGTGAAGGTTGTTGTCTGCGCCCCCCAGGTTCCCTGCGGCGCCGCCACCGAAACCGTTGAAAAGGCCACGGGCACCACCCTGACGCCGGTCAGTGAGGAATCATCCGTGACTGATGTGCTCGGCAAGGTCACTTCAGGCGAGGCTGACGCCGGACTGGTCTACGTCACCGACGTCAAAACCGCCGGCGACAAGGTCAAGGGCATCCCCGTCCCCGAGTCAGACAAAGCCGTCAATACGTACCCGATCGCCACAGTCGGTGCCAGCAAGAACAAGGACCTGGCCAAGGCATTCATCGCCATGATCACCGGCAGCGAGGGCAAGACGGTCCTGACCGACGCCGGATTCGGCACCAAGTAAGGACCGCATGAAGCACGTCAGGGGCAGCGGGTACGAGGGCATCCCGCGGTGGGTGTACGTCATCGCCGTGGCGGGCGGTCTGTTCGTCCTGCTGCCTCTGGCCGCCATGGTCGCCAAGGTCAACTGGCCCCAATTCATTCCGCTCATCACCTCGGACGCGTCGCTGACGGCGCTCGGATTGAGCCTGCGAACTTCGGCAGCGAGCACGTTCCTGTGCATCGTGATGGGTGTGCCGCTGGCATTGGTCCTGGCCCGCGGGCAGTTCCCCGGTCAGCGGTTTCTGCGCTCGTTCGTCCTGCTGCCCCTCGTTCTTCCGCCCGTCGTCGGCGGCATCGCCCTGCTCTACACCTTCGGACGGCAGGGCCTGCTGGGAAAATCACTGGAGCTAGCGGGCATCCAGATAGCCTTCTCCACCACCGCCGTCGTCCTGGCCCAGACGTTCGTGGCCCTGCCGTTTTTGGTGGTCAGCCTCGAGGGTTCACTGCGCACTGCCGGAAACAAATACGAGGCAGTCGCTGCCACCCTCGGGGCTCGGCCCACCACCGTCCTGCGCCGCGTCACGATCCCGCTGGTACTGCCCGGTCTGGCCTCCGGAGCAGTGTTGTCGTTCGCCAGGAGCCTGGGCGAATTCGGCGCCACCCTGACGTTCGCCGGAAGCCTTCAGGGAGTCACGCGGACCCTGCCGCTGGAAATCTACCTCCAGCGCGAAACCGACGCCGATGCCGCCGTCGCGCTCTCCCTGGTCCTCGTGGCCGTTGCCGTCATCGTGGTCGGCCTAAGCTATGGGCGGCGAAGGCAGAGCGGCAGCTCGGTCGAGGCGGGCCGGTGACCTTTGATCTGGAGGCCACCGTCAAGGCGCGCCGCTTCGACGTCTCACTCAGCCTCGGTGCGGCGGAAACCGTGGCCATTCTGGGCCCCAACGGGGCCGGGAAGTCGACACTCCTGGCGGTGATTGCGGGTTTGCTCCGTCCGGACAGCGGCCGGGCCACCATTGACGACACGACGCTCTTCGACCTGGGTCCGGGACGAACTATCTGGAGCGCCCCGCACCGCCGGGGCACGGCGCTGCTGGCCCAGGAGGCTCTCCTGTTTCCGCACCTGAGCGCCCTGGACAACGTCGCCTTCGGGCCACGCAGCGCCGGGGCATCCAGGGCGGCCGCGCGGGAGACCGCCCGGCACTGGCTCGCTGAAGTCGACGCCGAATCCCTCGCGGCACGCCGGCCGGGCCAATTGTCAGGAGGCCAGGCCCAGCGCGTGGCCGTGGCACGGGCACTGGCCGCCGAGCCGGAGCTGCTGCTGCTCGACGAGCCCATGGCAGCCCTAGACATCCACGCCGCACCAATGCTACGCCGCCTGCTGAAGCGCGTCCTGACCGGACGCCGGGCCATCATCATTACCCACGACATTCTCGACGCCCTCATGCTCGCGGACCGCGTCATCATCCTCGAAGACGGCCGCATCAGCGAAGAAGGCCCCACCCGCGAGATCCTTCAACGACCGCGGAGCAGGTTCGCCGCCGGCCTGGCCGGGCTGAACCTCATGACCGGCACGGTCACCAACCTCGGCATCATCACAGCCGAGGGCCTGAACATCGCCGGCCGCCACGAAGACAGCATCATCCCCGGGCAGGACGGCGTGGCGGTATTCCCGCCGTCAGCCGTGTCCGTGTTCCCCACCGAAGAACACGGGAGCCCACGAAACTCGTTCCCGGTGCTCATCACAGACCTGGAACCCCACGGCGATCAGATCCGGGTACGCGCCGGTGGGTTGGCCGCAGACATCACACCGGCCGCCTCGGCGGACCTCGCACTGACACCTGGCATGACCGTGTACTTCGTGATCAAGGCCGCTGCGATCTCCATCTCTCCGGCCTAACCAACAAACCGTGCCTTGTACCACCCGTTGCCTCTCGTTGGCCCATCGCTGATCACCCGATCAAGATCCGACTTCCGGACCAGAAAACCGTGCAGACGACTTCTGAGAATGACAAACGCCCGGTGGAGGACCGACTTATGGGACAGGGGGATCCGCATTTGGTACGTTCCAGATCGCCAGCGAATTACTTGCTCGGCTCACTGATTCTGATCCAGTAGCGCCACGCGGCGCCGTTTTCGCTGTCGCAGTCATCCTCGAGGATGCCGTCTTGGCGCTCGATCGTCTTAGCAGAGGCGCCGTTGCCGGCCTCGCAGACAACCAGCATCCGGTCCATGCCTAGCACCCGAGCCTCATCCACCATCCGACCCAGTGCCCAAGTGGCCAGCCCACGTCGGCGCGCGGAGGGCCGGATACCGTAGCCGATGTGCCCGGCCCACTGCACGAAGTCGCTGAACTCGTGCCGCAGCGCGATCCCGCCGAGCACTTGGTCACCCTGGATGATCCACCGGTATGTGCAACGGACCGAGTCTTCGGCGAGCCGCGCCACCCAGGCCGCGAACCCGTCGGGTGAGTCGACCTCATCGGTCGGCAACAGTCCAAAACCATCCTCGTGGAGGCCGGCGCCCCACTCGGCATGTGCCTTGAGCCAGGCGGCGTGCAGGCGTTCGGTAGGTGCGATCAGGTGGGGCATTCCGCAACTATATCGATCCGGGGCAAGCGCCCGTTAAGCCTTCCGAAAGGAACGACGAACCGCCATTTCAAGCTGTGATTTAACCGCCACTCTCGACGAAAAGTCACACTCGGAGATTCTGTATACCAAAGTCCCATCACAGGGGTTGAATGCGACACCGGAGGCTAATTCTGGCGCTCACGCTACCCGTCTCTCCTCAATACATCGCGCTGCCGGTCTCCGCCCACGGGCCGCATGCTGCCCAGCTGGTCAGAGCCCGAGCGCCTCTGCAGCGTGGCCCGTTGAAATGTCAGTGCGACCGCAGACGGAACGGAGGCTACGGTTGAACTGATGGCCGGGCAGGAGCCCAGACCGTGACGGATCAGGGGGTGCGGCTTCGGGTGGCCACTGTCGCGATCAGGACGACCGTTCGGACCGGCGACGCGGCCCCCGTGGGTCACCGTTCAGGCTAGGTGGCTTGAAATGAGGTAGGCGTAGGCGACCGTGTTCTGGGTGTATTCGCCAGTGGAGGGCTGGTACCCTCCGCAGGTAATCAGCCGCAGTTCGGCCCTTTCGGCGTTTTTGTACACCTCGATGGTGGGGAACCGGTTCTTGTCGTAAGTTTTTACCCGGTAGACCCGGAAAACTGCGACTGTCCGGTCATCCCGCGTCACGGAGACCTGTTGACCGTTCTTCATCTCATGAAGTCGGTAGAACACCCCGACAGGGCTCTGCACCGAGTTCACGTGGCCGAGTATCACCGAGGATCCCGGCTCGCCGGGCGTGGGTGAGTATCTGTACCAGCCGGCCGGGGAACCGGCGTCGCCGGGCGGCACGGCAATCGTGCCGTCGGCGTCTTTGCCCAGCCTCAGCAGGCTTGAATCCACCCCGATGGCGGGGATGGCCACTCTGGCCGGTGCGGAGCCGGGCAATACGGGCCCCGATGAAACAGCCGGCGAGGGCTTTTTGGGCGGCGCGGACGGCCGCGCCCGCGCCGATGAGGGGGCCGATGCTGGCGGGGAGGGTACTGTCGCCGTCGACACGGCCGTTGGGGCTGTCGGTCCGGGCGAGGCATGGCTTTGCAGGCCAATGCCTACGGTGATGGCTCCGCTGGTCAGGAGCAGGATGGCCGCCGCCGACACCAGGCGGCGTCCGCGGCGGCCAAGTCCCTTGTTTTTCATTGGATCGGCGTGCGGTTACCGTTGGGCGGCGGCGCGTCGACGGACAGCGACGGCACCGGCACCGGCGAGCAGCAGTCCGCCGCCGAGGGCGATCATGCCCATGTCAGGACCGGTGCTGACCTGTTCGGCGCTCACTCCGGTGCCGGGGGCGCCGGCTGGCATTGCCACCAGGGTGCCGCACAGCGCCGGGGACGTCGCCGCGAGCGGCAGCGAGGGAACCAGATCGCTCTTTGCCTTCTGCGCAGCCGCGGACAGCGTGGCCGGGTCAAGTCCATGGACGACGACGACGGCCTTGCCAGCCTTCAACGACTCCGCGGTCTTCGCGTTCAGGGTGAACGTCCGCTCGTAGGTGTAACTTGCGCCCATGCCGGCTACGGCCAGGTTAAGTCCTGCGGCAGGGCTGACATCGCCGCTGGTGGAAAGGGTCGTGCCGATCCCGCCGTAGGAGGGTGCGCCCTCGGTGGTGCTGATCACACCGTCCTTGTCCTTGTCGGCGGCGGTCGTGGGACACACACCCTGGGCGCCGACGTGGATGTGCTGGACATGCGGGAAAGGCTTGCCGCTGAACGTCGCGGCCAGACCGCTCACCGTCTCGGTCACGGTGGCCTGGTCCCCGGACACCTTCACCATGATGGTGCCGGTGCCGTTGCTGCCGTTGATTGCACCAAGATTCGCCTGATAGGTACCGTCCGCTGCCGCCATGGCAGGGGAACCCAGCAAAGCCACGGCGCCCAGCGCCAGCGCCGGGGCAATCAGAAAACGAGATCTACTTTTCATAGCAATAACTCCTCATCCAAAGGTCGCAGCACCGACGTGGCCGCGATCACTTAACAGTGATTCGCGGCGCACCGACCCACGGATGGGTTCCCACCGGACCGGACAGTCACCGATGCCGCGTCCGCCCTCAATGGAGATCCCCACGAATGCAGGTGCCCAACAGACCCCAGCCCCGAATGCCGGCACGTCAAAGTACAGGTACAGGAGCACTGCTGCGAAAGCCCCGGCCGCAATCAGAGCGGCAGCGGCGTAAGCCCCGGACGATCAGCAGCCTCGACGTGATGCCCGGCGGGTCGTCACGGCGGACGGGTACCGGGAAACCTCGTCTGCGGGCGGTCACTTGACGATCAGGGTTCCCGTCATGTTGCTGTGATAGGCGCAGTGGAAGGGGTACGAGCCTGGTTTCATCGGCGCCGTGAACTCGACCGGGTCGCCCTTGACGATGACCTCGAACGCTTTGCCCTCGTCAGCGGTGACGGTGTGGGCCTGGGCGTCCTTATTGATCACGGTGACCTTTGCGCCGGGACTGACCGAGACCGGTCCCTGATAGGCGAAATCCTTAATGGTGATCTCCACCGGCGCCGTCGATTCGGTGGGGGATGCGGCCGGCTGGCTGGAAGCCGAGGCGCCCGGAGAAGCGGCAGAAACCGACGCCGACGCTGACGCTGTAGAGGTGCCGCTCCCTCCCGGCGATGAGCAGCCGGCGATTGCGATCAATGCAGTCGCGGCGATGATTCCCGTGCCTGCCTTGGTGATCTTCATGGTTGGCCTTTCCAGAAGCATCTAGGGTTATCCAATTTTGTAAGCATCCACGGAAGTGCCTGCAATATCAACAGTTCCTCGGGAAAATTCATCGGAAAACCGCCAGGTATCGTGCCGCGGGCTATTCGGTCCAGCAGGCCAGGACGGTCGTGGCCACCTGGTACGCCAGGGCGGTTCGCGTCACGCCGTGCGGACCGACCGTTCCGGGCAGGTCAGAGGCGTCCACATGCAGGGTCATATTGTCCTTGAGGAAGACAACTGACCCGTCCTGGTCCTGGTAGGCGGGAAATCCGAGGTTGGCCAGGCCCTCGATGGGCGCCGCGTTCCGCAGCGTCCCCCGCAACCCATCGAAGTACACTCGCGCTGACGGCTGGTCCGCTGACTCCTTGACGGAAAGTACCAACGGGCCGCCGGAGAGGTGATAGGTGCACGTGTAGAGGTGGTCGGCCCACGTCGTCACCGTGTGCGGGGGCGACTCCAGCGCCAGGATCGAGGCGACATTGGTCTGTGTCTCCGGTCCGCAAACCATCAGGGCCGCCTCCGGGGGACCGTCACCGGACCCGCCGCCGGCCACTTGGGCCGAAGCGGAAGGCTCGGCCTGGGGCGCGGCATCGGAATGATCCGTCGATGACCCCGGGGCCGGCGTCTCCGGAGACACGGACGTCCCGTAGTTTGGCCCGGCAGTGCCGGCCGGCACCCCGCACCCGGCCAATAGGAGCGATGCTGCGGCCAGCGGGCCCAGCCACCAGGTACGATTACCCATCTCAGACACCAATCCTCGACCCTTTGTCTCGTAATCTATTCGTCGCACGGAACACTATGGATTGGTCCGTGCACCGCCCCGGCTAGCCGCCACAAATCGGAGGCGCGCCGGCACGATCATGCCGGCCTTTTTGGCAACCGGTCCAGGTCCTGGCGTCGAAGCCGGCTGCAGGAGCATCCCTATTTGGAGCCCTGATCTTTTTGTACATCGCCTGGCTTGGCTGCGCTTGCCGCCGCGACGCACAGGGCGAGGACCCCCAAGCCGAGCGGCAGTCCTGCGAGGGTGGCGATCCCGCCGACGAGGAGTGGACCTCCGGCGTCTCCCAGTTCCCTGCCGAGTTCTGCCGAGCCCATGGTGCGGCCGATTCGTTCGGGCGGGGTGGTGTCTGCCAGGTGGGCGAAGCCCAACGGCGTGGCGGTTCCGATGCCCGTGCCGATCATCGCCGCGGCGACGAAGATGGTGACGATCCCCGGGGCCAGCGCCAGAAGCGCGATGCCGGCGGCGGTGAGCAGGAGCCCCGTGGCCATGCCGCGGGAGTCACTGATGCGGTGCTGGTCGCGCATCCTTCCGACCCATGGCTGCGTGAGCACCGAGGCGATGGCCAGGACGCTGACGGCCGCGGTCCCGCTGACAGGGCCGAGACCGTGTCTGACGGCGAGGGCCGGAAGGAAGCCGATGGCCGCACCCAGTGCGCCTGTCGACGCTGCCAGGACAAGGGTGGGCACCAGAAACCGCCGTTCTGTTACCTGGCGTGCAAGGTCCAGCACCGTGTATCGCTGGCGCGGGAGCGGCTCCAGGGGAGACACGGACAGTGCCACCCAGACTCCCGTTGCGGCGGCCAGGACCGAGAGCGCGGCGAACAGCAGGGAGAATCCACCGGCCTGTATCAGTCCGGCGCCCAGGAGCGGTCCGATGACGTAGCCCAGGCTCTTCCAGGACCCGTACCGCCCAAAGTAGGTGCCGGATTTCTTGCCGCCGGCCAGCCTGGCCACCATGGCAGAGGACGCAGGCGAGAACGCCGAGGCAGCAGCACCCTGGCCGAGGCGCGCCAGCCCGAGCATGAGCGGGTCCGCGGCCCACAGCCCAATGAGGGAGAGCAGGGCAAAGGCCAGGAGTCCTCCCACAATGACCGGCTTGGGCCCTATCCGGTCGCTCAGTGCCCCGAAGACCGGCTTGAGAAACACTTCGGACAGGTCGTAGACGGCGAGCAGAATGCCTAGGTTCAGAAGGGTCAGACCGATGTTGTCGCTTTGGGCACCCATGCCGGCGGCTATGCTGTGGGCTCCGAAGGCCGTCACGAACCCAGCCGCGTACAGCGGTGCCGTGGACGTGCGGGTGGTCCGTGTTGGCTCAGGAGAGGTCATGCGTGCAGCTCGCTGTAAACGTGACCGGAGAATTCTTCAAGGTCAGTGGTGCAGGCGGCCAGGTCCATCTCGGCCCGTTCGGCCAGCGGACCACCGAAGACGTCCCGTGAGCGGTTCGCGCGGAACCACCGCCGCAGCCGTTCCAGGCTCTGTTCTTCCTCTTCGAGTTCGGCCAGCGTGAATTTGCGCTTCGCGATTTCGCTGGCGATCTCGTCCTTGAATTTGGCGCAGTCGGAACTGAACTCGGACCATTCGTCCTCGCGGGCGGCGTCAAAGAGAATCCGCAGCTTCGCGGCGTCGGCGTCTCCGGACAGAGTGGTGAGCACCATCAGCTGGCCGCCGCCGGCGAGGGCCAGACCGCGGGCCTTGTCCGCCCCTTGCCGGCAGAGGGGAACATCGGGCGCCGTCCAGGCGCCTTGCCCGACAGGGGCAGCGCCGAAGCGCCTTAGTTCCCGCCAGACCGCCACCCGATGCCGGGACGGCTCCGAGGGCATCTGCACGAGCATTACCAGCCAGGACGGTTCTTCGGTTGCGGTCACAAATCAAAGTGTAACGGTTGCTACATATTCACAGAGAATATTGTCGCAGGGCGGCCCTCAGATCATCGAGTGGCGGCAACCCGGACATCTTTCCTCCGGACGGATAGAGGCGGCACGACACGGCCGGGGCGGCATCGGACGGAAACAGATCATGGCCAGCAGCGCGGAAGGTGGGTGACCCGTGGAAGTCCAGCTCCGCGGCCTCCGACTCCGAGGTGACCTCCTGCACCCGCGCCGTGCAGCCTGTTCCCTCCAATGCCAGGGCCCGGTCAAACACGACACGGGCGGCGGCCGTGTTCGGGCAGCCCGGAATGGTGAGCAGTTCGAAGTCCACGGCTCAGCCCGTCCGGCCGGACACGGTCAGCGACGGCGGAACGGACTCCGTGGGAAGGCCTGTACCGGAACCGCACTCTTCGCAGCAGGCGTCCGTTCCAGCCCCGGGGACCCGGGTCTGGGGGACGGTGCAGCAGACGTCGCCGCGCCAGGCCTTGATCCCTTCGCGGACGGCGATCACGGCTATGACCAGAGCCGCGGACGCATCCGCCCACCACCAGCCGAGGGTGCTGTTAAGCACCAGGCCAATCAGTAATACCCCAGACAGACACGTGCACAGCAGGGTCTGTTTGGAATCCACGACGGCGGTCCGTGAACCGAGCTCCCTGCCGGCCCGGCGCTGTAGCCAGGACAGGACAGGCATGATCACCAGACTCAGTGCCGCGATGACAATGCCCGGCGTGGAGTGCCGGGGCTCGCCGGCACCGATGAGGGCGCTGACCGCGTCCGCTGCCACGAACGCGGCCAGAGCGAAGAAGGACAGGGCGATGATGCGCAGGGTCAGGTGCTCACGCCGTTCGGGATCCCGGGCCGAGAACTGCCACGTGAGCGCGACGGCGGAGGCGACCTCGATGACCGAATCCAGTCCGAACCCGATCAGGGCGGAGGAGCCGGCCACCCCTCCGGCCCAGAGTGCAGCGATCGCCTCGATGACGTTGTAGGTGATGGTCGCCGCGGCAAACAGGCGGATGCGGCGGCTCAGAACGGCCCGGCGTGGCGTCGAAGGTGCCAGCTGGAGGCCTGTCATGCCAGGCACGATCCGTCCGGTGCGCAGCAGGCCGGGTCCACAGCCAGCACTACACCCAGAAGGTCCTTGATCGCGTGGCCCAGCCGGGCGTCGGCAAGCTCATAGAGAGTGCGCCGCCCGTCCGGAACCGCTACCACCAGCCCGCAGCCGCGCAGGCACGCCAGATGATTGGACATGCTCTGCCTGGACACGCCAAGTGAGTCAGCCAGGGAGGAAGGATGTGACGGAGCGCCTGCAAGTGCCAACAGGATCCTGGCCCGGGTGGGGTCCGAGACTGCGTACCCGAAGCGAGCGAGCACCGGGGCGTGCGTGAGGGTTTCCATAGTTCCAAAGTACATCGGTCAGTGTATTCACGCAATCATGTACCTGGGTGAACGATTGGCCTTCATCCCAGGGGGAGCACATGATGACGGCGACGCCGCCTCACCGGGTGCAGCCTCACCGGGTGCCGGTGGGCTGGAAGGTGGCGCCGTCGTCGGTGGATACGACGATCCCGTCAGCGGTGGCGGCCCAGATCCGGGGGGTTCCGTCGGCATCCACGGTTGCCGCAATCGCCTGGACTTCGTCATTGATCAAGCCCTTCCGGGTCCAGGTCGCCCCGCCGTCGGAGGAGTAGTGGACGGCTCCGTCGGGTTCGACACCGAACGCGGCACCGGCGCTGGCGAACGCAGCGAACTGGATCACAGGAGCGGACGCGTCAGCCGTCCAGGTTGCCCCGCCGTCGGTTGAACGCTGCAACCCGCCGGGGGTGGTGGCGAGCACGGTGTCACTGCTGGGGGTTCCGGCCAGGCCGGCCGGGGCGAAGTCCGCCGCCACTGTTTTCCAGGTCTTGCCGTCCGGGCTGGTGCGCAGTGTGCCGTCGAACGCCACGATCCCGGACTTGGTGGTGGTGAGGGCATGGAAGTCTGATTCACCCTGCCGGGACAGCTGTTCCCAGGTTTTGCCGCCGTCGGAGGATCTGATCAGACCAAGGGGGTTGGGAAGCCCGGAGCCTTTTCCGGGGTGGCCGGAGGCGTAGAAGATGCCCCGGTCCTGGCCTGCAGTAAAGCCCATCAGGTCATTGGTGGCACCGATTTTGGTGGCGGGCCGCTTCGTGACGTCGAACAAGCCGTCGTGAGTGGCCAGGAGCACCTGATCCGTGTCACCTCTGACGCTTAGACCGTGGACGTGGGCGTTCGGAAGGGCATTGCTCGTGCTCTTAGACGGGGACGGATCGGCGGGGACGGAGGCCGGAACGCAGGCCGACAAAGCCAGAACCAGGCCTGCGCAGGAAGACAGGACGGCCGCCTGCCGTATGCGGGAAATGGATGGAAAGGGCACGGGGAACTCCAGGTTTTTGAGGTCGGGCAAGCGAGGGCGGCACCGGCCCTGGCAGGGCCGGTGCCGGTAAATGCTGGTCAGGGGCCGGCCAACAGGCCCCTCATTTCCTGGATTTCCGCTTCCTGTGCGGTCACGATGGCCTTGCTGAGGTTGACTGCGTCAGCGTTCTTGCCGTTCGTGTTTTCGGTCTTGGCCATCATCACCGCACCTTCGTGGTGGGCCACCATCTGGTTCAGGAAGAGCCTGGCCGCTTCCGTTCCCTGGGCGGCGTCGAGCTTCTTCAGGTCCTCCCCGCCCATCATGCCGGTCATGCTGTGGCCGGCTGACATCTGCGTTGATTCGTGCCAGCTCGTGAGCCAGCCGGTCATCGTCTCGATCTCCGGGCCCTGCGCTGCCTTGATCTTGGTGGCCAGGGCCGTTACCGAAGCCGGGATGCCCTGCTTCTTGAGCATCATCTCGCTCATTTCCACCGCCTGGGCGTGGTGCGGGATCATCGTCTGGGCAAACGCCGTGTCGGCGCCGTTGTGGTCCCCGGCCGCGGCTGGTGCGCTGCTGGACGTGGCGCTGCTGGATGGTGCGCTGGAGCCGCTGTGGCTCATGCCGGGCATGGCGCCGCCGCCGGATCCGGTGGAGCACCCGGCCAGGGCGATGGCCGCGGCGACGCCGGTGGCAGAAAGGGTCAGAAACTTCTTGTTCATGGAAATCAGGTCCTTCAAACATCAATCGGCTTGTGGCGCCGTCGGAAGATGGTGAGCATCATCGATGCGCCCGTCAGGCCCGCAGGGAGCGCGTCGGGCGGGGTGTGCGCCGGGGCTGGTCACGGCGCAGGGCCCTGTTTTACGTCCGGCTGATGGACAGCTCACCCGGTGAAGGACTGCCGGGAAGGTAGGAATAGAGGCCGGCGACTGTACTGGCCACACTGGGGTTGAAGGTGAAGGCAAGCACTGTGGTTCCCGGCAACGGGGCCGCCAGGGATCCGCTGCTGGCCGACGGGGTGCAGGGTGCGGTCATGGCGTGCATGCTGGTGCAGTTTCCCGAGCAGGGGCACGACTCTCCCGAGGCGACGCCTGTGGCCACCACGGGCGACGGGTCCGCTGTGGTGGTGCCGGCGGCCTGATGGCCTGTGTGGACATCAGGCGCTGCCGCCCCGGCATGGGCCGCGGCTCCGGCGGTCGCTGCGACAGCGGACGGGTTGTGCATGGCGTGGTTTCCCGTCATGATGTGCATGCCGAAAATCCCGGCGATGACGGCCAGGATCCCGGCGAGCAGGCCCACACGGCAGAGAAACGCCGCCGCGCGGCCATTGCCTGCTGCGGTCATGATGTTCCCTCCTTCCGTGCGGATCTGTTTGACTTCAAGGCTACCGGCCCCGGACAGCCGGGTGGCGCCTCCGGGTTCAGCGAACCCGGGCCGGGTTCAGTTTCACCCGGCGCAGCAGCTGGGCGTTCAGGGCCACCACGATGGTGGAGACGGACATCAGGACGGCGCCGGCGGCAGGGGAGAGCACAACACCCGCGAAGGCCAGCACGCCCGCGGCCAGGGGGACGGAGATGACGTTGTAACCGGTGGCCCAGACCAGGTTCTGCCACATCTTCCGGTAGCTGGCCCGTGACAGGTCCACCATCGACAGGACTGCCCGGGGGTCGTTGCCGGCCAGGACCACGCCGGCCGATTCCATGGCTACGTCGGTGCCGGCGCCGATCGCGATGCCCACTTCGGCCCGGGCCAGTGCGGGGGAGTCGTTGACTCCGTCGCCCACCATTGCCACCTTCAGGCCGCGGGCTTGGAGCTCGGCTACTTTTTTGTCCTTGTCCGCCGGGAGGACTTCGGCGAAGACCTCGTCAATGTTCAGTTCGGCAGCCACCGCCTGGGCAACCTGTTGGGCGTCGCCGGTGATCATGGCCACCTTGATGCCACGGTTCTGCAGGGCGGCCACGGCCTGGCGTGATTCGGGGCGGACGGCGTCCTCCAGGCTGACTGCGCCCAGGATCCGGTTTCCGCCCACGATGTGCAGCACGGCCGCCCCGCGGTCCATCCAGGCCCGGGTGGATTCTGCCAGGGCCGCGGGTTCGGCGGTTCCGAGTTCCCGCAGGAGCGCCGGGCCACCGACCGCCAGGGTCCTGCCATCAATGGTGGCGCGGACGCCGCGGCCGGTCAGGGAGGTGAAGCCCGTGGCCGGCGGAATCTTCAGTCCCTGTTCGCGGGCTGCCCGGACGATGGCCTGGGCCACGGGGTGTTCGCTGTCAGCTTCCACGGCCGCGGCCAGGGCCAGCACCTCGTTCCGGCTTACGCCGTCCACACCGGCGGTGTCTTTGAGTTCGGGTTCGCCTTTGGTCAGTGTTCCGGTTTTGTCGAACAGCACGACGTCGACGGTCCGCATGCGCTCGAGGGCCATCCGGTTCTTGATCAGAACGCCGACCCGGGCGGCCTGTTCGGTGGAGATGGCAATCACCAGCGGGATGGCCAGGCCCAGGGCGTGCGGGCAGGCAATAACCAGCACAGTGACGGTCCGGGTGACCGCCTCCGGGACACTGCCCAGCAGCGTCCAAACGACGAAGGTGATGACACCGGCGCCGGCGGCGAAGTAGAACAGGAATGCCGCGGCCCTGTCCGCCAGGGCCTGGGCTTTGGAGGACGATTCCTGTGCTTCGGCGACCAGGCGCCGGATTCCGGCCAGGGCGGTGTCATCGCCCACGGCAGTGACGCGGACGCGGACGGTGTTATCCGTGGCCACGGTCCCGGCGACGACGGGGTCGCCGGGAGAGCGGGGCACGGTCTTGGATTCGCCGGTGATCATGGATTCGTCGAACTCGGCCTGGCCGTCGATGACGGTGCCGTCAGCCGGCATTCTGGCCCCGGAACGGACCAGGACAATGTCGCCGGCGCTGAGCTCGGAGACCCTGATGGTTTCTGTGCCTGCCCCGGTGATGCGCTCGGCCTCGTCGGGAAGCAGGGCCGCGAGGGCATCCAGGGCTCCCCGCGCGGATCCGAGGGCGCGCATTTCAATCCAGTGGCCCAGGAGCATGATCGCGACCAGCAGGGCCAGTTCCCACCAGAAGTCCAGATCGAAACTGCCGATGCCCAGGCTCGTGACCCAGGAAGCGACAAACGCGACGCTGATGGCCATGCCGATCAGCAGCATCATGCCCGGGCTCCGGGATTTCAGTTCATTCAGCCCGCCCTGCAGGAACGGCTGGCCTCCGTAGAGGAAGATCACCGTCCCCAGGACCGGGGCGATCCAGGCCGAACCCGGGAAAACGGGCGGTATGAAGCCGAGGAGGTGACCGAACATCGGGCTGAAGTACACCACTGGCACGGCCAGGGCCAGGGTCAGCCAGAACCTGTTTTTGAACATCGCCGTGCTGTGCCCGGCATGCTGGCCATGGCTGTGCACCGCATGGTCATCCTGCGTGCTGTGGCCTTCGTGGCGGGGGCGCTCCAGGTCTGTTGCCACGGCAGCCCCCTGATGGTTGTGGTGCTTGGTGTGGTCTTCCATGATCTCTCCTTGAGGGGATCCGGGCCGGCCTAGCTGGCGACCAGGCTGTATCCGGCGGAGGTGACGGCGTCACGGACCGCCGTATCAGCGGCAGCTCCGGAAACAACCAGGCGGGACAAACCGCCGGGAACGAGTTCGACGGTTGCGGCGTCCACGCCGTCCAGTGCTGAGACGGCCTGTTGAACAGTCTCCACGCAATGCCCGCAGCTAAGCCCTTCGACAGCGTATTCGGCGTCGCCGGTGCCGGTCAACGAGCCTTCCACGGCATCGGTTGAGCAGCAGCCGCAGCCGGACGAGGAGGAGGCCAGCGGCAATTCTTTCCGGTTTTCTGTTCCACACATGTCAGTTCCATTCCTTGAAGAAGGTGCGATGGGGTGCTGGGATTGAACGGCTGTGATGGCGGTGCGCTGAACCTGCCGGGACATACCAGTCACTGACAACACCTGAAACATACCCCCTGGGGGTATTTTCGTCAAGGGGCAGATTGAAGAGTGCGCGAGACTGTGTAAGTATCTGCGTATGAATGCAGATACGAATGCTTGCATCCGCACCCCAGACAGTCAGCACGTCGAGCTCGCGGTGGAAGTCTTTGCCATGCTGGCGGATGTCACTCGCGTCAGGCTGATCCTCGCCCTTCGCCACGGCGAACTGCCCGTCAACGCCCTCGCCGAAATAGCCGGCAAGTCCGCTGCTGCCGTCTCCCAGCACCTGGCCAAAATGCGGCTGGCCCGTATGGTCGCCACCCGCCAGGAAGGCACCAAGGTCTACTACAGGCTCCAGGACGGCCATGCCTGGCAGCTGGTCGCGAATGCGATCCACCAGGCTGAACACGCCCTCGGCACTGCCCCGCACCACAGTGCCGTCCCCCATGACGCCGGCGGGGAGGCTAAGGCATGAGACGGCAGATGCCGCCTTCCGGCCACGACGTGCGCCCGCATCCGCACGGACATGCTGAACACGGCGAGGACGAGGGCCACCATCATGGCCATGAGCACGGGCCGCACGGGCACGTCCATGGCACAGGTCTCAAAGGATGGCTACGGGAGCTGTTCGTGCCGCACTCCCACGACTCCGCCGATTCCATCGACGAAGCCATGGAGGCCAGTGGCCAGGGCATCCGCGCCGTCAAGATATCCCTGCTCGGGCTCGGCGCCACATCGCTCTTCCAGCTCGTCATCGTCCTGATCAGCGGCTCCGTCGCGTTGCTGGCCGACACCGTCCACAACTTTTCCGACGCCCTGACCGCAGTCCCGCTCTGGATCGCCTTCCTGCTCGGACGCCGCGCCGCCACCCGCACCTACACGTACGGCTTCGGACGGGCCGAAGACCTGGCCGGGCTGTTCATCGTGGCGATGATCGCGCTGTCCGCTGTCGTGGCAGCCGTCGAATCCATCCGCCGCTTCTTTGAACCCCAGCCCGTCCAGAATCTGGGCTGGGTGCTGGCCGCCGGGCTCGTCGGCTTCGCCGGCAATGAACTTGTCGCGATCTACCGGATTCGTATCGGCAGGAAGATCGGCTCCGCCGCGTTGGTCGCTGACGGGATCCACGCCCGCACAGACGGATTCACGTCGCTGGCTGTCGTCGCCGGCGTCGTCGGCATATGGCTCGGATTCCCCCTCGCGGACCCGATCGTGGGGCTGCTCATCTCCGCAGCCATCGCCGTGCTGCTCTGGGGAACCGTCCGCGACATCGGTCGCCGGCTCATGGACGGGGTCGACCCAGCCTTCACAGACAGGCTCACATCGCTGGTCGAAGTCCTTGCTCCGGAGGGATCGTCGTCACGGCTGCGTTGGACGGGACACCGCCTGCACGCCGAGATCACCATCACGGCAACCCCGGGCATGAAGCTGGACAACTTCGCCGATCTGGCCGCCGGCATTGAACGAGCCACCCGCGCCGCACTCTCCAACATCGCGTCGGTCACAGTCGTGCCCCGAGTTCCTGTTTGATGCGGTGATGCGGCGGCGTTTGATGGTCAGCTCCCAGTCCAGGGCGGCGACGACGACGGAACCGTCGTGTGGTTCCCGAGCCCGGGTTACGCGGAATCCACCGAATTGCATCTGAGGCAGGATGCGGGCATCTCGGGGGCTCCATGATGGAAAGTTCCATAGGAACGTGGAGTGACATGCGGGAGCCACGACGAGTGCTCACCGATGAAAGTTGGGAGGAGTATCACCCCGCAGATTGGACACCGCCTACACGCTGGGCAATCAGTTGCGCAGCCCGGTGAAGAACGTGGCGATGTCCTTCGCCAAGAGTTCCGGGAACTCGAGGGCCGCGAAGTGGCCGCCCTTCTCGAACTCGCTCCAGTGCACAATGTTGCTGTTGTCGCGCTCGGCCAGCGGCCGGATGGTCTGGAAGTCATCGGCGAAAACCGCGACCCCTGTCGGTGCCGAGTTGACCGCGGGAGTGGCCCCGGCGCGCGCCTCCTCGTAGTGGTACCGGCCGGCTGCCGCAGACGTGTTGGTCAGCCAGTACAGCGAGACCTCCGTCAGGATCTGGTCGGCAGTGACCAGGCTGGTTCCGTTCCCGAAGCTGTTGAACAGCTCATTCCAGGCAAGCTGCCCGACGGGTGAGTCGGAAATGCCCACGGCCACGGTCTGGGGCCGCGTCGAGTTGATGCCGTTGTAGCCGCCCACCGATTGGAACCACTCGAGGTGTGCCAGCGCCTCGTAGTCCTTGGGTCCGAACTTTTCGAACTCGGCGGGATCGCCCGAGGGGAAGGAAAACAGCTGCAGGGTATGGAGCCCCAGGAATCCGTCGGGGTTCATCAATCCGAGTTCCCGGGCAACCATCGCGCCGCCGTCGCTGCCGTGCGTTCCATAGCTTTCGTAGCCGAGCCGGCGCATCAGGGTATCGAAGGTCCGGGCCACCCGGGCCATGGTCCAGCCGCGTTCCTTCAGCGGGGTGCTGAAACCGAATCCGGGAATTGAAGGTACGACGACGGAGAACGCGTCCGCGGCGCAGCCGCCGTGCGCTTCCGGATCGGTCAGCGGCCCGATCATGTCCAGGAAATCGATGAAGGAACCGGGGTAGGTGTGCGTCAGCAGCAGCGGGGTTGCGTCCGGGACTGCGGACGGCACGTGGATGAAGTGAACCCTTTGGCCCTCAATCTCAGTCAGGTAGTGCGGAAACTCGTTCATCCGGGTTTCCTGGGCGCGCCAGTCGAAAATGTTGACCCAGCGGTCCACCATTTCCTCGAGGTAGTGGTTGGGTGTGCCGTAGTCCCAGTCATCACCCGGGGCTGCCTGGGGGAGCCGGGTGCGGGCGAGGCGGGAGCTGAGGTCATCCAGATCGGCCTGGTCGACGTCGATTTTGAAGGGACGGATGGCTGCGGGGGATTGCTTCATCGTGTTCATGCATTCAGCCTATGAGGCATATAGGAAGGGTGAGTTCCTATATGTGGGACCATTTCAACATGCGTGAGACTTCCTCCCGGCTCCTGAAGCTTTTGGCTCTGATGCAGGCGCGTCCGGCCTGGCCGGGCCCGGAATTGGCCGAAAGGCTGAACGTGAGCACCCGCACCGTCCGCAATGACATCGACCGCTTGCGGGGGCTCGGCTACCCGGTGGACGCTGTCCGCGGAGCGGCCGGTTATTACCGGCTGGGGGCAGGCGCGAATCTTCCCCCGCTGTTGCTGGACGACGAGGAAGCCGTTGCCGTGGCTGTTGGTCTGAGGACCGGGAGCGGCGTCAAGGGCATGGAGGAAACCAGCGCCCGTGCACTGGCAAAACTCGAGCAGGTATTGCCCCATCGCCTGCGCCGCCAGGTGACCGCCATCAATTCGGCCACGTCGAAGGGCCCTGACAATACGGGCAGCAACGTCAAGGAACCCGAAGTGGATCCGGCTGTGCTGGGGACGATCGCCGGTGCCATCCGGGACCGGCACTACCTCCGTTTCCGGTACAACACACCGAAGGGCGGCACACCGGAAAGTGCGGAACGATTTTCCGAACTCGTCGAACCGTACCGGCTGGTGAGCTGGGTCCGTTATTCGTACCTGGTGGGTCGCGAGCAGAAGACGGGGGCCTGGCACACGTATCGGGTGGACTGGCTGGATTTGAGCATGCCCACCGGCCGCCGCTTTGCCCCTGAGCCGCTGCCCGGTGAGGACTATACGAGCTTTGTGCTGCGCGACGTCGCTTCGACGGGATGGAAGGTGCACGCGCGCATCACCGTCTTTGCATCCGCGGAGGAAGTACTCTCCCGCATCCATGCCGCCGTCGGGATTGTTGAATCCGTTGACGAGTCCACGTGCGTGCTGGTGACGGGAGCGGACAGCCTCGAGGTCATCGCCGTCTACATCGGCATGCTCGGGCTCGACTTCAAGGTGTCGGAGCCGGCCGGCCTGGTTGAGCACCTTCGCCTGCTCGGCCAGCGCTACGCCAAGGCGATTGACTAGATCTGGCCGATGGCTTGGGAAGCGTGCAGACTTACCGTGTGAAACCGTTTCTGTTGCTGGCCTCGCGGGCCGAGGATGCCGCCGCCGAGGACGAGTACCAGGCGTACCTCCGGTACGGCGGGCTTGAACCGGGCCGGCTGAAGCGCATTCGAATGGAGGCCGGCCCCTTGCCGGATCTCGAGCTGTCCGACTATTCCGGCGTGATCGTGGGCGGGAGCCCCTTCACTTCAAGTGATCCGGCAGAGCACAAAAGCGAGGCGCAGCACCGGGTGGAGCGTGAGCTGTCCGGGCTGCTGGACCGGATCGTGGCCGAGGATTTCCCGTTTCTGGGTGCGTGTTACGGGGTGGGAACGCTTGGCCTGCACCAGGGGGCAATTATCGACCGGACCTATGGCGAGCAGCTGGGCGGTGTGACCATCAGCCTGACCGCCGAAGGCCTGCGGGACCCGCTGCTGGACGGGATGCCGGAGCAGTTCACCGCATTCACCGGCCACAAGGAAGCGTGCACTGTCCTTCCGTCCCACGCGCTGCTCCTCGCGAGCTCGGCAGCGTGCCCGGTGCACATGTTCCGGATCAAGAACAACCTGTACGCCACGCAGTTCCACCCTGAACTTGATGCCGAAGGGCTCGTCACGCGCATCGACATCTACCGCCACGCCGGGTATTTTCCTCCTGAACAGGCAGAAGAGCTGATGGACGCAGCCCGGCAGTTCAGCGCAACGGAGCCGATGAAGATCCTGCGGAATTTCGTGGCGCACTATGCCGCGTAACGGCGGCAACGCTGCCGGGTGACACCGGCGCGACCGCGCAATGCCTGCGCAACCGGGCACCCCGCCGTCGTGCGTCTGCGTCCCGAATCGAAGCGGGGCTTGGCAGGCCTTCAGTCCAGAGGCAAAGTCACGGTCACGCACGTGCCGTTTCCGGGGCTGGAGGCAATGTCCATGGAGCCGCCGGCCTCGTGCACGGCCACAGACATCAGCCGCAGTCCGATTCCGTGGTGCCGGCCGCTCGTGGCGGCTTCGCTGTCGAAGCCGGTGCCGTCGTCGGTGACAGCCAGCCGGATGCCGTGGCTGACGGCTGCGAGGTGGACAGTGAGTTCGGAGGCCTCTGCATACTTGAAGGCGTTGCTCAGGGTTTCACGGGCGGCTTGGTAGAGCAGAGCTGCGGAAGCGGCGGGGATTTCAAGGCCATGGTGCGGTGTCTCCCAGTGCACCACAGTCCCGTGCCGGCGGAGCGGAGCTGTCAGTCGATCAATGCAGCCGGCAAGCCCGAGCGCGTGTAAGTCCAACGGATGCTGATCCGTGATGACACCGCGGACCGCGGTGACTTCGTCAAGAGCTGATTCTTCCCCCATGGTGGTCCTGCTTCCTTGCAGCCAGTGATGCTTTCTTTGATCGCGGGGGCTGGGTTCCCGCTGGTGATCCGTTGGCTTAAGGTTGGCCCGCCAACCGCAGGGACCCCGAAAGGTCCGCTCAAGATCTGCTCAAGTTTTTCCGCAGCGTCCATCTCCGCGGTGTCCGCTACGGAGTTGCTCGGGGCGCTTCACTGCCCGGGCCTCGCTCAGTTGCGGCGGCTTACTCCGCTTTCCAGGCGTAGCGGCGTTCGGGGCGGCCCACGCCGTATTTGAGCTTCACGTCCACGCGTTCCTCGTCGTTGAGGTGTTCGAGATAGCGCCGAGCGCTGACCCTCGACGTACCCAGCAGCATGGCCACTTCCGCGGCAGAAAGGTCGGACACGGCGGAGTGTAGGACGCGTTCCACGAGCTGCATTGTCTCGGCGCTGCAGCCTTTGGGGAGGGGCCGCTCGGTGCGGTCCAGGCCGAACACCCGGTTGACGTCCGATTGTTCCGCCACATCCTTGGACGAATCCAGGCCCTGATATGCGCTGCGGTAGTGCTCCAGCCGTTCCTGCAGGTCCGTTTGCGAGAAGGGCTTGATGAGATAGTGCACAATGCCGCCGCGGAGGGCCCGCCTGACGGTATCAACCTCCCGGGCGGCGCTTATCACCAGCACGTCCAGTTCGGGTGCGGCCTCGCGCAGGCGCTGCATCAGATCCAGCCCGTTGATGTCCGGAAGGTGGATGTCCAGGAGGACAAGATCGGGTTGCAGCCGTTGTGTCTCCACGAGCGCCTGGGCGCCGGTATGGGCCACCCCCACGACGGCGAAACCCGGGGTGCGCTGGATGAACCCGGCGTGCACTTTGGCCACCATGAAGTCATCGTCAACGATCAGGACGTTGATCATGACTCAAGCGTCCGGTGGAGTAACCGCGCAGTAAACACGGCGCCGTCGTCATTGTGCACGGTCAGTTCGCCACCGCGGCGCTGGCAGACAATGCGGGACAACGCGAGTCCATAACCCCGCCCGCCGCCGGCGGTGGCGCTTTTTGTGGTGAAGCCCTGGTGGAAGATTCGGTCCAGATCCTCCTGCGCAACGCCCGGCCCGGAGTCCCGGACCGTTACATTCACACGTTCCGGATCCTCCTCGATGAGCACCTCAACCGCGGCATCCGGTGTGTTGGTGACGGCGTCCAGGGCGTTGTCCACCAGATTCCCGACGACGGTGGTCAGGTCCCAGGACAGCTCTTCACTGATGCGGCCCAACCGGGAGCCGTCCGCCAGGTGGAGAGCCACCCCCCGCTCGGCGGCGGGGCTTGATTTGGCAATGAGCAGTGCTGCCAACGCGGGGTCCTCGATCCTGCTGGTTACTTCCTCGTTGAGGCGGGTACGGCTCAGGCTGGCGCCGTTGACAAACTGCACCACGGAATCGTATTCGCCGATCTGGATCAGCCCGGAAATGACGTGGAGCTGGTTGGCGAACTCGTGGGCCTGCGCTCTCAGGGTGTCCGTAGCCGTCCGGGTGGTCCCGAGCTCCCGTTCCAGGGAGGACAGCTCCGTGCGGTCACGGAGTGTTGTCACCGAGCCGATCACGCGCCCGTGGGAGAGCATGGGCATCCGGTTCAGGACCACCATGCGTTCGCCCACCAGGACAAGGCGGTCCGGTCCGGGCTGGTCCTGGGTCAGGACCTCCTGCAGAGCCGGTTGCACCGATACGCTGGCGAGATCCTTCCCCACACAGTCTGCGGGCAGCCCCAGGAGACGGCGGGCGCTGTCATTGACCACCGTAATGCGATGCTGCGGATCAAGTGCCACCACTCCCTCCTTGAGCCCGTGCAGCATGGCCTCCCTGTTCTCGACAAGGCCGGTGATCTCGCTGGGTTCCATGCCGAGTGTCTGGCGCTTGACCCGCCGGGACAGAAGCAAGGATCCTGCCACTCCCAGGACACTGGCCACGCCCAGGTAGGTCAGCAGGTTCGGCACAGCCTCGCCGAGGCTTTCCCACGCCGACGGGTAGTTCCGGCCCACCGACGCGATGCCCACCATGGCACCGCTCTCATCCAGCACGGGCACGTGTGCCGAGAGAATCGCGGCGCCCTGCGGGCCAACAGGCCCCGTCCAGGCCCGCCCGGACAACACCGCACTGTCCCCGAGCTCGAGTGCCCGTCCCACCTGTGCAGGGTCGGAAGAGGTCACCACCATCCGGTCTTTTCTGGCCAGGGCCACTTGAGAGGATCCGGAGACGGTCCGCACCGATTCGGCTACGGCCGGCAGCACCGATCCGCTTCCGAGTTCAGCATCCGGGAGCATGCCGCGGACTGTGGGGTTCGCGGCGAGGGCCTCAGCCGCAGACAGTGCGCGGCGTCCCTCGATCCGTTCAAAGCCTGCAGCGGACTGGGCCAGGGAGATCGCGACCACTGCGACGAGTACAGCCAAAACGATGAGGAGCTGTAAACGGAGGTATTGCCCTGCTAGGGACATTCCCCGCCGTCGAGTCATGTGCTGTCCTTCCGTGGTGTCCATGCCGGCCGTGCCAGGAATTGCGGCTTGGAGGGGAGGGCATCTGCGTGGTCCGCAACGCAGTTGGGTGAACTATACCGCAGACCCTGAAGGTGCTTCCCGCAGCCACCGTTCAGCCGTCACAACCCTGATTTTAGGGCCCCGGTCAGGGTCTGGAAACGTGAACGCAATGAACTTAACGTTCTCTGGTTACACAAGAGTGAGCCCCGTCACTTTCGGCCCTAGCATCGGTAGCACCCGATAGACACAATGAAATGAGGAACGAATATGCGCCATTTCAGCGCATTGCGTATGGCCGCCCTCGCGGCAGGTATCGCACTGGCGGCTTCCGGCTGCGGTGCCACCGGAAAGACAGCCGCGGACCCGTCGGCGTCCGGAGCGGCCGCCGGCCCCATCACCGAGCTCAGGATCCTGGTGCCGAACACTGCCGGCGGTGGCTACGACACTACGGCCCGGGTGGCGGCGAAGGTGCTCGACGACGAGAAGATCGCTTCCAACACCGAGGTCTTCAACCTTGCCGGTGCCGGCGGAACAGTTGGCCTGGCGCGGATCGTCAATGAAAAGGCCAACGGCGACCTCACCATGCTGATGGGCCTCGGCGTCGTCGGCGCCAGCTACACCAACAAATCCGAGTCAAAACTTACCGAGACCACACCTCTGGCGCGGCTCATTGAAGAGCCCGGCGCCATCATGGTGTCCAAAGACTCTCCCTACAAGACCATCGACGATCTCGTAGCGGCCTGGAAAAAGGACCCTTCCACCATCAGCGTCGGCGGTGGCTCTTCCCCGGGCGGCCCGGACCACCTCTTGCCCATGCAGCTCGCAGGTGCCGTTGGCATCGACGCGACCAAGGTCAACTTCGTCTCCTACGACGGCGGCGGTGACCTACTCCCGGCCATCCTCGGCAACAAGCTCGGCTTCGCTGCCTCGGGAGCGGGTGAATATCTTCCGCAGATCAAGTCCGGCGACATTCGCGTCCTGGCCACCAGTGGTGAAAAGCGGCTTGACGGCGTAGATGCCCCCACGCTCAAGGAATCGGGCATAGACCTGGTCTTCAGCAACTGGCGGGGCATCGTGGCACCTCCGGGCATCAGCGACGCCGACAAAGCAGGCCTGATTGCCGCTCTCGAGAAGATGCACGGCTCAGACGCCTGGAAGGAAGCACTGAAAAACCACAGCTGGACCGACGCATTCGTCACCGGCGACGAGTTTGCAACTTTCCTGACGGAGCAGGACAAGCGTGTTGCGGACGTGTTGACCAAGCTCGGACTGACGTGACCTCGATTTCATCCCGTCTCAAGGGCCGCTCCGAGCTGGGGGTTGCACTCCTGCTCGGGGCGGCCGGGGCCGTGGTTCTTTGGGATGCGTCCGGGCTGGCCACTCCGTACTCCAAGTCGGACCCCGTGGGACCCAAGACCGTTCCGTTCATCGTTGCCGGCCTGCTGCTGGTCTGCGCCGTGATGCTGGCCATCAATGTGCTCCGGGGCGGGCATGGTGAGGCCGAGGCCGGCGAGGACGTGGACCTGACGCACCCCGCCGACTGGCGCACCGTGCTTCCCCTGGCAGGGGCATTCATTGCCAACGTCGTGCTGATCGACTGGGCTGGCTGGGTAATTTCCGGCACCGTCCTCTTCTGGGGCAGCGTCTGGGCGCTGGGCAGCCGCCACTATGTGCGGGACGGACTGATCTCCGTGGCGCTGTCCCTGCTGACGTTCTACGGCTTCTACCTCGGCCTGGGCATCGCCCTTCCTGCCGGACTGCTCGAAGGGATTCTCTAGTGGACATCTTCTCCTCACTGATGGACGGGTTTGCCACGGCGCTGACGCCCGTCAACCTTCTCTACGCCCTGATCGGCGTTATCCTCGGCACGGCCGTGGGCGTCCTCCCCGGCATCGGGCCGGCCATGACCGTGGCCCTCCTGCTGCCTGTGACCTATGCCCTGGAACCAACGAGCGCGTTCATCATGTTCGCCGGCATCTACTACGGTGGAATGTATGGCGGATCCACCACCTCGATCCTCCTGAACACCCCGGGCGAATCCTCCTCCGTCATCACGGCCATCGAAGGCAACAAGATGGCCAAAGCCGGCAGGGCCTCGCAGGCGCTGGCCACGGCGGCCATCGGGTCGTTCGTGGCCGGCACCATCGGCACCACGCTGCTGGTGGTCTTTGCCCCGATTGTGGTCCAGTTTGCCGTCAGTCTTGGCGCTCCGAGCTACTTCTCGATCATGATTCTCGCGCTGCTGGCCGTCACCGCTGTGCTCGGCAGTTCGCGCCTGCGGGGCTTCGCCTCACTGGGCCTGGGCCTGGCCATCGGGCTGGTGGGCATCGACTCCGTCACCGGCCAGCGCCGCCTCACGTTCGGCCAGCCACTCCTGGTGGACGGACTGGACATCGTTGTTGTCGCCGTCGCGATCTTCGCCGTTGGCGAAGCACTGTGGGTTGCGGCCCACCTGCGCCGCACCCCGCTGCATGTCATTCCCGTGGGGCGGCCGTGGATGGGCAAACAGGACTGGAAACGGTCCTGGAAGCCCTGGCTGCGCGGAACGGCGTTCGGTTTCCCGTTCGGAGCCTTGCCCGCGGGCGGGGCCGAGATCCCCACTTTCCTGTCCTATGTGACGGAAAAGCGGCTGTCCAAACATCCCGAAGAGTTCGGACACGGCGCCATCGAAGGAGTCGCCGGACCGGAAGCGGCCAACAACGCCGCGGCTGCGGGAACCCTGAC